>NZ_JBMKHS010000039.1:0-29125 GCF_049238105.1 Enterobacter cloacae complex sp. IR5418 | reverse complement strand
ACTGACGTGACCGGTACCATCGAACTGCCAGAAGGCGTAGAGATGGTAATGCCAGGCGACAACATCAAGATGGTTGTGACGCTGATCCACCCAATCGCGATGGACGACGGTCTGCGTTTCGCAATCCGTGAAGGCGGCCGTACCGTTGGCGCGGGCGTTGTTGCTAAAGTTCTCGGCTAATCGCTGATAACATTTGACGCAATGCGCAATAAAAGGGCATCATTTGATGCCCTTTTTGCACGCTTTCACATCAGAACCTGGCTCATCAGTGATTAATTTTGTCATAATCATTGCTGAGACAGGCTCTGCGGAGAGCGTATAATACGAAAAGCGAATAGCATTTCGATTGGTTTGCCTCGCACTCGCGGGGTGAAAATGTTTGTAGAATACTTCTGACAGGTTGGTTTATGAGTGCGAATACCGAAGCTCAAGGGAGCGGGCGCGGCCTGGAAGCGATGAAATGGGTAGTTGTAGCCGTGCTGCTGATTGTGGCGATTGTTGGCAACTATCTTTATCGTGACATGATGCTGCCGCTACGCGCGCTTGCAGTGGTAATTCTGATTGCTGCGGCGGGTGGTGTCGCGCTGTTGACGACGAAAGGCAAAGCGACCGTTGCGTTTGCCCGCGAAGCGCGTACCGAAGTCCGCAAGGTCATTTGGCCGACTCGCCAGGAAACATTGCACACCACGCTGATTGTAGCGGCGGTTACCGCTGTAATGTCACTGATCCTGTGGGGACTGGATGGTATTCTGGTTCGCCTGGTATCCTTTATCACTGGCCTGAGGTTCTGAGATGTCTGAAGCCCCTAAAAAGCGCTGGTACGTCGTTCAGGCGTTTTCCGGTTTTGAAGGCCGCGTAGCTACGTCGCTGCGTGAGCATATCAAATTACACAATATGGAAGAGTTGTTTGGCGAAGTTATGGTTCCGACCGAAGAAGTGGTTGAGATCCGTGGCGGCCAACGTCGCAAAAGCGAGCGTAAATTCTTCCCGGGTTACGTGCTGGTTCAGATGGTGATGAACGACGCGAGCTGGCACCTGGTGCGCAGCGTACCACGCGTGATGGGCTTTATCGGCGGCACATCCGATCGTCCGGCGCCAATCAGCGACAAAGAAGTTGATGCGATTATGAACCGCCTCCAGCAGGTTGGTGATAAACCGCGTCCGAAAACGCTGTTTGAACCGGGTGAGATGGTTCGTGTTAATGACGGTCCGTTTGCTGACTTTAATGGCGTCGTCGAAGAAGTGGACTACGAGAAGTCCCGCCTGAAAGTTTCCGTTTCTATCTTTGGTCGTGCGACCCCGGTAGAGCTGGACTTTGCTCAGGTAGAAAAAGCCTAAGCAGCGATCAAAAAAGCGACGATTTAATCGTTGCACAGGGCGCGAGATTGGAATACAATTTCGCGCCTTTTGTTTTTATGGGTCCCGACCCGTAAAACGAATTTTATTCACGGGGAGCCTCTCCGAGGCGTTATTACCCAATCAGAGGATTTTAGAATGGCTAAGAAAGTACAAGCCTACGTCAAGCTGCAAGTTGCAGCAGGTATGGCGAACCCAAGTCCACCAGTTGGTCCAGCTCTGGGTCAGCAGGGTGTGAACATCATGGAATTCTGTAAAGCGTTTAACGCCAAAACCGAATCCATGGAAAAAGGTCTGCCAATCCCAGTTGTAATCACTGTTTACGCTGACCGCTCTTTCACTTTCGTTACCAAAACCCCTCCAGCAGCAGTTCTGCTGAAGAAAGCAGCGGGCATCAAGTCTGGTTCCGGTAAGCCGAACAAAGACAAAGTGGGTAAAATTTCCCGCGCTCAGTTGCAGGAAATCGCGCAGACCAAAGCTGCCGACATGACTGGTTCCGACATTGAAGCGATGACTCGCTCCATCGAAGGTACTGCACGTTCCATGGGCCTGGTAGTGGAGGACTAAGAAATGGCTAAACTGACCAAGCGCATGTCCGTGATCCGTGACAAAGTTGATGCGACCAAACAGTACGACATCAACGAAGCTATCGCTCTGCTGAAAGAACTGGCAACTGCTAAGTTCGTTGAAAGCGTTGACGTTGCCGTTAACCTGGGCATCGACGCTCGTAAATCCGATCAGAACGTTCGTGGCGCAACTGTACTGCCACACGGTACTGGCCGTTCCGTACGCGTAGCTGTATTTGCTCAGGGTGCAAACGCTGAAGCTGCTAAAGCTGCCGGCGCTGAACTGGTAGGTATGGAAGATCTGGCTGATCAGATCAAGAAAGGCGAAATGAACTTTGACGTTGTTATTGCTTCTCCAGATGCAATGCGCGTTGTTGGCCAGCTGGGCCAGGTTCTGGGTCCACGCGGCCTGATGCCAAACCCGAAAGTGGGTACTGTAACCCCTAACGTTGCTGAAGCGGTTAAGAACGCTAAAGCAGGTCAGGTTCGTTATCGTAACGACAAAAACGGCATCATCCACACCACCATCGGTAAAGTGGACTTTGACGCTGACAAACTGAAAGAAAACCTGGAAGCTCTGCTGGTTGCGCTGAAAAAAGCTAAACCAACTCAGGCGAAAGGCGTGTACATCAAGAAAGTTAGCATCTCCACCACCATGGGTGCAGGTGTTGCAGTTGACCAGGCTGGCCTGAGCGCTGCTGCAAACTAATGCCTTTACGTGGGCGGTGATTTTGTCTACAATCTTACCCCCACGTTTGCTAACAAAAGTTAGCGGCTAAAAGAATTGTTCGTTGGAGCCTGGCCTATCCAGGCCTCCGTCGAAGACCGCAGGTGTTTCGCAAGAAACTTAATCCCCTGCGTAGACGGTGACAGAACGCTAAGATTATTTTAAATACTCTGGCTTGTTTCTGCTCACCGTATTAAGACGCTCTTCCCGTTGGGTCGAGTGAAGTGAGTTCCGGAACATGAGTTCCGGCAAACATCCAGGAGCAAAGCTAATGGCTTTAAATCTTCAAGACAAACAAGCGATTGTTGCTGAAGTCAGCGAAGTAGCCAAAGGCGCGCTGTCTGCAGTAGTTGCGGATTCCCGTGGCGTTACTGTAGACAAAATGACTGAACTGCGTAAAGCAGGTCGTGAAGCTGGCGTATACATGCGTGTTGTTCGTAACACCCTGCTGCGTCGCGTAGTTGAAGGTACTCAGTTCGAGTGCCTGAAAGACACGTTTGTTGGTCCGACCCTGATTGCATACTCTATGGAACACCCGGGCGCTGCTGCTCGTCTGTTCAAAGAGTTCGCGAAAGCGAATGCAAAATTTGAGGTCAAAGCTGCAGCCTTTGAAGGTGAGTTGATCCCGGCATCGCAAATCGATCGCCTGGCAACCCTGCCGACCTACGAAGAAGCAATTGCACGCCTGATGGCAACCATGAAAGAAGCTGCGGCTGGCAAACTGGTTCGCACTCTGGCTGCTGTACGCGATGCGAAAGAAGCTGCTTAATCGCAGTTATCTTTATAAAGCATTTGCTTACGTATAAACTTATTCTGATTTTCAGGAACAATTTAAATGTCTATCACTAAAGATCAAATCATTGAAGCAGTAGCAGCTATGTCCGTAATGGACGTTGTAGAGCTGGTTTCTGCAATGGAAGAAAAATTCGGTGTTTCTGCTGCTGCTGCTGTAGCTGTAGCTGCGGGCCCGGCTGAAGCTGCTGAAGAAAAAACTGAATTCGACGTAATTCTGAAAGCTGCTGGCGCGAACAAAGTTGCTGTAATCAAAGCAGTACGTGGCGCAACTGGCCTGGGTCTGAAAGAAGCGAAAGACCTGGTAGAATCTGCTCCAGCTGCGCTGAAAGAAGGCGTGAGCAAAGACGACGCAGAAGCACTGAAAAAATCTCTGGAAGAAGCTGGCGCTGAAGTTGAAGTTAAATAAGCCAACTTTTCTGGTTGCAGCCTAAGCAATTAGGCTGATGGCTGGTGACTTTTTAGTCACCAGCCTTTTTGCGCTGTAAGGCATCAGCAGCATTTCACACTGTTTGACTGCTGGTTGTCCTGACAATGCTTGTTTCTATCGACGACTTAATATACTGCGACAGGGTGCTCGCTCTGTGTAAATCGCAATGAAATGGTTTAAGCGTGATAGCAACAGGTATTGCGGAAAGTATTCAATTTTCCGGTCCACAAAATGGTGTTGCACAAACTGTCCCTTCGTCGGACAGATGGGTCGACTTGTCAGCGAGCTGAGGAACCCTATGGTTTACTCCTATACCGAGAAAAAACGTATTCGTAAGGATTTTGGTAAACGTCCACAAGTTCTGGACATTCCATATCTCCTTTCTATCCAGCTTGACTCGTTCCAGAAGTTTATCGAGCAAGATCCTGAAGGGCAGTACGGCCTGGAAGCAGCCTTCCGTTCCGTGTTCCCGATTCAGAGCTACAGCGGTAATTCCGAGTTGCAATACGTCAGCTACCGCCTTGGCGAACCGGTGTTTGACGTTCAGGAATGTCAGATCCGTGGCGTGACCTATTCCGCACCGCTGCGCGTAAAACTGCGTCTGGTGATCTACGAGCGCGAAGCGCCGGAAGGCACCGTAAAAGACATTAAAGAACAAGAAGTCTACATGGGTGAAATTCCACTCATGACGGACAACGGTACTTTCGTTATCAACGGTACTGAGCGTGTTATCGTTTCCCAGCTGCACCGTAGCCCGGGCGTCTTCTTTGACAGCGATAAAGGTAAAACGCACTCTTCCGGTAAAGTACTGTATAACGCACGCATCATTCCTTACCGTGGTTCATGGCTGGACTTCGAATTCGATCCAAAAGACAACCTGTTTGTCCGTATCGACCGTCGTCGTAAACTGCCTGCAACCATCATTCTGCGTGCACTGAACTACACCACTGAGCAGATCCTGGACCTGTTCTTTGAGAAAGTGATCTTTGAAATCCGCGACAACAAGTTGCAGATGGAGTTGGTGCCGGAACGTCTGCGTGGTGAGACCGCATCGTTCGACATCGAAGCCAACGGCAAAGTGTATGTGGAAAAAGGTCGCCGTATTACCGCGCGCCACATCCGTCAGCTGGAAAAAGATGATATCAAACACATCGAAGTTCCGGTTGAATACATTGCAGGAAAAGTAGCCGCGAAAGATTACGTTGATGAATCAACTGGCGAGCTGATCTGCCCGGCTAACATGGAGCTGAGCCTGGATCTGCTGGCTAAGCTGAGCCAGTCTGGCCACAAACGTATCGAAACGCTGTTCACCAACGATCTGGACCACGGCCCGTACATCTCTGAGACTGTACGCGTCGACCCAACCAACGATCGTCTGAGCGCGCTGGTCGAAATCTACCGCATGATGCGTCCTGGTGAGCCACCAACTCGCGAAGCGGCTGAAAGCCTGTTCGAGAACCTGTTCTTCTCCGAAGACCGCTACGATCTGTCCGCGGTTGGTCGTATGAAGTTCAACCGTTCTCTGCTGCGCGACGAAATCGAAGGTTCCGGTATCCTGAGCAAAGACGACATCATTGAAGTGATGAAGAAGCTCATCGATATCCGTAACGGTAAAGGCGAAGTGGACGATATCGACCACCTCGGCAACCGTCGTATCCGTTCCGTAGGCGAAATGGCGGAAAACCAGTTCCGCGTTGGCCTGGTACGTGTAGAGCGTGCGGTGAAAGAGCGTCTGTCTCTGGGCGATCTGGATACCCTGATGCCTCAGGATATGATCAACGCCAAGCCGATTTCAGCGGCAGTGAAAGAGTTCTTCGGTTCCAGCCAGCTGTCTCAGTTCATGGACCAGAACAACCCGCTGTCTGAGATTACGCACAAACGTCGTATCTCCGCACTCGGCCCAGGCGGTCTGACCCGTGAACGTGCAGGCTTTGAAGTTCGAGACGTACACCCGACTCACTACGGTCGCGTATGTCCAATCGAAACGCCTGAAGGTCCAAACATCGGTCTGATCAACTCCCTGTCCGTGTACGCACAGACGAACGAATACGGTTTCCTTGAGACCCCGTATCGTAAAGTGACCGACGGTGTGGTTACCGACGAAATTCATTACCTGTCTGCTATCGAAGAAGGCAACTACGTTATCGCTCAGGCGAACTCCAACCTGGATGACGAAGGCCACTTTGTAGAAGATCTGGTTACCTGCCGTAGCAAAGGCGAATCCAGCTTGTTCAGCCGCGACCAGGTTGACTACATGGACGTATCCACCCAGCAGGTGGTATCCGTCGGTGCGTCCCTGATCCCGTTCCTGGAACACGATGACGCCAACCGTGCATTGATGGGTGCGAACATGCAACGTCAGGCCGTTCCAACTCTGCGTGCTGATAAGCCGCTGGTTGGTACCGGTATGGAACGTGCTGTTGCCGTTGACTCCGGTGTTACGGCAGTGGCTAAGCGTGGCGGTACCGTACAGTACGTCGACGCATCCCGTATCGTTATCAAAGTTAACGAAGACGAGATGTATCCGGGCGAAGCGGGTATCGACATCTACAACCTGACCAAATACACCCGTTCTAACCAGAACACCTGTATCAACCAGATGCCTTGCGTATCTCTGGGTGAGCCAGTTGAGCGCGGCGACGTGCTGGCAGACGGTCCGTCCACCGACCTCGGTGAACTGGCGCTCGGTCAGAACATGCGCGTAGCGTTCATGCCGTGGAACGGTTACAACTTCGAAGACTCCATCCTCGTCTCCGAGCGTGTGGTTCAGGAAGATCGTTTCACCACCATCCACATTCAGGAACTGGCCTGTGTGTCCCGTGACACCAAGCTGGGGCCAGAGGAGATCACTGCCGACATCCCTAACGTGGGTGAAGCTGCGCTCTCCAAGCTGGATGAATCCGGTATTGTTTACATCGGTGCGGAAGTGACCGGCGGTGACATTCTGGTTGGTAAGGTTACGCCGAAAGGTGAAACCCAGCTGACGCCAGAAGAGAAACTGCTGCGTGCAATCTTCGGTGAGAAAGCGTCTGACGTTAAAGACTCTTCTCTGCGCGTACCAAACGGTGTTTCCGGTACGGTTATCGACGTTCAGGTCTTCACTCGTGATGGCGTTGAGAAAGATAAGCGTGCGCTGGAAATCGAAGAGATGCAGCTCAAACAGGCTAAGAAAGACCTGTCTGAAGAACTGCAAATCCTCGAAGCAGGTCTGTTCAGCCGTATCTATGCGGTGCTGGTTGCCGGTGGCGTTGAAGCTGAGAAGCTCGACAAACTGCCACGCGATCGCTGGCTGGAACTGGGCCTGACCGACGAAGAGAAACAGAATCAGCTGGAACAACTGGCTGAGCAGTATGACGAACTGAAACACGAGTTCGAGAAAAAACTCGAAGCGAAACGCCGCAAAATCACTCAGGGCGACGATCTGGCACCAGGCGTGCTTAAGATTGTTAAGGTGTATCTGGCTGTTAAACGTCAGATCCAGCCTGGTGATAAGATGGCAGGTCGTCACGGTAACAAGGGTGTTATCTCTAAGATCAACCCGATCGAAGATATGCCGCACGATGCTAACGGTACGCCGGTAGATATCGTACTGAACCCACTGGGCGTACCGTCTCGTATGAACATCGGTCAGATTCTGGAAACCCACCTGGGTATGGCTGCAAAAGGTATCGGCGACAAGATCAACGCCATGCTGAAACAGCAGCAGGAAGTCGCGAAACTGCGCGAGTTCATCCAGCGTGCCTACGATCTGGGTACCGACGTTCGTCAGAAAGTCGACCTGAACACCTTCAGCGATGAAGAAGTGCTGCGTCTGGCAGAGAACCTGCGCAAAGGTATGCCAATTGCAACGCCGGTATTCGACGGTGCAAAAGAAGCTGAAATCAAAGAGCTGCTGCAACTGGGTGGTCTGCCAACGTCTGGTCAGATTACGCTGTTTGACGGCCGTACCGGTGAACAGTTCGAGCGTCCGGTAACCGTAGGTTACATGTACATGCTGAAACTGAACCACCTGGTCGACGACAAGATGCACGCTCGTTCTACCGGTTCTTACAGCCTGGTTACTCAGCAGCCGCTGGGTGGTAAGGCTCAGTTCGGTGGTCAGCGCTTCGGGGAGATGGAAGTGTGGGCGCTGGAAGCATACGGCGCAGCATACACCTTGCAGGAAATGCTCACCGTTAAGTCTGATGACGTGAACGGTCGTACTAAGATGTATAAGAACATCGTAGACGGCAACCATCAGATGGAACCGGGCATGCCAGAATCCTTCAACGTACTGTTGAAAGAGATTCGTTCGCTGGGTATCAACATCGAACTGGAAGACGAGTAATTCTCGCTCAAACAGGTCACTGCTGTCGGGTTAACGCCCGACAGCAGAGTGTGCTAACTCCGACGGGAGCAAATCCGTGAAAGACTTATTAAAGTTTCTGAAAGCGCAAACTAAAACCGAAGAGTTTGATGCGATCAAAATTGCTCTGGCTTCGCCAGACATGATCCGTTCATGGTCTTTCGGTGAAGTTAAAAAGCCGGAAACCATTAACTACCGTACGTTCAAACCTGAGCGTGACGGCCTTTTCTGTGCGCGTATTTTTGGGCCAGTAAAAGATTACGAGTGCCTGTGCGGTAAGTACAAGCGCCTGAAACACCGTGGTGTGATCTGTGAGAAGTGCGGCGTTGAAGTGACCCAGACCAAAGTACGCCGTGAGCGTATGGGCCACATCGAGCTGGCGTCTCCGACCGCTCACATCTGGTTCCTGAAATCGCTGCCGTCCCGTATCGGCCTGCTGCTGGATATGCCGCTGCGCGATATCGAACGTGTTCTGTACTTCGAATCTTATGTGGTTATCGAAGGCGGGATGACGAATCTGGAACGTAACCAGATCCTGACCGAAGAACAGTATCTGGACGCGCTGGAAGAGTTCGGTGACGAATTTGACGCGAAGATGGGTGCGGAAGCTATCCAGGCCCTGCTGAAGAGCATGGATCTGGAGCAAGAGTGTGAAACGCTGCGCGAAGAGCTGAACGAAACCAACTCCGAAACCAAGCGTAAAAAGCTGACCAAGCGTATCAAACTGCTGGAAGCGTTCGTTCAGTCTGGTAACAAACCAGAGTGGATGATCCTGACCGTTCTGCCGGTTCTGCCGCCAGATCTGCGTCCGCTGGTTCCGCTGGATGGTGGTCGTTTCGCAACGTCCGATCTGAACGATCTGTACCGTCGCGTGATCAACCGTAACAACCGTCTGAAACGTCTGCTGGATCTGGCTGCGCCGGACATCATCGTACGCAACGAAAAACGTATGCTTCAGGAAGCAGTCGATGCCCTGTTGGATAACGGTCGTCGTGGTCGTGCGATCACCGGTTCTAACAAACGTCCTCTGAAATCTTTGGCCGACATGATCAAAGGTAAGCAGGGTCGTTTCCGTCAGAACCTGCTCGGTAAGCGTGTTGACTACTCCGGTCGTTCTGTTATCACCGTAGGTCCATACCTGCGTCTGCATCAGTGCGGTCTGCCGAAGAAAATGGCACTGGAGCTGTTCAAACCGTTCATCTACGGCAAGCTGGAACTGCGTGGCCTGGCCACCACCATCAAAGCTGCGAAGAAAATGGTTGAGCGTGAAGAAGCTGTCGTTTGGGATATCCTGGACGAAGTGATCCGCGAACACCCGGTACTGCTGAACCGTGCACCAACCCTGCACCGTCTGGGTATCCAGGCCTTTGAGCCAGTACTGATCGAAGGTAAAGCTATCCAGCTGCACCCGCTGGTTTGTGCGGCCTATAACGCCGACTTCGATGGTGACCAGATGGCTGTTCACGTACCGCTGACGCTGGAAGCCCAGCTCGAAGCGCGTGCGCTGATGATGTCTACCAACAACATCCTGTCTCCAGCGAACGGTGAACCTATCATCGTTCCTTCTCAGGACGTTGTATTGGGTCTGTACTACATGACCCGTGACTGTGTTAACGCCAAAGGCGAAGGCATGGTGCTGACTGGCCCTAAAGAAGCGGAGCGTATTTATCGCGCTGGCCTGGCCTCTCTGCATGCGCGCGTTAAAGTGCGTATCACCGAATACGAAAAAGATGAAAACGGCGAATTCGTTGCGCACACCAGCCTGAAAGACACGACCGTTGGTCGTGCGATTCTGTGGATGATCGTACCGAAAGGTCTGCCTTTCTCCATCGTTAACCAGGCGCTGGGCAAGAAAGCGATCTCCAAAATGCTGAACACCTGTTACCGCATTCTGGGTCTGAAGCCGACCGTTATCTTCGCTGACCAGACAATGTACACCGGCTTTGCTTATGCAGCGCGTTCAGGTGCATCTGTTGGTATTGATGACATGGTCATCCCAGAGAAGAAACACGAGATCATCTCTGAAGCGGAAGCTGAAGTTGCTGAGATCCAGGAGCAGTTCCAGTCTGGTCTGGTAACCGCAGGCGAACGTTACAACAAAGTTATCGATATCTGGGCTGCGGCGAACGATCGTGTATCTAAAGCGATGATGGATAACCTGCAAACCGAAACCGTGATTAACCGTGACGGCGTCGAAGAGCAGCAGGTCTCCTTCAACAGCATCTACATGATGGCCGACTCCGGTGCGCGTGGTTCTGCGGCACAGATTCGTCAGCTGGCAGGTATGCGTGGTCTGATGGCGAAGCCAGATGGCTCCATCATCGAAACGCCAATCACCGCGAACTTCCGTGAAGGTCTGAACGTACTCCAGTACTTCATCTCCACGCACGGTGCGCGTAAAGGTCTGGCGGATACCGCACTGAAAACAGCGAACTCCGGTTATCTGACGCGTCGTCTGGTTGACGTTGCGCAGGATCTGGTTGTTACCGAAGACGATTGTGGCACCCTCGAAGGTATCACCATGACCCCGGTTATCGAGGGTGGTGATGTTAAAGAGCCGCTGCGCGATCGCGTACTGGGTCGTGTGACCGCGGAAGACATTCTGAAGCCGGGCACCGCAGACATTCTGGTTCCACGCAATACGCTGCTGCACGAACAGTGGTGTGACCTGCTGGAAGCGAACTCTGTTGACTCCGTGAAAGTGCGTTCCGTTGTATCCTGTGACACCGACTTTGGTGTGTGTGCGCACTGCTACGGTCGTGACCTGGCGCGTGGCCACATCATCAACAAAGGTGAGGCTATCGGCGTTATCGCGGCACAGTCCATCGGTGAGCCGGGTACACAGCTGACGATGCGTACGTTCCACATCGGTGGTGCGGCATCTCGTGCGGCTGCTGAATCCAGCATCCAGGTGAAAAACAAAGGTAGCATCAAGCTCAGCAACGCGAAGTCTGTTGTTAACTCCGCAGGCAAGCTGGTTGTGACCTCTCGTAACACCGAGCTGAAGCTGATCGACGAATTCGGTCGTACCAAAGAGAGCTATAAAGTGCCTTACGGTGCAGTTATGGCGAAAGGTGATGGCGAGCAGGTTGCCGGCGGTGAAACCGTTGCAAACTGGGATCCACACACCATGCCGGTTATCACCGAAGTAAGTGGTTTCATCCGCTTTACTGACATGATTGACGGCCAGACCATTACTCGTCAGACCGACGAGCTGACCGGTCTGTCTTCTCTGGTGGTTCTGGATTCTGCTGAACGAACTACCGGTGGTAAAGATCTGCGTCCTGCACTGAAAATCGTTGATGCTCAGGGTAACGACGTTCTGATCCCAGGCACCGATATGCCTGCGCAGTACTTCCTGCCGGGTAAAGCGATTGTTCAGCTGGAAGATGGCGTACAGATCAGCTCTGGTGACACCCTGGCGCGTATTCCTCAGGAATCCGGCGGTACCAAGGACATCACCGGTGGTCTGCCACGCGTTGCTGACCTGTTCGAAGCACGTCGTCCGAAAGAGCCTGCGATCCTGGCTGAAATCAGCGGTATCATCTCCTTCGGTAAAGAGACCAAAGGTAAGCGCCGTCTGGTTATCACGCCAGTAGATGGCAGCGAGCCGTACGAAGAGATGATTCCTAAGTGGCGTCAGCTCAACGTGTTCGAAGGTGAACGCGTGGAACGTGGTGACGTGGTTTCCGACGGTCCAGAAGCGCCGCACGACATCCTGCGTCTGCGTGGTGTACATGCTGTTACCCGTTACATTGTTAACGAAGTACAGGACGTATACCGTCTGCAAGGCGTTAAGATTAACGATAAACACATTGAAGTTATCGTTCGTCAGATGCTGCGTAAAGCAACCATCGAAAACGCGGGCAGCTCCGACTTCCTGGAAGGCGAGCAGGTTGAATACTCACGCGTTAAGATCGCTAACCGCGATCTGGAAGCGAACGGCAAAATCGGTGCGACCTTCGCACGCGATCTGCTGGGTATCACCAAAGCGTCTCTGGCAACCGAATCCTTCATCTCCGCAGCATCGTTCCAGGAAACGACTCGTGTCCTGACCGAAGCCGCTGTTGCAGGTAAACGTGATGAACTGCGCGGTCTGAAAGAGAACGTTATCGTGGGTCGTCTGATCCCGGCTGGTACCGGTTATGCGTACCACCAGGATCGTATGCGTCGTCGCGCAGCGGGCGAACTGCCAGCTGCACCGCAGGTTACTGCTGAAGATGCATCCGCGAGCCTGGCAGAACTGCTGAACGCAGGTCTGGGCGGTTCCGACAACGAGTAATCGTTGATGCCGTAAATAAAAAACCCGCCTCGGCGGGTTTTTTTACATCTGCATGTCGTCAATTCACTAACGGGATCCGACGATAAAGCTCAATCATATCGCCCGCCAGGTCCTGAATAACCATCGCGTTCATCAGGTGGTCCTGAGAGTGGACGGTGATCAGGTTAACCGGAAGTTTCCCGGTCCCTTCATCAAGACCGATGAGTTGCGTCTGGATCGTATGCGCATGTTTCACATATTCACGCGATTCTTCCATCGCTTTTTCGGCTTCGTCAAAGTCGCCTTTTCGCGCCATCTGCAACGCTGTCAGGGCCGCACTGCGCGCCGCACCTGCGTTGACAAGCAGTTCCATAATCGTGGTTTCTAAGTCTTCCATTATGACTCCAGAAGTTTGAGCGCTTTTTCCAGTACGGCATCACCTTTCATCATGCCGTAATCCATCATGTCGATGACCGCGACCTTTTTTCCGAGCGGATCGGCCTGCGCCTGGAGTTTTGCCTGTTCGTATTTAACCTGTGGCCCCAGTAATACGATATCAGCCGTCGCGATGTTATCTTTAAACTCCGCGACCGGAACGGCTTTAATGGTTACTTCGACTCCTTTTTTCTGCGCGGCATCTATCATACGTTGAACCAGCATGCTGGTTGACATTCCCGCTGCACAGCATAAAACGATGTTCTTCATAGTCAGCCTCGATCTACATGTGTTTATTGATAATTATCCCGTGCAGACCGCTTCAACAACCGCTTTACCGCGATTGTGTGTCAGGCATCACAAAGAAATCGGCATTTTTCTGAAACCGGTTACAATTTTATACAGGCGAGCATTCTGCCCGTCAGAACGGGCAGAATTTCAGGAGGGGGATTATCGGCTGGCCGTGCTTACGATGCGGTTTTTACCCTGTTGTTTAGCGGTGTACAGCGCTTCATCTACGCTACCGATAAATTGTTCCAGCGGTTCGAAGTGCCACTCTCCCAACCCGGCGCTGAAGGTCACTCGCAGGTTCTCTTCCCGCCAGGTCCGCTTTTCAACGGTGGTGCGCCAGGCTTCCAGTAACGCGTTCGCGGAGTTCATCAGTTCGGCCGGGAAAATCACGGCGAATTCCTCTCCACCGTAGCGGTAAACGGAAACGTGGTGCGGCTGCATGATCTGAATACCCTCGCGCGCCACGTTGCGCAGAACAATATCCCCGCTCAGGTGGCCCCAGGTGTCGTTAATGGATTTAAAGTTATCGATGTCGATCAGCGCCAGAACGAATGGTTGATGAGCGGCCAGCAACTCTCCCACATCGTTATCGAATGCACGGCGGTTTTTACAGCCTGTCAGCGCATCATGCGTGGCCTGACGGACATAGGCCAGTTCGCGTTCTTTGTTCGTTCGGATGGTATGACTGAGCATCGCCTCAAGGCGTGGCGCCTGGTTGACGTCTCCGGTTTTGATGGCGTTGATAATGTTCATCAGCACAGAACGCGAAGCATGACGAAGGTACAGTCCGAACAGAATAATGATGATTGCCGCCAGCGCAAATCCCCAGCCGACGACGGTGGTTTCATGTCGGGTGATTACGGTCAGCGTGGCATCGGAAACCCGATAAATCACAAACCAGTCCGGATTGGTGAAAGAGTAGTAGTAATACCAGGTTTTACTTTTGGGGTCGAAAAGATGGCCTTCGCCGCTGGTCATTTTGTCCATCAGCGCTTCGCTTACGTACTGCTTAAAGAGCGCCCCCGTGTCCGGATGAAGCACAACGGCGCCGTCACGCTCGACGATAAAAAACTCACCCTGAACCGGCGCCACCATCTGGCGCAGCGTATATCCCATGGACGTTAAATCAAGATGAAAAGCGAGCGTGCCCTTCAGACGGCCTTCCGGTGAAATGACCGGCTTATAGAGGGTGACGGTGGGATGTTGGGTGAAATAGTCCAGATAAGGGCGCGTATAGTGAGGAAAGTTGCTGGCTTCCGCTTGCCCGATAAACCATGGGCGGGTTCGCGCGTCGAACGACTTACCCTTCTCCGTTGGAAGCACTTCCGGCGCGCGCAGATGGCGCCCTTCGGTGTCCGCCAGCGAGATAGACGACACCGTCGGCATCAGGTTCTGCAAATGCATTAACATCTGCAAACCGTGTGTCGGGTCGATATTTATTGTCTGATTCACTCTGTCATTACGGGCGAAGTACATCGCAGCGCGACCAAGAATATAGTCATTTTCCCGCAGAATGGTTTCGGTATAGTTAACCGCCAGATTATGGGTGAAGTTACCATTAATCTTATGATAATCCTCAAGAAAATCCTTTCTCTGTGAAAGGATAACCAGGATGGCGATCAGCGCGAAACTGAACAGGATCCCCGCGAAGCTGACCATAATTGGCCGGGTAAAAGAGAGCTTTTTACTATGGAGTGCCATGAGTTGTACATCAATCCAGATGGTAGACGCGTTGCGTCTGTCGATATCCTCAGCATAGTCGCTGTCCGGTTGCTGGTAGTAAATTATACAGAAGGCGGTTACCGACGAGATGATTTATCTTAAGCGTAGATAAGAAACGACGTATTTATTGTATCAATTGAAATTCTGTTTAAGAGGCGGAGGGCAGGGCGAAACGAGGAAGAAGCATTTTCACCCTGGTCAGCGTCCGTTGCTGACGTGGTTAAGCATAAGAAAACCGGGCAGATCGCCTCAATCGCCCGGTTTTGATTTTACGAGCCGCCTCGTAACCTTTCCGCGTTTTTGCAGACGGTTTCAGCCCAGATGCGAAGCTCTTCCCAGCCAGCTATCCCAGTCTTTCCACACCGGCTGTAGACCTTGTGCAGCCAGCGCTTCCGCCACCGCTTCGGGTCGTCGTCCGTCGTGCGGTGCGAACTGTTCCAGTTCCGGATGATCGTCAGCGTAACCGCCCGGCTGCGTTTTGGAAAAGGCGCTGACGTTGTTGATCGCCAGCGGGATCGCGCGGTCGCGAAACGCGGGGGATTCACGCGTGGAGAGCGACAATTCCACTTCCGGCGCGAACAGACGAAAGGCGCACAGGGTTTGCACCAGCTGGCGTTCATCCATTAGCGAGGCGGGTTCAATGCCTCCCGCACACGGACGCAGTCGCGGGAAGGAGATGGAATAGCGGCTTTGCCAGTAGTGCTGCTGCAACCACAGCAGGTGTTCCGCCACCATATAGCAGTCTACCCGCCAGCTGTCAGACAGACCGATAAGCGCGCCCAGCCCAATTTTATCGATACCGGCGCGCCCCAGCCTGTCCGGCGTTTCCAGCCGGAAGATGAAATCCTGCTTCTTCCCTTTCAGGTGATGTCGGGCATAGGTCGCCTCATGGTAGGTTTCCTGATAAACCATTACGCCGTCCAGCCCGAGGGTTTTCAGCTCCGCATATTCCTCCTGCGACAGAGGCTGCACTTCCATCTGCAACGAGGCAAATTCGCGGCGAATGGCCGGAAGATGCTGGCGAAAATAGTCCATTCCCACCTTGCTCTGATGTTCGCCCGTCACCAGCAGAAGATGTTCAAAACCCATTTCCCGAATAGCCGCACACTCGCGGGCGATCTCATGCTCATCCAGCGTTTTACGCTTAATGCGGTTGCTCATGGAGAAGCCACAGTAGGTGCAGTCGTTGGCGCACAGGTTAGAAAGATAGAGCGGCACATAGAAACTTACCGTGTTGCCAAAGCGCTGGCGGGTGAGACGCTGAGCGCGCTGCGCCATCGGTTCAAGGTACGTGCTGGCTGCCGGAGAAAGCAGGGCCATCAAATCCTCGCGGGTCAGCTGCCGGGCGCTTAACGCTTGCTCTACGTCCGCAGCGGTTTTACTGTTGATGCGTAAGGCTATATCGTCCCAGTTAAGCTGACGCCAGCGATCGGTAAAGGTAGCCATCAGAGCGCCTCCAGAAAACCGGTCAGCGGGCTGGTGGCCTGCGCCTGAACGCTGCGCGAGCCGGGACCGGACTGCCGTGCCAGCAGACCAGATTCCACGGCAAGGCGGAACGCACGCGCCATCATTACCGGGTCGTCGGCCACCGCAATGGCGGTATTCACCAGCACCGCGTCGGCGCCCATCTCCAGCGCCTGCGCGGCGTGGCTGGGTACGCCGATCCCCGCATCCACCACTACGGGCACGGTAGCCTGCTCGAAGATAATCTCCAGCATTGCACGGGTTTCCAGACCCTGATTGGAGCCAATGGGCGCGCCTAACGGCATCACGGCAGCGCAGCCGACCTCTTCCAGACGCTTACACAGCACGGGATCTGCGCCGCAGTAGGGCAGGACGGTAAAGCCCTGTTGCACCAGCTTCTCTGCCGCTTTCAGGGTTTCGATTGGGTCGGGCAACAGCCAGCGGGCGTCCGGGTGAATTTCCAGCTTCAGCCAGCGGGTGCCGAGCGCTTCCCGGGCCAGTTGCGCGGCGAAAATCGCCTCCTCGGCCGTTTTCGCACCGGAGGTATTGGGTAAGAGCGTCACGCCTGCCTCCAGTAACGGCGCAAGTATGGCATCGTTGTGCTGACGCAAATCCACGCGCTTCATCGCCAGCGTCACCAGCTGGCTGCCGCTTTCACGGATGGCATCCACCATCAGCTGTGGCGAGGCGAATTTCCCGGTTCCGGTAAACAGGTGTGATTCAAACGTTTTATCGGCAATACGTAACATTTCAGCCCCCTGCGATAACCTGAAACAGCAGGATCTGGTCGCCTTCACTGACCTGCTGATGTTCCCACTGCTCACGCGGCAGGATCTGTTGATTGAGCGCCAGCGCCGTTCCCGGCTTGAGCTGGCGCAGCGTGTCGAGCAGTGCGGCAACGGTGAGATCGTCATCGCACGTCATCGGCTCATCGTTAAACAGAATGCGCATCGCGGCCTCCGCATACCGGACAGTGGCTGGCGCGGTTTAACGCCAGATGACGCCAGCCGCTGGAACGGGCGTCGAACAGCCGCAGCGTGTTGCGTTCTGTCTCCATGCCGCTGAGCAACTTGATGGCCTCCAGCGCCTGAAGGGTTCCCATCACGCCCACCACTGGCCCAAGAATGCCTGCCGTGCGGCAGTTACGCTCCGGTTCCGCCTCGTCCGGCCACAGGCAGCGATAGCAGCCCTGTGCCCACGGCGGCGTAAGTACCATTATTTGCCCGCCGAAACCGACCGCGCTGGCGGTGATCAGCGGCGTGTTCTGTGTCACACAGGCCGCATTAATGGCCTGACGCGTTGCCATGTTGTCCGTGCAGTCCAGCACCACGTCGGCAAGGGCCACTTCCCGTTGCAGATCGTCCCCGCTAAGCCGCGTCTGGAGCGCAACCAGTTCGATATCCGGGTTAAGCTGGTTCAGCCGCTGGCGCGTAACGTGAGCTTTAGGCTGGTTGATGTCTTCTGTCGTAAAGAGAATTTGCCGTTGCAGATTGCTGAGATGTACCTCGTCGTCATCGGCCAGCACCAGCGTGCCCACGCCCGCGCCGGCCAGATACAGCGCGGCGGGGGTGCCTAATCCGCCCAGACCGACAATCAGTACCCGGCTGGCGAGCAGCTTTTGCTGCCCCTCGATGGCGATATCCTCCAGCAGGATCTGGCGGCTGTAACGCATAAAATCACGATCTTTCATCGCCTGCTCCTGCCAGTTGTAAAAGCTGCGCGGTGGCGGCCTGCCAGTCTGCCGCCTGGGTGATGGCGCTGACGACGGCGATACTGCCGACGCCAGTTTCCAGCACGGCGGGTGCACGTTCGAGGCTGATCCCGCCGATGGCGACGGTGGGGTAATCGGCAAGGCGTTTGACGTGGCTCGCGAGCTGCGTCAGTCCCTGGGGTGCGGACGGCATCTGCTTGGTTTGCGTCGGAAAAACGTGCCCGAGGGCGATGTAGGAGGGGCGGGCCGCCAGCGCCACGTCGATCTCCATATCATCGTGCGTTGAAACGCCAAGGCGTAGCCCGGCGTCGCGGATAGCGTTCAGATCCGTTGTTTCCAGATCTTCCTGTCCCAGATGCACGCCGTACGCCTGGTGTTTAACCGCCAGCCGCCAGTAGTCGTTGATAAACAGGCGGGCGTCGTAGCGACGTCCCAGCGCGATGGCGGCGACCACGTCGGCCTCCACCTCTTCATCACGTTTATCCTTGATGCGCAGCTGTAGGGTGCGAACGCCAGCTTCCAGCAGGCGGGCGATCCACTCCACGCTGTCCACCACCGGGTAAAGTCCTAAGCGGAAGGGTACGGGGGGGAAATCAGGCTGATACATTACGCCTCCTCTTTTTTGAGGTAAATTTCACCGCCTTTCGCGCGGAAGGTTTCCGACATGTCCGCCATACCGACTTCAATGGTCTGCGCGGCGGCGTAGTCGCGCACCTCCTGGCTGATTTTCATCGAGCAGAATTTTGGTCCGCACATGGAGCAGAAGTGCGCCACCTTACCCGACTCCTGCGGCAGGGTTTCATCGTGATAGGCGCGGGCGGTGAACGGGTCCAGCGCCAGGTTGAACTGGTCTTCCCAGCGGAATTCAAAGCGCGCTTTGGACATAGCGTTGTCGCGGATTTGCGCGCCCGGATGGCCTTTCGCCAGATCCGCCGCGTGGGCGGCAATCTTGTAGGTGATCAGCCCCTGCTTCACGTCCTCTTTGTTTGGCAGACCGAGATGCTCTTTCGGCGTCACGTAGCAGAGCATGGCGCAGCCGAACCAGCCGATCATCGCCGCGCCGATCCCGGACGTGAAGTGGTCATAGCCCGGCGCAATATCGGTGGTCAACGGCCCCAGGGTATAGAACGGTGCTTCGTGGCAGTGCTCCAGCTCCTCGGTCATGTTGCGGCGGATCATCTGCATCGGCACGTGGCCCGGGCCTTCAATCATTACCTGCACGTCATACTCCCAGGCGATTTTGGTCAGTTCGCCCAACGTATGCAGCTCGGCAAACTGCGCCTCGTCGTTCGCGTCACGGATGGAGCCAGGACGCAGGCCGTCGCCCAGCGACAGAGAGACATCGTACGCAGCGCAGATTTCGCAGATCTCTCGGAAATGCTCGTAGAGGAAGTTTTCCTGATGATGGGACAGGCACCACTTCGCCATAATCGAACCGCCGCGCGAGACGATGCCGGTCAGACGTTTCGCCGTCATCGGCACGTAGCGCAGCAGCACGCCCGCGTGGATGGTGAAGTAGTCCACGCCCTGCTCGGCCTGCTCCAGCAGCGTGTCGCGGAAGGCTTCCCAGGTGAGGTCTTCTGCAATGCCGTTGACCTTCTCCAGCGCCTGATAAATCGGGACGGTGCCAATCGGCACCGGGCTGTTACGCAGGATCCACTCGCGGGTTTCGTGGATGTAGCGGCCCGTGGAAAGGTCCATTACCGTGTCCGCGCCCCAGCGCGTCGACCAGACCAGCTTTTCCACCTCTTCTTCGATGGAAGAGGTAACGGCAGAGTTGCCGATGTTAGCGTTGACCTTCACCAGAAAGTTACGGCCGATAATCATCGGCTCGGATTCCGGGTGGTTGATGTTGGCGGGGATAATGGCGCGCCCGGCGGCCACTTCGTCACGCACGAATTCCGGCGTGATGTTCTCCGGCAGGCGAGCGCCAAATCCTTCACCCGGATGCTGATAGCGCAGCACTTCGCTACGGATGCGCTCGCGGCCCATGTTTTCGCGGATGGCGATGAACTCCATCTCCGGTGTGACAATACCCTGGCGCGCGTAGTGCAGCTGGGTCACGCATTTACCCGCTCTGGCGCGTTTTGGCGTCAGCAGGCCGGTAAAGCGCAGCTCGTCCAGACCGTCGTCGGCCAGGCGCTCGTTGGTATACGCCGAGCTGCGCACGCTCAGTTCCTCGCAGTCGTTACGCGCATCAATCCACGGCTGGCGAAGCTTTGCCAGACCCTGCTGCACATTGATGGCAACAGAAGGGTCGCCGTACGGGCCGGAGGTGTCATACACCGGCACGGCTTCGTTGTCTTCAAACTGCGGATTCTCTTTGCTGCCGCCAATAAGCGTCGGGCTGAGCTGGATTTCGCGCATCGGCACACGGATATCAGCCTGCGAGCCAGAAATATAGATGCGCGTTGAGTTCGGGAAAGCGGTGCCTTCCAGGGTGTCGATGAAGTGTTGGGCTTGTGCGCGCTGTTCGCGGCGGGTCAGTTTTGTTGTAGACATAGCTCATTCCAGATGTGAAGGACATGGCTTGTCAGACGACGGATGAAGCAAGAGAAGATCGCCCCAGGGGCGATACAACAGCAGTGTGACTCTTGTTCCCTTCGCAGGTATTAGCCTGATCAGGTTCCGCGGATCCCGAATTAACGGTCTCAGCCCGTGCTTTCGCACTGGGCACTCCGACAAGAAAAATCCCCCTCGTGAGAGGGGCGAATGGTTGTAAATTACTCGTTAACGATTAAGAACTCAAGCAGGGCGCGCAACGTTATCGCTGATGCTGATATTCAGGTTGTTGTCCAGCACGAGGGCGATGAGCTTGTCTTCCAGCGTGAATCGCTCTTCCAGGGCCTCGCCAAGGTCGGAAAGCGCCTGCTGAAACTCAAGATAGTTATCGTGATCGATAGCGTTCTCAAGCGTGGAATCGTAGTAGTCCATGATCTGCTGGGTGTTGGCTTCCAGCAGCGGACAAAGTTTGCTGGCCGCTAAATACGGCGTTGTCCCTTCCATTTCGCGGATAATGCGTTCATAAATGTTGAAATGGCCGTCGGAAAGGTAGTCGACAAGGCTCTGACAAAAGTCATCCAGCGCTTTTTCATTCAGCCGCATAAAGGATTCTTTGCCAGGCTTAAGACCAACCAGATTGTAATACGCCACGAGTAGATGCTTGCGCACATGTAGCCAGCGATCCACCAGGGTGTTACTTCCTCCAACGCGCTCAGTCAGGCTTTCCAGCTGGTTTAACATGGTCGACTCCATAAGGTTTAGAATGGGATCTGCTTATCCAAAATGTAACCACAATGCTAACAAAATGTCAGTGAAGCGAAGGTAGTGCAATAGATATGGATCGTATTATTGAAAAATCAGATCTGGGTTGGTGGATCGTCAGTCACGAACAAAAATTATGGCTGCCTGGTGGGGAGATACCCTACGGAGCGGCAGAGATCTTCGATCTCGTCGGCCAACCCGCTCTGCGGATCGGCGAGTGGCAGGGCGATCCGGTATGGTTGATCCAACAGGCTCGTCGTCAGGATATGGGATCCGTTCGTCAGGTACTGGATCGGGATGTCGGCCTGTTTCAGCTGGCGGGGCGCGGCGTGCAGCTGGCGGAGTTTTACCGCTCGCACAAATACTGCGGCTACTGCGGGCACACCATGCACCCGAGCAAAACCGAGTGGGCAATGCTCTGCGGCCACTGCCGTGAACGCTACTATCCGCAAATCGCGCCGTGCATCATTGTCGCCATCCGCCGGGATGATTCCATCCTGCTGGCACAGCATACCCGCCATCGAAACGGCATTCACACCGTCCTCGCCGGTTTCGTGGAAGTTGGTGAAACGCTGGAGCAGGCGGTGGCGCGTGAGGTGATGGAGGAGAGCGGCATCAAGGTGAAAAACCTGCGCTACGTGACGTCGCAGCCGTGGCCGTTCCCGATGTCTCTGATGACCGCGTTTATGGCGGAATACGACAGCGGCGAGATTGTTATCGATCAGAAAGAGCTGCTGGAGGCGAACTGGTATCGCTACGACGATTTGCCTCTTTTACCCCCTCCGGGTACGGTGGCGCGTCGCCTGATAGAAGATACCGTGGCAATGTGTCGGGCCGAGTATGAGTAGTGTTACACTGACGGACTGACGCAATAAGGAACTGCAAAATGACCGAACTGAAGAACGATCGTTATCTGCGTGCGCTGCTGCGCCAGCCCGTTGATGTCACCCCGGTGTGGATGATGCGCCAGGCGGGACGCTATCTGCCAGAGTACAAAGCCACGCGCGCGCAGGCCGGTGATTTTATGTCGCTGTGCAAAAACGCCGAGCTGGCCTGTGAAGTGACGCTCCAGCCGCTACGCCGCTTCCCGCTTGATGCCGCCATTCTTTTTTCGGACATTCTCACCATTCCGGATGCGATGGGCCTTGGGCTCTATTTCGAAACCGGAGAAGGCCCGCGTTTTACCTCTCCGATCAAAAGCAAAGCCGACGTTGATAAGCTGCCGATCCCCGATCCGGAAGGCGAGCTGGGCTACGTGATGAACGCCGTGCGCACCATCCGCCGCGAGTTGAAAGGCGAGGTGCCGCTGATTGGCTTCTCCGGCAGCCCGTGGACGCTGGCCACCTACATGGTGGAAGGCGGCAGCAGCAAAGCCTTTACTGTGATCAAAAAGATGATGTACGCCGAGCCGCTGGCGCTGCATGCCCTGCTCGACAAGCTGGCGAAGAGCGTCACACTCTATCTCAACGCGCAGATTAAAGCCGGTGCGCAGTCAGTGATGATTTTCGACACCTGGGGCGGCGTGCTGACCGGACGCGATTATCAGCAGTTCTCCCTGTACTACATGCACAAAATCGTCGACGGCCTGCTGCGTGAAAACGAAGGCCGCCGCGTGCCGGTAACGCTGTTTACCAAAGGCGGCGGTCAGTGGCTGGAAGCGATGGCGGCCACCGGCTGCGACGCGCTGGGCCTCGACTGGACCACCGATATTGCCGATGCGCGTCGTCGCGTGGGGGACAAAGTGGCGCTCCAGGGCAACATGGACCCGTCCATGCTCTATGCGCAGCCCGCCCGCATCGAAGAAGAAGTGTCGACTATACTGTCTGGTTTCGGCCAGGGCGAAGGCCATGTCTTCAACCTCGGTCACGGTATTCATCAGGATGTACCGCCAGAACACGCAGGCGTATTTGTGGAGGCGGTGCATCGGCTTTCTGCCCAGTATCACAAGTAAGGAGTGGTTATGGATCTCGCGTCGCTACGCGCTCAGCAAATCGAACTGGCTTCATCGGTGATCCGCGAGGATCGTCTGGATACCGACCCTCCGCGGTACATCGGCGGAGCGGACGTCGGGTTCGAGCAGGGCGGTGAAGTGACGCGAGCGGCGATGGTGGTGCTGAAATACCCTTCGCTGGAGCTGGTGGAGTACAAGGTGGCGCGTATCGCCACCACTATGCCGTACATCCCCGGCTTTCTCTCCTTCCGCGAATATCCCGCGCTGCTGGCCGCGTGGGAGCAACTCTCGCAAAAACCCGATCTGCTGTTTGTTGATGGGCACGGTATCTCCCATCCGCGTCGCTTAGGCGTCGCCAGCCACTTTGGTCTGCTGGTGGACGTGCCGACCATCGGTGTGGCGAAAAAACGCCTGTGCGGCGCGTTTGAGCCGCTCTCTGCCGAACCAGGCGCGCTGGCACCGCTTATCCATAAAGGTGAGCAGCTGGCGTGGGTCTGGCGCAGTAAAGCGCGCTGCAATCCGCTGTTTATTGCCACCGGGCATCGGGTCAGCATGGACAGCGCCCTGGCGTGGGTGCAACGCTGTATGAAGGGCTACCGTTTACCGGAGCCAACCCGCTGGGCTGACGCCGTTGCCTCTTCACGTCCGGCATTCATTCGTTGGCAGGAAATTCAGCCGTGATTCAGGTAAACTGCGGCTAATTTTCGATTCGAGACATCATCATGTTACAAAACCCGATTCATCTGCGCCTTGAGAAGCTGGAAAGCTGGCAGCACGTGACGTTTATGGCTTGCCTGTGCGAGCGCATGTATCCCAACTATGCCGCGTTCTGCAAGCAGACGGCGTTTGGCGAAGGCCAGATTTATCGTCGTATCCTGGATTTAATCTGGGAGACGCTGACGGTGAAAGACGCGAAGGTAAACTTCGACTCTCAGCTGGAAAAGCTGGAAGAGGCTATTCCGGCTGCGGATGATTTCGACCTGTATGGCGTCTACCCGGCTATTGATGCCTGTGTGGCGTTGAGCGAGCTGATCCATTCCCGTCTGAGCGGTGAAACGCTGGAGCACGCCATCGAAGTCAGTAAGGCATCCATCACCACCGTCGCGATGCTGGAAATGACCCAGGAAGGCCGTGAAATGACCGACGAAGAGCTGCGAGCTAACCCGGCGGTTGAACAGGAATGGGACATTCAGTGGGAGATCTTCCGTCTGCTGGCAGAGTGTGAAGAGCGTGATATTGAGCTGATCAAAGGGCTGCGCGCGGACCTGCGCGAGGCCGGTGAGAGCAATATTGGTATAATTTTTAACCAATGAGACAACAAAACGTGATTTAACGCCTGTTTTGTCACTCCTCGACTCTTCCCTTTCGCCCCCCGTCTGGTCTACATTTGGGGGGCGAAAAAAAGTGGCTATCGGTGCGTGTATGCAGGAGAGTGCTTTTTTGGCATTTTCGTCGCACTCGATGCTTAGCAAGCGATAAACACATTGAAAGGATAACTTATGAACAAGACTCAACTGATTGATGTAATTGCGGACAAGGCTGATCTGTCTAAAGTGCAGGCTAAAGCTGCTCTGGAATCTACCCTGGCTGCTATTACTGAGTCTCTGAAAGAAGGCGATGCTGTACAACTGGTTGGTTTCGGTACCTTCAAAGTGAACCACCGCGCTGAGCGTACTGGCCGCAACCCGCAGACCGGTAAAGAAATCAAAATCGCCGCAGCTAACGTGCCGGCATTTGTTTCTGGTAAAGCACTGAAAGACGCAGTTAAGTAAGACGCGTGGCAGTGAACAGTTTTAACGAAGGGGCGGCGACGCCCCTTTTGTCATTCTGGCGTGGGACGCTCGCGCTGGCAGGCATACTGTTGCTCTCCGCCTGTAGTCATGATTCTTCTCTTCCTCCGTTTACCGCCAGCGGCTACGCTGACGATCAGGGGGCGGTCAGGATCTGGCGCAAAGATTCCAGCGATGAAGTCCATCTGCTTTCCGCATTCAGTCCGTGGCATAACGGCAATACCTCGACCGCAGAATACCGCTGGCAGGGCGATGCGCTGTCGCTCATTGAACTGAATATCTACAGTAAGACTCCCGAACACGTGAAGGTGCGTTTCGACGACCACGGCGAGCTGAGCTTTATGCAGCATGAGGTCAGTGGCCTGAAACAGCAGCTTTCCAGCGATCAGGTCGCCCTCTACCGCTACCGTGCCGAACAACTGCGCCAGACCAGCGATGCGCTGCGTCAGGGCCGCGTGGTATTGCGCCAGGGGCGCTGGCATGCCGACGGCACGGTGACCACCTGCGAAGGGCAGACGGTGAAGCCTGACCTTGAATCCTGGGCAACCGAACACATTCAGCGTCGTCAGCGGCATTCATCAATGGAGGTGAGTGTGGCGTGGCTGGAAGCGCCGGAAGGCTCTCAGCTGTTGCTGGTGGCGAACGAAGATTTCTGCACCTGGCAGCCGACAGAGAAAAGTTTCTAATTGTGCCGCGAGCGGTTCCCTCTCCCCTTAGGGGAGAGGGTTAGGGTGAGGGGAACAGACGCCTCCCTTACTCCCCCTGCTCCCGCGCAATGGCACGATAACCGATATCCTGACGGCTGAAGCTGCCTTTCCAGTGAATATCCGCCATTAGCGCATAGGCGCGCTTCTGCGCTTCTGCCACGGTCTGGCCCAGTGCAGTCGCACACAGCACGCGGCCACCGTTGGTCAGCACACGGTCGTCGTCAGAGAGCTTCGTACCGGCGTGGAACACCTTCGCACCGTCAACCTCTTCCAGCGGCAGGCCGTGGATCTCATCCCCGGTGTTGTAGTTGCCCGGATAGCCACCCGCAGCAATCACCACGCCTAAAGAGGCGCGCTCGTCCCACTCGGAGGTTTTCTCGTCCAGCTTGCCTTCGCATGCCGCCAGGCACAGATCCACCAGGTCAGATTTCATGCGCAGCATGATCGGCTGGGTTTCCGGATCGCCAAAGCGGCAGTTGAATTCAATCACCTTCGGGTTACCCTGCCTGTCGATCATCAGGCCTGCGTAGAGGAAACCGGTGTAGGTATTACCTTCCGCCGCCATCCCTTTCACGGTTGGCCAGATGATGCGGTCCATGGTGCGCTGGTGTACTTCGTCAGTGACTACCGGAGCAGGGGAGTAAGCACCCATCCCGCCGGTGTTTGGCCCCGTGTCGGCATTGCCCACGCGCTTGTGATCCTGGCTGGTGGCCATCGGCAGGACGTGCTCGCCGTCAACCATCACGATAAAGCTCGCTTCTTCGCCGTCGAGGAACTCTTCGATCACGATGCGGTGACCGGCATCACCGAAGGCGTTACCCGCCAGCATATCCTGAACGGCGGCTTCGGCTTCTTCGAGGGTCATCGCCACGATAACGCCTTTACCTGCTGCCAGGCCGTCGGCCTTGATAACAATCGGTGCGCCTTTTTCACGCAGATAAGCCAGAGCAGGCTCTACCTCGGTGAAGTTCTGATATTCCGCCGTCGGGATGTTATGACGCGCGAGGAAATCTTTGGTGAAGGCTTTGGAGCCTTCCAGCTGTGCTGCACCTTCCGTTGGGCCGAAGATTTTCAGACCCGCGGCGCGGAAGGCATCTACAACGCCAATCACCAGCGGCGCTTCCGGGCCAACAATGGTCAGATCGATATTCTCGTTCCGGGCAAAGCTCAGCAGCGCCGGGATATCGGTTACGCCGATGGCGACGTTCTGTAGCGCGGGTTCCAGCGCGGTGCCGGCGTTACCCGGTGCCACGAAGACGGTTTCAACCTGCGGAGACTGTGCTGCTTTCCATGCCAGAGCGTGCTCGCGCCCGCCGTTACCAATCACTAATACTTTCATTTTCTGCTCCGGGAATTAATGGCGGAAGTGGCGCATGTCGGTGAAGATCATTGCGATGCCGTGCTCGTCGGCAGCGGCAATCACTTCGTCATCACGGATTGAGCCGCCAGGCTGGATCACACAGGTGATCCCCACCGCAGCTGCCGCGTCGATACCGTCACGGAATGGGAAGAAGGCGTCAGAGGCCATGGCGGAGCCTTTGACTTCCAGCCCTTCGTCACCTGCTTTAATACCCGCGATTTTTGCAGAGTAAACGCGGCTCATCTGACCAGCGCCTATTCCGATGGTCATGTTCTCTTTGGCGTAGACGATGGCGTTGGATTTCACGAACTTCGCCACTTTCCAGCAGAACAGCGCGTCACGCAGTTCCTGTTCGCTCGGCTGACGTTTGGTCACCACGCGCAGGTCGGCTTCTGTCACCATACCCAGATCGCGGTCCTGAACCAGCAGCCCGCCGTTCACGCGTTTGAAGTCCAGGCCCGGCACGCGCTCGGCCCACTGGCCGCAAACCAGCACGCGCACGTTCTGTTTCGCCGCGGTAATTTTCAGGGCTTCTTCGGATGCGGATGGCGCGATGATCACTTCAACGAACTGGCGGGAGATGATGGCCTGCGCGGTTTCAGCATCCAGCTCGCGGTTGAAGGCGATGATGCCGCCGAAAGCCGAGGTCGGGTCGGTTTTGTAGGCGCGATCGTAGGCATCCAGAATAGAGGTGCTTATCGCGACGCCGCATGGGTTGGCATGCTTGACGATAACGCAGGCTGGCTCGCTGAACTCTTTCACGCATTCCAGCGCGGCGTCGGTATCGGCAATGTTGTTATAGGAGAGGGCTTTGCCCTGTACCTGCTGAGCAGTCGCAACAGAAGCTTCTTTCACCTCTTCTTCTATATAGAAGGCAGCCTGCTGGTGGCTATTCTCGCCGTAACGCATATCCTGCTTCTTAATGAAGTTCAGGTTCAGCGTGCGCGGGAAGCGGCCAGAAGGATCTTTGCTTTCACCGTGGTAGGCAGGTACCAGACTACCGAAGTAGTTGGCAATCATGCTGTCGTAGGCTGCGGTGTGTTCGAAAGCTTTGATGGCGAGGTCAAAACGCGTTGCAAGCGTCAGGGACCCTTCGTTGGCATCCATCTCATTAATAATGGCGTGGTAGTCGCTGCTCTTTACCACGATAGCCACATCTTTATGGTTCTTGGCTGCGGAGCGCACCATGGTCGGGCCGCCGATATCGATATTCTCAACCGCGTCTTCCAGAGAACAACCTTCGCGGGCAACGGTCTGGGCGAACGGGTAGAGGTTAACGACAACCATGTCGATGGGGGCAATATTGTGCTGCTCCATAATGCCGTCGTCCTGACCGCGACGGCCAAGAATGCCGCCGTGCACTTTCGGATGCAGGGTTTTGACGCGTCCATCCATCATTTCCGGGAAACCGGTGTAATCGGACACTTCGGTTACCGGCAGACCTTTCTCTGCTAACAGGCGCGCGGTGCCACCTGTAGAAAGCAGCTCCACACCGCGTGCGGAAAGTGCCTGAGCGAATTCGACGATACCGGCTTTATCAGAAACACTGAGCAGAGCGCGGCGGACTGGACGACGTTGTTGCATGGTAAATCCCCTGGATTTCACGATTACAGAGAGCGTTAGATGAATTTTCCTGCGAAAAACTCATCTAACACACCTGACGGGGCATCCTTATTTAGCGCGAGCATTTTAACGAAAACGTTTGCGCAACGCTCGCACATTTTTACTTTTTCGTATTATTGTGGATAAGTCTGTGTGTAAAAAGGTATAAGGCGGGGTTTTGCTGTGGAATGCAGCAGTCAGTCATTTTTCTGTCATTTAGCGGTTGCGGCCTGCGGAGAACTCCCTATAATGCGCCTCCATCGACACGGCGGATGTGAATCACTTCACAGATAACCCGGTCGGTTGAAGAGAAAAAATCCTGAAATAACGGGTTGACTCTGAAAGAGGAAA
>NZ_JBMKHS010000038.1:0-29525 GCF_049238105.1 Enterobacter cloacae complex sp. IR5418 | reverse complement strand
TCTGGCGATTAAATACACCATTATCATGCCTTCAGCCACCACAACAAGGGAAGACCCATTTATGTACAGTTTATTGATGTTATTTATTGATTTTAAAGTCAAAGAGGAATTTTATGCCTAACGAAGATACTATTAATGTTGATGGTAGTTCTGGCGGTAAAGATAGCGGCATTCATTGGGGTGGCGGCGGTAATGGAGGCGGTAACGGATCTAATTCATCCGGTGCAAACCTCTCTAGTACGCCCGAGGCGCAGAAACCTGCTGCATACGGTGTACCCGCTGTCATCGGCGTTTATGATGGTATGTGGGGTTTTACCTTGTTTACCAAAACGACGCTTCAGGAAGCCATGCAAGCTGCACTTACGCGCCTTGAGCAAGGTGCCGTCGCTGCAGCTCCGCTTGCCGGACGTCTCCTGGGAGCAACTATTGGTGCTCTGATTCCATCTGAGATCGCAAAAGATGATCCCCGTATGATGGCGACGGCTCATCTGGTTAACTCTTTGCCATTTGATAAAGTTTCGACCACTCCCCCCGCTGCATTACCGACTCAGAAAGCTACAGTTGTTCACACTCGAATTGCTGATATTGTTGATGAAGATGGTAAACAGCATATCGCTGTGGTCAAAAGTAAAAACATGCCGATGAGCGTTCCGGTTGTCGATGCGAAACCAACGAAACGCGCAGGGGTTTACACTGCTGGTGTAGTTCCGGGTAAACCAGATCTACACGTGAAAGTTGATACGGGGAAAGCACCGGCTGTATCACAATCAAAAGGTATTCAAAAAGAGCAGGGACAATCTCGTTTCCCGGGGTTCACTTCTGGCCAAAGCACTCACGAAGCCGTGGTTCGTTTCCCTGATGGCAAAAGCCCTCCTATTTATATTTCCGTGACGGAAGTGAGCACCCCTGATCAAGTTAAAAAGCGACAGGAGGAGGAGAAACGTCGTACGCTGGCTTGGGCTTTAAATAACCCGGTTGAGGCTGCAGCTAAAGAAGATAAAGACGCCGGAGATGAGTTGAGTCGTGCTCAAGGCGATATTGTAAAAGCTCAGGCGCGAATTAACAAAGCTGTTCAGGCGATCCCTCTGCGTAAGAGTGAACTCGACGAGTCTAATAAACGTGTAGAAAATGCAAAGAAGTTCGTTCAGGAAACTTTAAAATATGCTCATGACCAGAGTCATCCTGGCCATCGTGTATTCCAGCAAGCTGGTTACCAATTGGGGTTAGCCCAGGAGGATGCCAAAAAACGGCAAACAGCCTACGATGCATCCCTTAAAGAAAAAGTAGATGCTGAGAAAGCTCTGAGTGTTGCTGTCGAAAGCCGTAAGCAGAAGGAGCAAAAGAAAAAGGCTTCAGAGCAAAAACTGGCTGACGAAAAGAAAAAGCCGCGTAAAGGTGCAAAAGATTATGGCCATGATTATCATCCTGTTCCAAAAACTGATGAAATTAAGGGGTTAGGTGACCTGACCAAAGGTGCACCTAAAACACCTAAACAAAATGGTGGCGGTAAACGACCTCGCTGGTATGGTGATAAAAAGAGTAAAATTTACGAATGGGATTCCCAGCATGGGGAGCTTGAAGGTTATCGCGCTAGTGATGGTAGCCATCTGGGCGCGTTTGACCCTGCATCGGGTAAGCAGGTCAAAGGGCCAGATCCGAAGCGCAACATTAAAAAATATCTTTGAGAGGGATTTATGGGCTTAAAAATTCGCATTAGCTGGTTCGATAAGAAGACAGAAGATTTCAAGGGCGAAGAGGTATCTAAAGACTTTGGAGAGGATAGTTCAGTAATGGAGAGCCTCGGTCTTCCAATGAAGGACAACCTCAATAACGGTGAATTTGATATGGATAATGGGTGGGTGCCATTCTTGCAACCGCATTTCCAGAATCGAATTGATACCAGCAAGTTCAATTACTTTGTCGCCTTCGATTATCGTGACAAATGGTAATTTGTCACTGACTATGTAATGTTGAAACCGGGCTTAGGCTCGGTTTTTCTTTATATTGCTACAAATAAATAATGTATTCCTTTCTGTTTTCGTATCACTCTCAACTCTGTTAGACTTAATTCATAGGCCTGAACACCCTATACCTGCTGCGCCACTGGAGACAAACCATGGCGCAAGAAAAGATCAAAATTAATTCCTCACTGACCCTTATTAGGGCCAGCGATTTTCTTTTGCCTCTGCAACTGCAGGAGGTGGCATGAAGAAAAGCTGGTTCACTCACACCGGTCTGACAACCGAAGAAGCCAATGAGCTGGTGGCACGCTATAAGTCTAAAGGCGTTCAGGTCGAGAAAAGCCTTGATATTGACCCTCGACTTTGGATAGTCAGCGCATTACTACCTCAGCAAAAATCCTCAGCTAAGACGGCGCAAAGTATGCGTTCCCGGGCATGGGGGTGATCGTGACCGTCTACAACATCCTCCCGATGGGAAAGCCGCGCATGACGCGTGCAGATAAATGGAAGAAGCGCCCGGAAGTTATGCGTTATCGGGCTTTCTGCGACCATGTCCGGCTCCTGGGTGTCACTATGCCCGAATCTAATTCACACATTACCTTCATTCTTCCAATGCCAAAAAGCTGGAGTAAGAAGAAGCGCCAGCAGTTTGATGGTAAGCCACACCAGAGTAAACCTGACTTCGATAACCTGGTTAAAGCACTCTCCGATGCCATTTATGAAGATGACGCTCATATCTGGGATGCACGGATTACGAAGCTATGGGGTGAAGTCGGTCAGATAATTATCAGGAATATCGACTGATGCGCGCGCTCCTTCAACCTGTAATCGCCAGAGAGCTTGGTGTCGTGCTGTTAAAGCCCGGCAGCGAACTTATGAGCTTATTTGGTGGTGGTAGAGTGCTGATTGAGCGACAGCCAGATAGCATGGCTCATCTGGAAACGGGTCGCGTTCCTGATGCCCGCCAGCCTCTAGGTGATGATAAATCGCTACGCACTTTCTTTCTGAATGACAAAGTGATTCATGCCGCTGGCGGGATTAGTGGCCTGGATTACTGGTTGCTGCGATACGCTGGTGGACGGTGCCAGTACGAGCATAGTGATTACCACTATCACGAACTAACTATTATGCACCATGAGCCTGGCTCCATCCTGCTTTGTGGCTATTGCGATAACCACTTGCGAGAGCAGCGTACCGAAGCACTGGCAGAGTTGGCACGCAGAAATGTAATTGCCTTTGTTATGGATTCTGTCCGCATTCATCTTTGCCTGGACAAAAGCCGGGAGATCTCACTTGCAGAGCTCTGCTGGTGGGCTGTTCGTAAAGAAGTTACGGATGCACTTCCAGAATCATGCGTTCGTGAAGCTCTTCGTCTGCGTGAAGAAAGTCCAATTGGACGAGAAAGTGACATAATTCCCGAAGTACCGGCCACCAGCATCCTTGAGAAATTAGTGTCAGCCGTTGACCTGCCTGAAGCGCTGACAGAACCGCTGGTGGGCGTGATGGTGGATCCAGTTCCTCCTCAGTCTTTCATGCGTCGACCAAAGCGTCTGCGCTGGGAAAGTCGCGATTATCTGAATTGGGTGAAAACACAGCCCTGCGAATGCTGCCAGCAGCAATCAGACGACCCGCATCACTTAATCGGATGGGGGCAGGGTGGCATGGCAACAAAAGCTCACGACATCTTCACGATTCCACTTTGCCGAAAACATCATACCGAACTTCATAACGACCGCCTGGCATTCGAGCGCAAATATGGTTCGCAGCTGGAAATGATCATTAGAGTGCTGGACCGGGCCTACGCGCTCGGCGTTCTGGCGTAAGGAGCGAACAGGATGACACCACGTCAACGCCGTAATCATATTGAAGCGCTGGGTAAAGCAGCGAGTGCGCCGCGTAAAAGCTGGCTGGGTAAAAGCATGCTTCTTACAGGTATTCAGTCGGCATGGATTAAATCATTGCTGACAACATGGGGCGAGGGGGTAAGCGGTGGAACAGCCCCACGATTGCCTCGCGCTCATGCATGCTGGGATGTTCTTAAGGGCGGGCGATGGTCGGATAAGGCATTGTCTCGCTTTACAGCTGCACTGGAACAAGCTCGAGCAGAGGGATTCAGAGGGCCACAGGCGTTAAATCGTGCTCACGCCATTTTGTGGCCACAGCCCGCCACCAGCATCATTGATGAAGCTATACACGATGATGACGTTGATTTTGTCGAGCAGTCAGTGCTGCAGGCGCTTGATGTAAATGACCCGGTTTATATCGTCGGTCTGCAGTATTACACCACACGCAAAAAAATCTCAGACATTACGCGGGAACTACAGTCTATCGCACCTTGGCTAACGGATTGGGAGGCCAGAAAACGAGTTCGCTGGTGCCTAGAGATATTCAGGGCGAAGGTCTTTTTATCTACGCGGAAGCTCCTGGCTGAGCAGAACTGAATGATTGGGTTTTAACTTTTCGTGCTCTAATTCTATTTATATATTGAAAACGAGCCAGGAATTTAGATAATTCATTCATGCTTGGCAGAGCTGCGCCGCGATGGCAGCGAACTTAAGCGACAATTTGAATATAACAAAAGCCCCGCCGGTCGGGGCTTTTGTTTTACGGCGATACGACAGGGGTATTCGCGAAGGTGCATTCCACCAGTACCCCTGTCATATCGCCGAACTCACCAGACATATTCGACGTAAAAAAAATTTTAAGGGCCCGGTGTTGCAAGCTATGGTTTATCCCTTGTGTTGACAGTTTGTTGATCCAGTTTGAATTAAACTGCGTACAATAAATGTACAGGGAGAATCTATTGTTAAAGATACTCAAAACGCTGGCGTTGGTAATCTGTTTTGTGGTTAGCTGTGCAATGTACTTTCATCTCTATGTAGTGATGAATAAGGATTGTATTGGGAATACCACAGAAGAGGTGACCTATGGGCGTCTGGATGATTGCCCTGATACTGATTGCCAGCCTTATAGCTGGAGTTGTTATTTACATTGATGTTATCTCGGATTTCATTATCGATGCCAATTTCCTTCATCTCCCATAGATGTTTTTGCGTGAGCGCTGCTTTTCGCAAAATTGCTGTGTGAAAATACTGACCCTTGGGTTCAGCGCTCATCCAAAAGCATCTCGTCAAAATCCAACTAACCGGGGTGGTTTGTTGGATGAGGTGCCTCAAATTCAAATAGCCTCGCTTCGGCGAGGTTTTTTCATTTGTAAGACCTCCATCAGGTGGCGATGTCTAATCCCATTGACCGAAGGAATAAGTTCAGCGTAATTTATTTCTGTGGTGAATCCTTTCTAAGCGAAAGGGCGTTCCAGTCGACTGCTATCTGCAGGTATGCGCGCGGCTTTGCTAACTGGGGTAGAGTCACCGGGAGGCACCCGGCACCATGACAACAATAATACAAGCTTCAAATTCCTTGAGAGCCTGCCATAAAAAGCAGGCCTTTTTTTATGGTTTTGCAAACTGCTGCTACTCTTTGAGTTGTGGGAAGTAACTGAATGCCCTGTGGTTCTCCTGGACCGATAGTGAATCAGCCGATACAGCTTCACTCCTGAGCATAGGCCTTACTCACACCTACCTTACAAATAGTCAACTCATTAGCCCGCCTTCAAAAGCGGGCTTTTTTTATTCTCACGACAGCACCCGCATAGAGCGAGGTGAGAGCATGTATCGAATGGACAAAATAACTACTGGCATTTCCTACGGCGCATCGGGAGGTAGTGCCATTTACTGGTTTAGAAGACTTCTTGACGGTTACTCCCCAGAGCAGTGGGCGGCTATAGGTGTGATCGGTAGTTTACTGTTCGGCTTGCTCACCTTTCTCACCAACCTCTATTTCCAAATCAAAGCAGACCGTCGAAGAGCTGCGCGAGGTGAATGATGTCTAATAAATCAAAACTCAGCGCAGCAGTGCTGGCACTAATCGCATCAGGTGCATCTGCTCCACTCATTTTTGACCAGTTCATCAGCGAGAAAGAAGGCAATGCGCTGGTGGCCGTTGTTGATCCGGGTGGGGTCTGGTCTTTATGTCACGGCGTTACCTTTATCGATGGCAGACGTGTTGTTAGGGGCATGACAGCCACTGAGGAACAATGCCGGAAGGTTAACGCTATTGAACGCGATAAGGCATTAGCTTGGGTTGATCGCAATATCAAAGTGCCTCTGACAGAGCCGCAGAAGGTCGGTATAGCATCCTTCTGCCCGTACAACATTGGCCCGGGTAAATGTTTCCCTTCGACCTTCTATAAGCGCATTAACGCCGGAGATCGTAAAGGGGCATGTGAAGCAATACGCTGGTGGATTAAGGACGGTGGACGTGATTGTCGCCTAACTAAAGGCCAGAAGAATGGTTGTTATGGACAGGTAGAGCGGCGCGATCAGGAAAGCGCGCTAACTTGTTGGGAGTTAGGACAATGAAAATTAATCCTGGTCTGGTCGTCATTATCATTATTGCTGGCCTGTCACTTGCTCTCGTAAAGAGTTGTGCTGATGTCAAAAATATCAAGAGTGATAACGATGTGCTTCGCAGTGATAACACGCTACAGGGGCAAGTGATTGCCACTCAGGCTTTCAATTTCAGCCGATACAATCAGGTTGCAGAGCACGCCAACAGGCTTAATTCGCTGATTGATATCAGCACCGAAGAAACTGTAATCGAATACCGGGAGATTCTCCGCCGTGAAAAAACCTGTGATTTGCCTGTTCCTGCTGACATTGCTGGTGGGCTGCTCGAATACGCGCACAGTTTACGTGCCAGCGCCATGTACACCGATACCGGCAGACCTAACCAAGCCGATGATCGTACCGCTGCCGCCAGCTCAATGACCTATTGCCAGGCTGTCCTGTGGATTAAGCCGCTGCTGGCAGTTATTGAGAAAGGTAACAATAACTTTGCTGGTGTTCGTGAGATTGAGTTTCAGCGTCAATTCAGTTCACTGACCTGGAATCAATAATGCTGATTCTGTTTATCCTCCTAGCTATATGGCTCGATAGCTGCGGGGAAGAGGGCTGGCCCGATGTTAGCCCGTCTATTTCTCAGCTGGTGATCCTGAGAGAGCGTCTGGTGCATAGCAAGGGGCTATGTTGAGAAAAGAGCCGAGAGCATTACAGCAGGCATTCCTTGAGTACCTGCGATAATGCCTTACTCATCAGACATGCTTCACTCGCTTAGCACTCGAGGCAGCGCTTAATATCCGAAAAAATCAACTTTGATGGGATGCTCGCTATCGGAAGTTAGATACCTACCAGGGTAGAATAACCTCCTTAAATCATGGAGGCTTTATGTTGCAGGCGATTTTGGGAGCAAGTTGGGCAAACATCTGGGCATCGATTTCGGCAATTTTTACATTATTGGCAGTTATTGTTGCTGGGTTGGCACTGTTACGTTGGAAAAAACAAGATGAGTTGAAGGCTAAGATGGCTTTTAAACAAGCTATTGCAGATTACCTTTACGCCTTACTCCTTCTTCCTGATGACTTAAGTGATGAGAAGGCATACGCCGATTATTACGACTTAAGGATGAGTTTGATTTCAAAATTTAATCAATGCCGTAATACTTTTCTTTATTGCGAAGGTTTGCTTGATAAGGAGATCGATGTTCTGGCTCACTGGAATAATATTTACTCGCATCATTCATCTTTTCTTAAAGGAGAGGACGGTAGCACTGTTCTGCATAATGCGTGTGACAGCATTCTGAAGATAAGATTCGTCTTTAAGTGAAAGCCGGGTTTCCCCGGCTCTGCTTCAGAACATATCCATCTGCGGTGTAGCACGGGGATCGTATTCATCAACAGCAATCCCCAGTTTATGCGTTTACCAGGGTAGAATAATCTACTTAACTCAAGGAGGTTTTCATGTGGCAAACAATCTACGCTTGGCCGTGGGCAACAATTTGGGCTGCAATATCTGCAATATTTACAGCTGCAACCGTAGGTATTGCGTTTTGCGCGATGAAAGAATGGAAAAAACAGGAGCAGTTTAAGGCGAAGGTAAATTTTAAATCAGCCGTCGCCAAATACGCCTATTGCCTGGTTGCGCTTCCAAGCCATTTGAGCCCTCCGGGAACCACAAGGGATAATCCAGCGAAGATTGATGAGCTGACTGATTTATTGGCTGAAGCCGCTTTTGCTTGGTTTAGCCTGGAGGGTTCGTTGGTGGACAATAAGCATGTGACGGAATCTTGGCTTTTCATCAATGACAATCATATTCGATATGTGGATGGCGAGATTTCCTATCATGAAATTCATACGCACTGCGCTAATATAGTCACCAAGCCAATTAACAAGAAGTAAGCCGGGTTTTCCCGGCTTTGCTTTAGAACATATCCAACTGCGGTGTGGCGTGGGGATTGTACTCATCAACAGCAATTCCCAACTCCTTTCTGAACCACCGCGCGACCAACTGTCGATGGCAAAACTCTCCCGGCGGCTCCCAGCACAGCAGTACAGGCTCACATCTTGCCAACAGATGCAGCTCATTCCAGGTCTGTTCCGGATTCAGCTTCGCCAGTATCTCGTGCTCATAGAGTTCGATATAGCGGGAAACTGAAACCGAGTTAAACCATTCCCCCGGCGCCAGCTTCTTAAACGTGTGATAACTCGCGTGGGGGGGGGCGCGTCGCGTACCGGGCAATGCTGATTCCGCCTACAAGGACCAGCTCGATCAGTTTTTAACGTTGCTTAGATACCATAGTGCGAACCTCATAAGGGGGTAACTCAGTAGTGGATTGTTTAATTCATTGTTTTTAAATAAAAAAATAATGAGGTTAGGAAAACTTAAGTCCAATTAAAGCCAAAATCGCAGGTATAGCTTTGGCGGCGATTGTAAAAATCACATGGAACTTAGTTTTTTCTTTTAGCTTACTCAAGTCGTATCCAATCCATATGACAGCGAAGGCTATACCAATCCACGCTAAAGAAACTTTTAAATTATTTTCTTCCAACAGCGCAGCATTAAGCGCGGCGGCGTAGGGAATGCTGAAAATAAAGGCAATCATTAGCACCATGCATGTTTTGTTGTCACTTGGATGATGCGGTTTTTTCTGTGATGTAATTGCGAAGGTGCTGAGTTGCTGATTAGTTGTCATATGTATATACCTTAAAAGATTTAAGCAAAGTATAATAAATGAATTAGCTGGTATTTATTACCTCCAATTAATAGTAGGGTGCTAGCGAAGGAAGGTGCGAGTTAGATGAATGAACCATGAAACTACCAACTTAAACCCTTAATTTGTGGGGGCGAACTTAATAAAATTCAGTTCATGTTGGATGTGGTTAATATGTGGGCTTTATAATGTATAATTATTAGCTTGATCTCATTTTTATAAGTTGGGATTGCAAGTCATCATGGTTCTTATAACTCGCCAATGTAATTAAGTGGGGGGGTTATTAAGCATGAATGACAACATTTATAATGGAGTGAGGTTAATGCTCAAACTCATCAATATTAAGACAATTAGCTATGCCCCCTCGTATTAAAAGACCTTGTCGCCATATGGGGTGCTCAGCGGTAGTGAATGATTCATTTGGCTACTGTGATCTCCATCAAAAACATGCCAGTGAAGGATGGCGCAACTATCAGAACGGTAAAAGCCGACAAGAGCGTGGTTATGGGCGTCCCTGGGAAGTCAGGCGTGCACGTATCCTTCTGCGAGATAAACATATATGCCAGGAGTGTCGACGCGCTGGCATCGCAACACGTGCAAATACCGTCGACCATATCCTTGCCAAGGCTCACGGAGGAACGGACGATGATTTCAATCTGGAGGCATTGTGTTGGCCATGCCATCGAGCCAAGACTGCAAGGGAGCGTCTCCGGTGAAACTCGGCCGGTCAGCGCATGGGGAGGGGGGGATCAAATCCTTAACCCCTTTCGCTTTTAAGGACTGCCGCTCCCGGTAGTTTTTTGCGCGTGAGAAATAAGAATTTTTTTTTGATGATTTTTGAGGTGTTTCGCTATGAGTACCGGAGTGAGATCGCCGGGTGGAGGCCGTAAGCCGAAGAAGACCGGAACGCAGGTCAGTTCTCTGACTCGTGCAGTTTCACCGCCGGATGAACTGCTGGGTGAGATGGCGATCGATGCCTGGAAACGAACCTGTAAAATTCTGATTAATCGTGGTTCGTTTGAAATGGAGGACTGCTATCTGCTGATGGAATATTGCAATACGGTGCAGCTCCTTTACGACGCGAACCAGGAAATAAAAGCTGATGGGATTGGGGATGAAACTGCTGCCGGTGGGCAGAAAATGGGAGCTGCAGTAAAGGCGCGGGATAAGTATATCTCACAGCTTATCCGTCTTAGCGTAGTTCTGAAACTTGATCCCAACAGCAGAGCCAGAAAACGCGCACCGGGCGAAGAAAGTAAATCCGGCAATGAATTTGACGAATTTTGATTGGGACGATGTTCCCAATTCTTAGGGACTTATTATGGCCGCGTACCCGAGCGTCAATATGGCGAACCAGTATGCGCGGGATGTGCTGAACGGGAAAATACTCACCTGCAAGAGCATCCAGCTGGCATGCCAGCGCCATTTTAATGATCTGAAAATTTCTCTCGATAAGGATTATCCCTACCGGTTCGACCGTGAACTGGCGGAACGTGCCTGCCGTTTCGTTCAGCTTTTACCGCATTCCAGCGGTGATTTAGCCGGTCAAAAACTGAAGCTGGAACCCTGGCAGGCGTTTGCATTCAGCTCAATTTTCGGCTGGGTTACGAAAAAGACCAAAAAGCGCCGATTTCGCGAAGCGTATATCCGGGTGGCCAGGAAGAACGGGAAATCGTTTTTCGCGGCAGGCATAGGCACGTACATGTTCTGCGCTGACGGCGAAAACAGCGCGGAAGTGTACTGCGGGGCCACCACGATGGCGCAGGCGAAAAAGGTCTTCACCCCAGCCAGGCAGATGGCAGACCGCCTTCCGTCGCTCCGTTCAAAATTCAATATTTCGGTCTGGGTTGACAGCCTGACCCGCCCTGACGGTTCGCTGTTCGCGCCCATCGCCGGGAAGCCTGGCGACGGTGACAGCCCTCACTGCGCGATCATTGATGAATATCATGAGCACGATACGGATCACATGTATGAAGCCATGACGCTGGGCATGGGCGCACGTTCGCAGCCGCTGACGCTTATCATCACCACGGCGGGTACGTCGCTGGAATCGCCATGCTACGACAAGGATAAGCAGGTCAAGGAGATGCTCAACGGGCATGTGCCTAACGACCGCCTGTTTGGCCTGGTTTACGAGCTCGATGAAGGGGACGACTGGACCGACCCGACCAACTTCATTAAAGCGAACCCTAACCTCAACGTGTCGATATCGTATGACGATCTGCTGGCGGAGATGGAGGTCGCTAAACAGGTTCCGCGCAAGGTCAACGCCTTTAAAACGAAGCGTCTGAATATCTGGGTATCCGGTAAAGCCGCGTTCTACAACATGATGCAATGGCATGCCGCCGCCGATAAATCCCTGCGCTACGAGGACTTTGCAGGAGAGGATTATTACCTCGGTCTGGACCTCGCCCAGCGTCTTGATCTTAACGCGGGTGTTGGCGTTTTCGTCCGCGAAATTGAGGGTAAGAAACATTACTACTGCATCAGGCCGAAATTTTGGGTACCGGAGGACACGGTCCGGAGCACGGACCCGAAAATTGCCAAAACTGCAGACCGGTATGTGAAGTTCGTCGAAATGGGGGCGCTTGAAGCGACAGATGGGGCAGAAGCGGACTATCGCGAAATCCTGGCCAGCATTATCGACCTTCAGGAAATTGATAAGGTCCGCGTCAGCGAAATCCCCATCGACCCCAGCGGGGCCACGGCACTCAGCCACGAGCTGCAGGACCACGGGTTTGAGCCCATTTCTATCCGGCAGGACTACACCAACATGTCGCCGCCGATGAAGGAGCTGGAAGCGGCGCTCGCTGGCGGTCGTTTCCACCATGACGGGAACCCGGTCCTGTCATGGTGTATCAGCAACGTTATCGGAAAAAATGTCCCCGGAAGCGACGATATCGTCCGGCCGACGAAGGGCGACAAGCAGTCAAAAATCGACGGCGCGACAGCGCTGTTTATGGCTATCGGCCGCGCAATGCTGAACGGTCGGGCCAGCAATCAATCCGTTTATGATGAGGAAGACGTCGCATGTTAACGGCAATTATTACTTTTATGATCGGCCTGTTCGGCGCGGCGCTTATCTCGTTTGGCGCGTGGATGGTGTTTCCGCCTGCAGGCGTTATTGCTGCAGGCGTGTTTTGCCTTCTGGCATCCTATTTTGCTGCCAGAGCCGCTGCGCCTGCGAATGATTCTCCAGGGGGTAACTGATGTTCATTCCTCAGTTCTTCCGGGGCAGGTCGCGTCCGGGAGGGAGTAACTGGACAACGGTTCTCGGGAGCGTCAGCGCCAGCAAGAGCTCATCGGGCATGCTGGTTACGCCGGAAACGGCAATGGGGATTGGGGCCATACGCGCCTGCGTAACGCTCCTTGCCGAATCCATCGCCCAGCTGCCCGTCGAGCTTTATCAGCGCGACGAAAAAGGCGGTCGGCGCAGGGCAACGGATCATCCCCTGTACGATGTAATCCACTCCCAGCCGAACAGAAAGGACACCAGCTTTGAGTATTACGAACAGCAGCAGGGCGTGCTGGGGCTTGAGGGGAACAGCTATTCCCTGATTGACCGGCACGGCAACGGCGATATCGCTGAACTGATACCGATTAACCCCAAAAAGGTCATCGTCCTGAAAGGGCCGGACGGGATGCCGTATTACGAGCTGCCTGAGCTGGGTGAAACGGTGCCGATGCGCATGATGCACCACATCAAGTATTTCTCGCTCGACGGGTACATCGGCACCTCACCGATTCAGACGAACGCGGACGTTCTAGGGCTGGGCATGGCTGTTGAGCAGCACGCCGCGCAGGTGTTCGCCCGTGGCACCACGATGTCCGGTGTGATTGAGCGCCCCAAAGAGGCGGGAGCCATCAAGAGCCAGGCGTCAATTGACAAGCTTCTGGCCAAATGGACGGACCGGTATTCCGGTGTGCGAAACGCCTTCAGCGTGGCGTTGCTGCAGGAGGGCATGAGCTATAAGCAGCTGTCGCAGGACAACGAAAAAGCGCAGCTGCTGCAGTCGCGCCAGTGGACGGTAAACGAGGTGTGTCGGCTTTACAAAATCCCGCCGCACATGATTCAACTTCTCGACAAATCGACCAACAACAACATCGAGCACCAGGGGCTTCAGTACGTGATGTACACGCTGCTGGCCTGGCTGAAGCGCCATGAAGCGGCGATGATGCGCGATTTGTTGTTACCCAGCGAGCGTCGCGACTTTTACATCGAGTTCAACGTCTCGTCGCTACTACGCGGCGATCAGAAATCGCGTTACGAGTCCTACGCGCTGGGCCGCCAGTGGGGCTGGCTGTCGGTAAACGATATCCGGCGCATGGAGAACATGGCCCCGGTAGAGGGCGGCGACAAGTATCTGACGCCGCTGAATATGGTCGATACCAGCACCGTTCACGGGCTGGATAAAGCCACCCCCGCGCAGATAAGCGAAATCAGCGCAATCCTGCAGCGAACTGCATAAAACCTGATTATCAGGCTCTCACAGGTATACACAATGTCGAAATTAATCAACCTGCCGCACCTGGCTGACCAGGTGTTCGGGGTGCCTCACTACGCCACGCGGCAAATCATGGACTCGGTGAAGTCGATCCTGGTTCCCCGCCTGCAGGGCATGAATGTGGCCCCGCTGGAAATGGCCCTGGGGCCGGATGAGTCACAGGAAACGAATGAACCTCAGCAAAGCGGCGGCGGCGTGGGCGTTATTCCTGTCCACGGCATTCTGGTCCCCCGGCGTGGACAGATCGTGAATATGTGTACGGAGCTGAACAGTTACGAGCGTATTCGCGGCAAGCTGGCTTCCCTTCTGAACGACCCGGGCATTAAAGAAATCGTGCTCGATATTAACTCGGGCGGCGGCGCGGTATCGGGCTGTAAGGAGCTGGCTGACTACATTTATCAGTCGCGCAGCGTGAAGCCCATTACGGCCATCGTGAACTTCAGCGCGTTCTCTGCGGCGTACTTTATCGCGTCGGCCTGCAGCAAAATTATCGTCAGCGAAACCAGTGGCGTGGGCTCCATCGGGGTCATCCTGGAGCACATGGAAGCATCGAAATGGGAGGAGAGCGTGGGGCTGAAATTTACCACGTTCTCGCGCGGCGATAACAAGAACAACGGCTCTCCACATGAACCGCTGACGGAGCTGGCCACGTCCCAGATACAGGCGATGATCGACGGCGCATACCAGACGTTCACGTCCTCCGTCGCGCAGTATCGCGGCATAGATATCGACGCCGTTATCGGCACCCAGGCCGCGCTGTATTTCGGGCAGAACGCCATAGCGGCAGGGCTGGCAGATGAGATGTCCGATCCTCAGTCAGCCATCAACGCGATTGCCGCGAAATACAAACCCTCGCCCCAGCAATCCAGTATCCAGTTACGTGCTGCTGTTATGGATCAGCAGGCCCGTATGTAACCCGACGCGAAGCGTCACCGTAAGCAGCCAGATGGCTGCTTTTTTTTATGCTTAAAAGAGAGAAAAACGATGAACAAAATCGAAGAACTGCGTCGCCAGCGTGCGGGTATTAACACTCAGGTTCAGGCCCTGGCACAGATTGAAATGAACGGCGGCACGCTGAGCGCGGAGCAGCTGGAGCAATTCACTGACCTGCAGGCTCAGTTTGATGAGCTTTCGGCGTCCATTGAGCGTCTGGAAGCGGCAGAACGCCTCGCTGCCACCACGGCAATTCCGGTGAAGGCTGCGCAAAACGGTCGTAACGCACCGGCGGTGCAGGTGAAAGCCGAACCGGCTCAGTACAAAGGCGCTGGCATGACCCGCATGGTGATGGCCATCGCGGCGGGTAAGGGCGATCTGCAGCAGGCCGCTTCGTTCGCTGCGGAAGACCTGAACGATCAGGGGCTGTCGATGGCTATCACGACCGCAGCCAATTCAGGCGGCGCGCTCGTTCCGCAGAACATGCAGAACGAGGTGATTGAGCTCCTGCGCGACCGCACCATCGTGCGTAAGCTCGGGGCGCGAAGCATCCCGCTGCCGAACGGTAACCTGGCGATCCCGCGACTGGCCAGCGGCTCAACGGCAAGCTATGTCGGTGAAGGCAAGGATGTGAAGGCGAGCGGTGCGACCTTTGATGACGTCAAACTGAACGCCAAAACGCTGATCACCATGGTGCCGCTTTCCAACCAGCTGATTGGTCGCGCCGGATTCAACGTCGAGCAGCTGGTGCTGGGCGATATCATCAGCGGCATCTCCACCCGCGAAGATAAGGCGTTTCTCCGTGACGACGGCACCAACGACACCCCGAAAGGGATGAAAGCGGTAGCTACAGCTGGTAGCCGCACGCTCCCATGGGTGGCGGACGAAGAAGTGAACCTGCAGACCATCGATACCTACCTTGATGCGCTGATCCTCATGGCGATGGACGGTAACAGCAACATGTTGAAGTGCGGCTGGGGTATGTCCAACCGCACCTACATGAAGCTGTTCGGCCTGCGCGACGGGAACGGCAACAAGGTGTATCCGGAAATGGCAGTGGGTAACCTGAAAGGCTATCCGATTGAGCGCACCTCGGCTATTCCGGCGAACCTGGGCACGGGCGGCAAGGAGTCTGAGATTTACTTTGCTGACTTCAACGATGTCCTGATTGGCGAAGACGGCGCAATGGTGGTCGATTTCTCCCGCGAGGCGACCTACATCGATGCAGACGGGAACACCGTTTCCGCGTTCGCGCGTAACCAGTCCCTGATCCGCGTCATTATGGAGCACGATATCGGCTTCCGCCATATTGAAGGCCTGGCGCTGGGTACCGGCGTTACCTGGTAATATTCCGACAATCGTGATTAACAGCCCGCCCCGTGCGGGCTTTTTTACAGGTGAACATCATGGCTCCTAAAATCAAAAACACTCAGAAAGACGATACCGCCACCGACACCAACGCTGAGCCTGCAGTAACGACCGCAGCGGCGGCTGATACTTCGGCACCGGCACCAGACGTTAACACCGGTTCTGCAGGCGATGCCGGTGATGGTACCGAACCCGGTCCGGACGGCGACGATACGGAATCAGGTGATGATGCGAAACAGGACGAAACCCCAGAGGAACGTATGTCAAAACTGACTGGAAAAGTCGCTTCGGTACAAAACGGGCGCGTCGCGGTGACGTTCCTTGGTCCGTTCAGCCGCTACAGCCGTGGCGATGTGGCCTGCTTTGACAGCGTCGTCGCTCAGGACATGGTGGACCGAAATATCGCCGTCTGGGCAAAAGATGCAGAACTCGCCCTTCAACCGAATAAGGACGATGACGCGCATGATACTGACATTGGCTGAAGCCAAAACCCAGCTGCGCCTCGAGCTGGATTTTGATGAGCACGACAGCCTGCTGACCAGCCTGATTGACGCGGCTCAGCGCAGCATCGAGCGCAGCTACTACTGCAGGCTGGTAGAGAACCAGGCGCAGCTTGACGCACTGCCTGACGGTGAGACGGGTTACATCATTGATGAAGATATCAAGCTGGCCGCGAAGATGATGGTCTCGCAGTGGTATCTGAATCCCACCGGCACGGCAGAAGGTTCGCCGTCCGATTTGGGCGTTGAGTACCTGCTGTTCCCGCTAACGGAGCATACCGTATGAGTGACCCCCTGCGCCCCGGCGAGCTGAACTGCCGGATAACACTTAGCTATATGGAAACAGAACGCGGGGAGCTCGGCGAGACGCTTCCGGCCCGTGAGGTGAGCGCCGGAAAGGCCTGGTCCAAAAAGGAGCTGGTCTCCGGGCGGAAGGTCCGGACGCTGGACCAGCAGCAGGTCGTCGAAACGTGCCTCTTCACGCTGTACCCGCGCAAGGTTGACGTGGACTGGAAGGTATCGACAGCGGACCGGGTATATACCGTTCGCAACGTCGAGCGCCTGACGGATCGGATAATCATCACCGGAGAGGCGGATTCACGCCATGATCGAGTCAGCAATTAAAACCGCCGTCGAGCGGATTACCGGGCTGGATACGTACCCGATGCTGCTTCCGGATACGGTGCAGGAAGGCGCGACGTTCCAGCGTATTTCCGACCCGCAGGTCGGTGACGGACTGAGGCGGACCGGGCTGTCCGAGGTCCGGATACAGATTTCGCTTTATGTTGTCGACCGGTACACGTCGCTGCTTCAGTTCGACGGTGCGCTCTGGGCTGAATGGAAGGAAATTGTTCATGGCCAGCTGGAAGGTCAGCCCGTCCAGTACGTTGAGCGCGGAGGCATACAGCAGGGGAAAACCACGTTTCCCAACAACCGCATCCAGTACCGGCTGGTTCGCGACTTCATCTTCACCGTTCCGGAGTAAATGCCATGCAGATGGACATTAAATTCCCCACCGGGAAGGAGTTTGACCGGCTGCTGGAAAGCATCGACAAAAAAGTGGGGGTGAAACTCCTGCGCGATGCCGGACGCGCCGCGCTTGCTGTTGTCGAGCAGGACATGCGGCAGCACGCCGGTTTTGATGAGGAAAGCATCGGGCCGCACATGCGCGACTCCATCAAAATTCGCAGCACCAACGTGGCAGAGACCTCGCGCTATAACACCATCGTTACGCTGCGCGTCGGTCCCAGCAAAATTCACCACATGAAAGCGCTGGCGCAGGAGTTCGGTACCGTCAAACAGGTTGCCGCCCCCTTCATTCGTCCGGCGATGGACTACAACGTTCAAAAAATCCTTAAAGTGCTGGCCGCAGAAATCCGGCTGGGGCTCGAAGGGCGTTAGCAATCAGGAGAGAGTAAATGGCAGATCAAGAAATCAAATCCCCGTCAGAGTACGCGGTACTCCCTGCGGGTACCGAGGTTCGCTACGGTCAGAAGGGCGCAACCATTACCACCGCCGCGCTTCTGCAGAGCGCGATGGGGATTGGGGCAACGGGGAAAAAAGGCACTTTCCTCGAAGTGACGCGGCTCATCGACACAGAGCCGAAATACATGGCCGACATGGGCGAGGGCGAAGATAAAACGCTCGTCTTCATTGACGATCCATCCGATACCGTGCAGGAAGCGCTGCTGAGCGACGCCGATGCGAAAAAAACGGTGGTCTTCTTCATGAAGTTCCCCAACAAGCGCATTTCAGAAGTCGAACTGGTGCTGGCTGGCTGGAGCCTGCAGGCCGTTGACACGCCGAAAGGCAAAGTGCTGCAGGTTGAGGTCTACGGCAAGCAGAACAGCGTTAAATGGTCCGTTGAGCAGCCAGCCGGTGGCGGCGAGTAACCTTCTATTTCCCCGCGCCGGTCGCGGGGCTTTTTACTGATGAAACAGGATAAAAAACATGAACTACAAATCCCTTATCAACCCACTGAATACCACCGTTGAAAAAACGCTCCTCGGCCAGAAGGTGTATCTTCGCCGCCTGACCAGCGCCGAGCTGGATGACTATAACGACAAAGTTGAAGCCGGACGCCAGTCCAGGCTTCCGTCGCGAGAGCTGTCCGCGATGGGGGTAAACCTGTTTCTGGCGGCGCTGGTCAATGAAGACGGCAGCAAGCCAAAAGCCAGCGAACTGCCCACTGCAGACCAGCTGATGGCCGCCCACGCGAACGCCGATCTTCTCGAGGCGGTCACGCTCGTTCAGCGCCATTCTTACGGCACGCTGGAGGAAGCCACAAAAAACTAACCGACTCGTCCCATCTCAGGCTGCTGTTCATGCTGGCAGACCGATGGGACGAGCCGGACCCCCGCAAAATAGCCGAACTTCCGGCGAACATACTGACCCACTGGCAGGCCTATTTCGATCTCCTGAGAACGGAGGCCGAAACGTCAGCGCCGGTGCATTCTCCTCCGGTGACTGCTGCGCAATCTGAAAGCGACCAGCAGTTCGCTGACTGCTTCAGGATATTAGGACATGGCTGCTGACGTTGCGTCGTTGGCTGTCGCGCTGCATCTCAACTCCGCCAGCTTTAAATCACAGTTTGCTGATGCTATGCGAACGGCGGACAGCAGCGCCCAGCAATTTAACAGGAAAGTCCAGACGGACAATCAGAAAACCCGGCAGTCGTTTGAAGGGCTGGGAAAGGGGATTACCGGGCTGGACGCCGACTTTAACAAGCTTGGCAAAACGGTCGACAAGCGCCTGACCGGACTGGATGAAATGCGCGGTCTGCTGGCCAACATTTCAGCTGGCAGCACGGTTGCCGGAAGTTCTATCACGACGGCGCTGGTTTCAGCCCTCAGCGAGGGTATGAGCACCGCGCTGGATAACAGCATTACGGGCCTGAAATCCCAGCGGCAGGCCCAGATTGAGTTTACCCAGGCGCAGGTAAGCGCCGCGCAGGGCTCGATAGAGAACGCCAGGCAGCTGCGTGCTGAAGCTATCGAGAAGCAGAACATCGCAGTTAAGACCATTGAAGCCGCCCGTGCCGACCGCGAGCGCGCTTTTGCGCTCGATGAGCATTTTGCCAAACAGGCCGAGGTGAACAAGCAGTACGGGCTTGCAGTCAGCTATGAGGCCGAGCACGTTAAAAATGCCAGAACCATTCAGGAGGCGAATCTTGCTGAAGCGAAGGCGAAGGGTAGCCTTGCAGAAGCGACGAAAACGGTGCTGGCGGCTGATATCGCCGAGTCTGCCGGGAAGCAGCAGCTGGCCACCTCAACGCGCCAGCTCGCCGTGGCCAGCCAGGAGTTATCTCTTGGCCAGCGAGCTGCTGCAGCCAGTGCAGGCCTGCTGCGTGGAGCAATGGCGATGGTCGGCGGTCCTGTCGGGCTGGCCGTTATTGCCGTCGCCGGTGCGGTGACCGCGATTTACTCGGCCTACTCCAACAGCGAAGCGGTCATTAAGGGGTATACGCAGGCGTTACAGAAATCCGGACAGCAGTCCGTTATGTCGGTGATGTATCTGCAGAACCTGACCTCCAGCCTCGGTGATTCAGATCGCGCCGTAAAGGCGGTTACGGCATCCGTGTCGGCGGGTTTCGGCGGTAATATGCTGGAGCAGGTCGCCAGCCTTGGCACGCGAATGGAGGAAATCGGGCAGAGCTCCGACGATCTCGTGTCGCTGCTGTCGAGCCTGAAAGGCGATCCGCTGCAGGCGCTTCAAAAGCTGACCGACCAGGGAATTTTGCTCAACGGCAGCATGATAGACCAGATAGTCACGCTCGAGCGCCAGGGGAAAACCTCTGAAGCAACGGCGCTGCTGCAGCAGGCGGCGATGAATGACCTTGATACCAAACTCAAGGAGCAGGAATCGAACGTAGGTGGGCTGAAAAGCGCGTGGAAATCGCTGAAAGATTTTGTCGCAGATGCGTTCAAAACGATGGGAGACGCGCACATCGCCACCGCGCAAGCGATGGCTGCGGGTGCAGGTGTTGATCTCGATACCACTCCTGACCCGGCAATCAAGCAGCGTGAAGAGGCGGAAAAGCAATATCAGGCACAGAAAAAGCAGCGTGAAGAAATTTCGAAGCGTCTGAAGGACGAAAACACGCTTTCAGGGCTGCTAAAAGCCGGGACATCGCGTGAAAAAGAGCGGGCCGATGCCGTTGCGCTTGTTAATGCCAATTTCACCAAAGGAACGGCTGAATACACGCAGGCAATGCGCGGCATCGACAAAATGTATGCCGAGCAGAAAAAATCCCGCGAGAAGGCGTACAGCGACGATGCTGCGACCACGCGCCTGAATCAGCTTCGCCAGGAAGAGGCCGCGCTGCGGTCCCAGAACGAACAGACCGAGACGCTGACGCAGTCGGAAAAGAAACTGGCGCAGTTCAACCAGGAAATCGCTGACCTCAAGGAGAAGCGTATCCTGACCGCTGGCCAGCGCAGCATTCTGGCGCAGGAAACGGAGCTGCGTCACCAGCTGGAGATTAACGCCAGCCTGGATAAAGCCAACCAGCAGCGCAAACTAGGCCTTCAGATTCAGGAGCAGAACCAGGAGCTTTACCGCTCAACGCTGCAGCTGCAGCAGGAATATGCAAACGGTATTTCCCAGATGACCATGAGCTCAGCAGCGTATGACCAGATGGTAGCAGAGCAGCAGGTACGGGAGCGTTTTGCAAAGCTCCGGGAAGAGCAGGATAAAACGATTTCCGATCACAGTTCCGAACTGTACCGAAAACAAACTGAGGTGCTGAGGGATGAAGAGCAGAAGCAGCTGGAAATTGTCCGTAGCGGTGCAGAGCGGAAAAAGCAGGTAGAAGGGTTATCGTTTGACGGGATGAAAAAAGGGCTGACGGACTGGCGAGTTAACGCTGAAAACCAGTTCACCCAGGTTCGCGACATCGCCATAAACGCGATGGATGGCATGGGTACTGCCCTCTGGAATGTTGCGTCGAAGGGAAAGGGAGAGTTCAAATCGCTGGCCGTATCTGTTATCGACGATATTGGCAAGATGATCACGAAGATGCTGATGCTGAACGCTATCAAATCCGGTGCTTCAGCGCTGGGTGTGAGCAGCTGGTTCGGTTGGGCTGACGGGGGTTATACCGGCGACGGCGGCAAGCATGACGTCGCCGGTGTGGTTCACCGTGGCGAATGGGTGGTTCCGCAATCTGTGGTCAAGAAGCCTGGCATGCTCAGTTTCCTGAATCAGCTTACCTACGGCAATGGCTACGCCGAAGGTGGGCTGGTCGGTGGCGGCGTGGCAAAACCATCCGGAGACTCGTATTCGCAGCCCTCTGCTGGCCAGGGCAACCTCCATTTCTCTTTAACTATTCCGCTGCAGGTCATTCAGCAGGGCGGCGCGAGTCAGGAACCTTCCTCAAAAAGTCAGGAGCTTCTGACCAGCGAGACCAAAGCCCGAATTAAGCAGTTTGTTATTGAAACGCTTGATCGCGAACTGGCCAACGGAGGCATGATTGACACCAAAATGAGGACGGCCTGATGGCATTGCAGACGTTTACCTGGTCTCCGCGTAATGGCCCTGAGGGAGACTTTAAGTACCGAACCAGCAGCGTACAATACGGCGATGGCTATGAGGCAGTAACCGGAGATGGCATTAACCCGGAGACGCAGTCATGGCCATTAACGTTCACCGGTATGAATGAGGATATGAAGCCGGTGCTCAAGTTTTTGCGTGAGCATGGCGAAGTCAAAGCATTCAAATGGACCAACCCGTTGGGTGAACTTGGTCTCTACCGCGCAACGCAACTGAAGGTCACGGCTCTTGATTTTGCACGAATGACTATATCAGTCACTTTCTCAACGGCATATCGGGCCGAGCCAATAGTGCAAACCTAACCAATTAATTATTTATCCATTCATATGAAACCCCGGATTACGGGGTTTTTTATTGGTGTAGTGTCCTGTACGTGAGGAAGCTATGAGCATTACTGCTGACGATCAAAAACTCGAGCCCGGCAATCAGATCACCCTGTTCGAAGTTGACGGCACCGCCTTCGGTGCCGATGTTCTCTATTTCCACAACCACGCAGTAGCGCACACGGAAGAAGAAGTTCTCGCTGCCGGTGATGATGAATCGAAGCTCCCAGGTAAGCCGATTTACTGGCAGGGCATCAGATACGATCTCTGGCCATGCCAGATTGAGGATATTGAAGCCAACGGTGACGGAACGCCTGTGTCACCAAAATTATCCGTTGGGAATCTGGACGGTTCGATCTCCGCGCTGTGCCACCTTTTTCAGGATATGAAGCAGGCAAAGGTCACCATCCACCGAACGTATGCGCATTACCTCGATGCCAGTAATTTCCCGGACGGGAACTCACAGGCCGATCCGACTGCCGAGCAGCTGGAGGTGTTTTACATCGACAGCAAAACGGCAGATAACGAAACGGACGTCCAGTTCAAGCTGAGCTCGCCTGTTGACGTGACAGGGCAGAAGGTTCCGGCCAGGCAAATGACCAGCCGCTGCGCCTGGTGCCTGCAGGGCCAGTATCGGGGTGCGGACTGCGGTTACACCGGCACGAAGTATTTCGATAAGTTCGGCAACCCGGTTGATAACCCTGCAGATGATGTCTGCTCCGGAACGGTCGCAGGCTGCAAGCTGCGCTGGGGGGAAGATGAGCAGCTGCCGTTTGGCGGTTTTCCGGCAATTGCGATCACGAGGATTTAATCATGCTGAGCCAGCGACTTATTACCGCCATTGAAAAACACGCTGCTGCAGCCTATCCCCATGAATGCTGTGGCCTGATTATTCGTGCCACACGCCAGCGCCGGTACATCCCCTGCAGTAATTCACACGAAAATCCCAGAGAGCACTTCATGATATCTGCGCAGGCCTGGGCTGATGCTGAGGATATGGGGGAGGTGCTGGCCATCGTTCATTCACATCCGGATGCGGGGCCGCACGCTTCCTCCGACGATCTGAAGTCGTGCCACGACTCCGGATTGCCCTGGGTGATTATGTCGTGGCCAGGCGGTGAGTACACGGTGACCACACCGGCAGATACACCACCGATCCTCAAGCGGCCCTTTATACATGGCAGCTGGGATTGCTACGGGCTCATCCGGGACTGGTATCAGCAGGAGCGGGGCATCGAATTGTCTGATTTTCACCGTGACGACAACTGGTGGACGCGCGGCGAAAACCTTTACGTAAAACACTATGCCGAAGCGGGATTTTATTCTCACGCCGACGAGCTGCAGGTAGGGGATGTGATCCTGATGCAGTACAAGGCAGAAGAAATCAACCATGCAGGCATCTATCTGGGCGACGGGAAAATGCTGCACCACATGTACGGCAAACTGAGCGAAGTCGTTCCCTACGGCGGCATGTGGCGCGAGAGAACAATATTGACACTGAGGTACCAGAATGGCGATGAACACAGTTGAGAAAATCGTGCTTGTGCGGCTCTATGGCAAGCTCGGCACTTTATTTGGACGTGAGCACCGCCTTTCCGTTTCTTCGGTGCGGGAGGCTATCAGGGCGCTTTGTATCATGCTCCCCGGCTTTGAGCGCTGGCTCGATACGAGTGAAGGACGCGGCGTGACCTACAGCGTGTTTAACGGCTCCCGCAACGTGCCTGCAGAAGAGCTGCGCCTGAACGGTGTGCATGACGTTATCAGGATTGCGCCGGTCATTATCGGCAGTAAAAAGGCAGGGGTGTTCCAGACCATATTCGGTGCGGTGCTTGTAGCGGTGGGTTTTGCGCTGAGCTTTACGCCAGCTGCAGTGGCCTCGCCGTTCCTCTACAAAATGGGGGCGGCAATGGCGCTTGGGGGCGTTGTCCAGATGCTCACGCCCAGCGGCACACAGGGCATGACGATGGACTCCGGAGACACCCGGAAAAGCTATTCGTTTGGCTCCCCAATCAACCAGTCTGCAGCGGGAAATGGCGTCAATCTTCTCTTCGGTAAGCGTCTTGTTGCCGGTGTTCTTATCAGCGGCGGCATCTATGCAGAAGAACAGCAATAACGCTTATCTCGCGACATGTTTAATTTTCCCGCTCAGGCGGGATTTTTTTTGCCCGGAGTTTGCATATGGCAGTAATCAGGGGTTCGAAAGGGGGCGGTGGCGGCGGTGATAAAGGCGGCAATCGGGGGACCGAGATCGCCTCCGTAGCGTACATGAAAATTCTGCTGGCGCTGACCGAGGGGGAAGCTGCAGGAGACTTTACCGGTAAAGATATTTATCTCGATGGCACACCACTGCTTGATGATGCTGGCAATGAAAATTTTCCTGGCGTGACGTGGGAGTGGCGCAGCGGCACCGTGGATCAGGATTATATTGCTGGCTTCCCGGCAGTAGAGAATGAAATCAGCGTCGGAACGGAGCTGAAATACGGGACGCCGTGGGTTAAATCCATTAACAACACCCAGCTTTCTGCAGTGCGCCTGCGGCTTAAATTTCCGAACGGGGTTTATAAACTGCGTGACAGCGGCGGGAAGGATGGCTACCGGATAGCGTTCGCTATCGATATTTCAACCGATGGCGGTTCCTACGTTGAATACGGCACGGATGAGGCGGACGGCATTGCCGCAGCCGGGTATGAGCGGAGCTATCGAATTGACCTGCCGGCAGCGACATCCGGCTGGCAAATCCGCGTCCGACGCCTGACGGAAAATACCACTGATGGGCGGCATGCGGATACTTCGCGCATTGAATCAATGACCGATATTGTCGATGCCAAGCTGCGCTATCCGCACACGTCGCTGCTGTTCATCCAGTTTGATTCGAAGCTGTTTGACGGCAGAACGCCAAACGTCACCGTGGAAATGAAGGGGATAATCGTTCGCGTACCAGCGAACTACGATCCTGTTACCCGCACCTACAGCGGCACCTGGGACGGAACCTTTAAGTGGGCATGGACAAACAACCCCGCCTGGATTTTTTACGATCTGGTGCTGAACAAACGATACGGTCTGGGAAAACGGATCACCGCAGATTTAGTCGATAAATGGACCCTGTACCAGATTGCACAGTACTGCGATGCGCAGGTTTCGGACGGTGCAGGCGGGAAAGAGGCGCGGTACCTCTGCGATTTGTACATTTCCCAGCGTACCGATGCATGGACCGTGCTGATGGATTTGGCGAACATCTTCCGGGGGATGATCAGCTGGTCCAACAATCTTCTGTCCGTTGACGCCGATATGCCCCGTGAGCTGGACCCCGACTTTGTGTTCAACAAGTCGAATATCGTGGGCGCGTTTAACTTCTCCAGCACATCGGAAAAGACGAACTACTCGTCAGCAATCGTCACCTACAGCAATCCGGCCAATGGCTATCAGGACGATCAGGCCAGCGCCTGGGTGCCGGAAGTCTCTAACCGGTTCGGCTTTAACACCATAGAGCTGTCCCGTATCGGGTGTACGCGGGAATCAGAAGCGCAGCGGCACGGGCTTTACGCTATTGAAACCAACCGCGATGACAATGGCGTGGAGTTTAAAACAGGGATGGAAGGGCGCATCCCGCGTATAGGCAAGGTGATCGGCATCAGTAACGCCCCGCTGTCCGGTCGTGAGAACGGCGGTCGCGTAGCCGCAGCTTCCGGAACGAAAGTCACGCTTGACCGTATTACCACTGCGAAAGCGGGGGACACGCTTATCGTTAACCTTCCCACCGGCAAATCCGAAGGCAGGAAGGTGAAAAGCGTCTCCGGACGCGCAGTGACCGTTGAGACAGCGTACAGCGTTACCCCAAATGCTGAATCAGCCTGGGTGCTTGACCAGCCTGATTTAGCCATTCAGCTGTTCCGCGTTAAGCGGCTTATGGTTAATTCGGATAACACGGTCACCATTAACGGTCTGCCTTACAATCCGAACAAGTTTCCGCGCGTTGATGACGGCGCGGTGATTGAAGACAGGCCCGTCAGCGTTGTGCCGCCACGCGGTCAGGGAATGCCGGAAAATATCACGCTCTCCAGTGTTTACCGCGTTGAACAGGGGATAGGTATCACCACGATGGTTGTTACGTGGGATACCGTCAAAAATGCCGTTGCCTATGAGGCGCAGTGGCGTCAGAACAACGGTGACTGGATTAACGTTCCGCGCACCGGCAACACGCGCTTTGAGGTTGATGGAATTTACTCCGGGCGCTACGTGGTCCGAATCCGCGCGGTTAACGCGCTCGATATCGCATCCCTCTGGGCAACGTCAGCAGAGACAGAGCTTACGGGTAAGGTCGGAAAGCCGCCGATGCCCGTGAATCTCACTACACAGCCTTTGGTGTTTGGGATCGGCATTTCCTGGGGATTTCCATCCGGAGCGCAGGACACGCAGAAGACAGAAATACACTACAGCGCCACGGCTAACGGTGATTCTCCGTTACTGCTGGCAGACGTGCCTTATCCCTCATCGTCCTACCAGCAAATGGGGCTGCTCGCCGGAAAATCGTTCTGGTACCGGGCAAGGCTCGTTGATCGCCTCGGCAATCAGAGCGACTGGACCGAGTGGGTATTTGGTCAGTCGAGCACGGACGTATCTGATATCACCGATTCCATTCTCAAGGAGATGGAGGAAACAGGTTTACTGAAGGATGTCGTTGAGAATGCCGTCGACAGCAATGAAAAAATTGCTGGCATGGTTGATGACATAAAACAGGCCAACGACGAACTGGAGCTGCAGGCGAAGAATATCGCCAAAAATGCCCAGAACATTGGGAAGGTACAGACCAGCGTTAATGAGCTTTCCAGCACGGTCGGGGATGTTTCGTCTTCACTCAGCCAGCTTGAGAAAACGGTGGCAACAGAAGATGCCGCCCTGGGCCAGCGAATCGACAGCATCAGCGTATCCATGGACGGCATGACGGGTGGAGTGAAGAACTCAGCTATCGCCATTATCCAGAACGGGTTGGCTCAGGTGGCCACGCGTAAATCGTTGACGGCTTCAGTCGCGGGGAATAGCGCTCAGCTGGACCGTATTGACGAGGTTATCGTTAACGAGAAGCAAGCAACGGCGCGCTCGCTGCTGAGCCTGCAGACGGACGTTAACGGCAACAAAGCATCTATCAATAACCTGAATCAGACGTTCTCGGATTACCAGCAGGCTGTGGCCACGCAGGTAAACAGCATCACGGCGACCGTTAATGGCCACACTTCTGCGATCACCACCAACGCGCAGGCTATTGCCAACGTCAACGGCGACCTGAAGGCGATGTACAGCATCAAGGTCGGGTTATCCAGCAACGGCCAGTATTACGCGGCGGGGATGGGGATCGGCGTTGAAAATACGCCATCCGGGATGCAGTCACAGGTTATCTTCCTGGCTGACCGCTTCGCGGTAACGCACAAGGCCGGAGCGACCGTTACGCTTCCGTTCGTTATTCAGAACGGGCAAACCTTTATCCGAAATACTGTGATTGGTGAAGGGACTATCGACAACACCAAAATCGGCAGCTACATCCAGTCCACAACCTGGGACGGCACGGGTAACGTTGGCTGGCACATCAACAAGTCAGGCTACGCGACGTTCAACAACGTTACCGTTCGCGGCTCGATTTACGCCACAAACGGTAATTTTTCTTTCAATGGCTCCGGCAACACAACGGTTATCAATGGTAATGGCGTAACCATCAATATACCGGGAGGTGGCCGGATCGTACTCGGGACATGGTCATAAAATGCCGACAGGATTATTGATAGAACTGAATGACGGCGGAAAGCGTATGGAGATAACGGCGGGCCTGAGATGCCCGTCGTATGGGGCCAGTTTTGACAGTGGCTACCAGAAAGCAAAATACGCGGACATTGCCGGTTATGTTTCCGGGGCGCAGGTGCTGTTTATCCCGCACGCTACGGCTTACCTTGATTCAGGGCTGCTTCATAAGATGAACTCGGTCACCATATCGGGGAGCCGCGTCACGCAGAACTCAACGATGAAAGACAACCGCATCAGCGAACGGGATAGCACTTACACGTTTCCGGGAAGCCTATGGCAGATATTCCCGACAGGTCAGCGAAGTGGGGTGGGCTTGTTCATCAGCAACAGTACAGACTTCACCTCGATAACCAATGCCACACAGTCAGGTCAGTGTATCTGGAAGGGTACCGTTAATGTTCCGACCGGGGGTTGGGCGGTTCCCACGATAGCAGGTTATGACAAGTCGAAATATATCGTTTTTGGACGCTGCAACAGCGGCAATACGATTGACTTCGACGGAAATACGGTCAGGTTCTTCAGCCCTCCGTCCACGAATGATGACGCCCCCGCAACAGGCACGATAGACATCGTTATCTTCGCCAGCGGCGTAGCGCCGCAGCCTGGTACCGGCCTCAATATTTTCAATGCTGCCGGTGCCTGTACGTTTTCAACCACAAAACGGCCATTCGTATATCTGAACCAACTCTGGAGCCCTTCGACAAGCACCGTGAGCATCGGTAGCGGCTATGTTCCGCTGGGGAGATTTGGGCTGATGGTTCATATGGTCAATGGCATGTACGTGTATCGGATGTTCGGAATAAAAATACAGAACGGCAACGCTTCAGTTCAGGGCGGGAAATATCTTGGTCGCGAGCAGTATGCCATTTTCGGTAATAACACGATAACGCCGCTCAGCCTTCCGGTTCTGCCTGATATGTACGTCTGAATTATCTGTCTATTCAAATCAACCTCGCTTCGGCGGGGTTTTTTATTGCCTGGAGAAAATATGCTTTATAACACCGGCACCATCGCCATTAACGGAAATACTGCAACCGGCACCGGCATGAACTGGATGGCACCCGCCAGTCAGGTCCGCGCTGGCCAGACAATTATCGTGATGTCTAACCCTGTGCAGCTGTTCCAGATTTCATCCGTGAACAGCGCCACGTCGATGACGGTTGCGCCAGCTGCTTCCCCGGCGCTGAGCGGCCAGAAGTACGGCATTCTGGTATCTGACAATATCTCGGTCGATGGCCTGGCGCAGGCGATGTCGCAGCTCATCAAAGAGTATGACGAGAATATCGGTGCGTGGGAGACATTCGCCACCACATCTGCAAATCAGAGCATCACTGTAACCATCAACGGCACCGCCGTAACCATCCCCGGCATCGGGAAATTGGCGCAGAAAGGGAGCAACGGTGCGCTTGCAATCGCTGACGGCGGGACCGGGGCAACGAAGGTGGAAGACGCTCGCACAAACCTCGGTTTGGGAAGTAGCGCGAC
>NZ_JBMKHS010000037.1:0-29884 GCF_049238105.1 Enterobacter cloacae complex sp. IR5418 | reverse complement strand
AAGCCCTTCCGTGGCAGGGGCGGCCACGGGGGTGGCGATTAACCTGATGACGGCAGATAAAGCCGATCTGCCGCTGCACGGCAGCAACAGCTATACCTATGCACTCAGCAGTACGGCTGATAATACGCTGAACTTCTACGCGCAGTATATCTCCACCGCGGCATCCGTGACCGCTGGCCCGGCTAACTCGGTCGCAAACTTCTCCGTGGTATACAACTAAGTCATTGCAGTAATCAGCAGGGGGCCGCCCGGCCCCTTGTTTTATGAGGTATTAAAATGCGTTTTATCATGACAACAGGCCTGGTTATGGCGCTGTTACCGCTGACGTTAACATCCGCCAGTGCAGGCGTGATTATTGGCGGCACCCGTATTATTTTTGATGGGGCTAAAAAAGAGGCGTCAATAAGTATTACCAATCCTGATAACGTTCCTTATTTAATCCAGTCGTGGATTGACGTTAAGGATGAGCAATCGGGTAAAGCGCCTTTTATTATTACGCCTCCGCTGTATCGTCTGGATGGCGGGCAAAAAAACCTTGAGCGTATAGTCATGACAGGTTCGCTGCCTCAGGGGCAGGAGAGTTTATTCTGGCTGAACATTAAAGCCATACCGTCAGCCTCGAAGCAGATGAACTCGCTGCAAATTGCCGTTAAAACGCGCATCAAACTTATTTATCGGCCAGAGAATCTGCGTGCGTCTACCCCCGAGGACCAGGCCAACAAATTAACCTGGCGTCGTGCCGGGAATACCCTTCAGGTAAATAACCCAACGCCGTACGTGATTAATTTCAATGAAATCACGTTGGGGGATAAAAAACTTAACGACGTCACCTACGTGATACCTTCAGGCTCCGCTAGCTTTCCGTTACCGAACGGGGCCAATGGCAATGCGCTGACGTTTAAAGTTATTAACGATTATGGTAGTCCCGGCGAATTACACCGGGCCAGTTTGTGATCTCCTTGCATTAACCAGGTGCTCGTCATGACAACGGCATTTAATACAATGCAGCCTGCGCCCCTGGCAATATTTATTGCCTTCGCGCTTGCTGGTGTCTCTCCCGCACTGTATGCCACTGAGACCTTTAATACAGAACTGGTAGAGCTGGATAACCCCGGAATGGGAAAAGCGGATTTATCTGCCTTTGAATCCGGCTCGCAGGCACCCGGGACATACCACGTTGATATTATTCTTGACGATCGGCTACTGGAAACACGTGATATTCGTTTCATGGCAGTGAAAGATGCTAACGGCGGGGAAACGTTGCAGCCGTGCCTGAGTATCGGGCAGTTAAACGCGTGGGGCGTGAAAACGGCGCTTTTCCCACAGCTCGCCGCTGAGCAAGGTGAATGTGCAGATCTCAAGGCGATTCCACAGGCCAGCGCAGACTTCCAGTTTGGCGCCCAGCGTCTGGCGATCAGCATTCCACAGGCGGCCATTGACCTGCCAGCCAGAGGTTACGTTCCGCCGGATATGTGGGATGAAGGCATCACCGCGGCCATGCTCAACTACAGCCTTAGCGGCGCGAACAGCCGGGCGAGAAGCGGGGCGGGCTCCCGCAGCGACAGCCAGTATGCAAACCTGCGGCCGGGGATCAACGTCGGCCCCTGGCGGCTACGCAACTACACCACCTGGTCCCGCGATGCGTCCGGCCAGGATAAGTGGGACAACGTCTACACCTGGATGCAGCGCGCCATTATTCCCCTGCAAGCCCAGCTCACCCTCGGGGACAGTTCCGCGCCTGCCGATGTCTTTGACAGCATGCCGTTTCGCGGCGTCCAGCTGGCCTCCGACGACGATATGCTGCCGGATTCCCTGAAAGGGTATGCGCCGGTGGTCCGCGGTATTGCGCGTACTAATGCGCAGGTCGTGGTACGTCAGAATGGCTATCAAATCTACCAAAGCTATGTGGCGCCGGGCGCGTTTGAGATCGCGGATATGTACCCCACCGGCGGTGCGGGCGATCTGGATGTGACGATCGTCGAAGCCGATGGCAGCGAGCAACATTTTACCCTGCCGTACGCTTCGTTGCCGGTCCTGCAACGGGAGGGGCGCCTGAAATATGCCCTTACCGCCGGGCAGTATCGCGCCTATAACCGCAGCGTGGAGAAAACTCCTTTCGGGCAATTGACCGGAATTTACGGCTTCCGCCACGGCATCACGCTCTATGGCGGCGTCCAGGGGGCAGATAAATACCAGTCGGCGGCCCTGGGGATGGGCAAAAACATGGGCGATCTCGGGGCGATATCCGCTGACGTCACTCAGGGCTGGTCAACGCCGGAGCATGCCGCGAAAACAAGCGGTCAGTCGTGGCGGGCCAGATACAGCAAGAATTTTATCAATACCGGGACAAACTTTTCGATTGCCGGGTATCGCTACTCGACCCGCGGCTATTACGGGATGCAGGACGTGCTCGATTCGTACGGCGACAGCAGCGCGCTTCAGGACAGGCGGCGTAACCGTGCCGAGCTGACGATGAGCCAGACGCTGGGGGGCAACCTGGGTGCGCTCACCCTCAGTGCGGCGCGGGAAGATTACTGGAATGACGGTAAGTCGATGGCTTCGTGGAGCGTCGGCTATAGCAACTACTGGCACAACATCAGCTATGGCCTGACATGGACCTACAGCAAAAATGTCCGCTCGGGGTCAGAGACCCGCGACAGCCAAAAAAACGCAGACCACGACCAACTGCTGGCGCTCAACGTCAGCATTCCGCTGGATAAATTTTTGCCGCAGACATGGGCTAACTATGGCATGAACGCCAGCAGAAATAACGGGACGACGCATAACATCGGCCTGAACGGGGTGGCGCTTGAGAACCGTGCCCTGAACTGGAACGTGCAGCAGGGTTACGGCACAGAGGGTGTGGGCTATACCGGCAACGTTAACGCGGACTACAGAGGCACCTATGGCGAAGTCACGGCGGGATATGGCTATGACAAAAACAGTGAACGCCTGAATTATGGCCTGCAAGGCGGCATTCTCGCCCATGCTGATGGCATCACGCTCTCTCAGCCGCTGGGGGAGACCAACGTCTTAATCAAAGCGCCGGGCGCCCACGGCGTGGATATCCGCAATCAGCCCGGTGTACGGACAGATTTTCGCGGTTATACGGTCGTGAGCAACCTTTCTGTCTACCGCAAAAACGATCTCACCCTCGACCCGGAAAATATGCCGGACGATGTCGAGCTGGAGATCAACACCCGCACGGTAACGCCGACGCGGGGGGCGGTGGTGAGAGCCGATTATCTTCCGAAGTCAGGACGCCGGGTGCTGATGACCTTGACCGACAACGACCGCGCCGTTCCGTTTGGGGCGGTGGTCACCCTTGTGGGTGATGACAGCGGCAGTTTTATTGTCGGCGATCGCGGTCAGGTCTATTTAACCGGTATGCGCGAGCAGGGAACGTTAGTCGCGACATGGGGGAGTCAATCCAGCCAGCAATGCCGCGCTGATTTCACGCTGCCGAAACACTCAACGTTTGGTGGGATCGCTGATATGCGCGCTACCTGCCGTCAGGAACGCTAACATGAAATATCTTAACGCGATGTTGCTGCTCTGTTTGCTTGCGGCGGGAAGTATGGCGCGTGCCGGAACCTGCACCACCATCACCCCACAGCTTTCCACCCTGTCCGTGGGGACCATCAACGTGCAGCGCGATGCGCCTGTCGGTACGGTGGTATTTTCCGGCGCGGCGTCAGCCACAGGCTCTTATCTTACCGGATGCACTAATCCGCTGATGCTGGGATTCAGCATGCGCTACAACAGCGCCACGTTGAGCAGCTACGGCAACCATGTCTACAACACGAACGTCAGCGGGATAGGGATACGCTTTTCTTCCAACAACTATTTTGAAAACCCGAGTAATACGTTCTCGTACAACGCTCAGACCTCCTATGTGGACTGGTACGGCGGACGCATTGAGCTGGTGGTGACTGGCCCGGTGTCATCGGGGGCGTTAACCCCGGGGGTGATAGGCGTCGTGACGCTTCAGGGAAGCGACGGTCTCTACCGTGACGGTCTGACCACGCAGCTCTCCTCCGGCACCATCAATGCTCTGGCGTGCACGGTAAATACGGCACAGCTTACGTTTCCGATCGGAGATATTCCCGCCTCGGCGTTCGGCACCGTGGTGGGCAGCACGCCGACGGGGGCACAGAATACGCAAAACCTGGGCTTAACCTGCGCTGCCGGAACCAATATTTCGGTCTCGCTCAGTGGAATACAGAATCCGGACAGCGCCAATACCAGCGTGATGGCCTTAACCGGGCAGGGTAATGCCGGCACCGCAAAAGGGGTAGGGGTGCAGCTTATCTATAACGGTGCGCCGCTGGTGATGAACAGCCGACTTTTCTTGCGACAGTCCGCCGGGGGGCAAGAGACATTGCCATTAACGGCCCGTTATTACCAGACGTTGTCTCGCGTAGAGTCAGGTTCAGCGAATGCCTCCGCCACCCTTAATTTGACCTATCAGTAGCAGGTAAGAAGATGAAAATAAGATGCAGGATACTGCTGTTACTTGCCTTATTCAGCGGGAAGGGTTTTTCCGCTGACAGCGTCAGCATAGGAGTGACGGGAAATATCGTGGCGTCGCCGTGCATATTTAATGGCGGGAGTAATAGCCTCGATGTCAACCTGGGCAATATTCAGGCAACCAATATGGCGACGCCTGGCTCAACATCGGATCCGGTGCCTTTTAGTCTGCTGTTTACCCAATGCCCAACCGGAACGCAGAGTGTGACTGTCTCTTTCACCGGCAGCCCCGATCCCGTGGCGGGCGCGGACTATTTTATGAATAGCGGTTCGGCCACGCACGTGGCGATAGCCATGCGTGATGCCCAAACCGGTGCGCTTAAAGGAACAGGCTCCAGCATGACCCAGACCATTGCCGCGGACAGAACGGCGACAATGGCGATGCAGGCCTCGGTAAAATCGATAGCGGGTGGCGCCACGCCGGGAAGCATCAGTGCTGTTGTGGTAATGACAATGCAGTACAACTGATTACCGTTGATAAGCCTTTATTAAAGACGTTGGTGTGAACTATGTTAAATATTCTGATTCAGGAAACGGATCTGTTTTTTCAGGCTGGGTTACAGCACTTTTTCGAGGATTTTTTTAAGCATAACTTTCATCGCTCCATCACATTTCACCTGGGCCTGACCAATGAGAACGTCAGTCAGGCCGATATTATTGTTCTTTCATTATGTCAGGGTGAAACGCTGACCTGTTTTCCTGAATTACTGGCCCGGCAAAAAGGGATTGTGATAGGCCTCGTCGACGATGAGCAGCGCTTTTCGGCACTGTCCTCCTGCTATCAGGACATCGTTTTTATTCCGCGCCGTGCATCGCTTGATCGTATAAGCGGCTTATTGTTTATCGCGTGGTACGCGACGCAATTACCGGGTTACACGTGGAATAAAAAGACCTGTTTCGACTGCCAGCATAAAGGGTTATCCCGGCAACAAATGCGTATTATGGTCAATTTTTACCGTGGGCTGTCGGTAGTGCAGACCGCGAACGCGTTGAAGATGAGCGAAAAAACAGTCTTTACCCATAAATATATGATGATGCAGAAATTTAATCTGCGAAGCGATTACGAGCTGATCGTACTGCTGAGAAGGCTGATGGCGAAAAAGAGCCGACCGAACCTGCTACGCGATTACCTGGAAAATAATTATGCAGAACACATTCAGTGTGCATGACTGACAGGGTGTTATGGAAGAGAGGGCGTGTCATCGTCAGTCTGTTGAACACCATTGACGATGACACGCTATCCGCAGAGATGCGAAGAGAGAGGCGTTAAAGATCGTCCATGGTATAACCGACGACAATTTCCAGCGTCTTGCGGATCACGTCCGCCTTAACGACATCATCGGTGGATTCCAGCGTCTGGATGAGCCAGAGAATAATCGCTTTGTTGGTCAGATGACCTTCGGAAGCAAGTACGCAACGAACCGCAGTCGAAAAAATGGCAGACTCTTCAGCAAAACGATCGCCTGCGTGACGGAAATACTCCGACAACGCGCTATCTAAAAAGGCGGAGTGATATTCGGGTTGAAGCTGAATATTTTGTCTCATTTGTTCTCACCGTAGCTGTAAAGTTGTAGTCAATGTATCTTTTTGGGATCGGACGGTTTTCCATTTCCAAATAACGGCACTACATTGTCTCGGTTATTTTTGAGAAATCCCTTTCTCTGTATTCGTCCCTGTGCGGTTCTGCGACCTTTGAAAGCGATCGTGTCAGCGCTGATTTCAGCTATCACCTTCGCTAATGTCTCCCGCCGCTGGGGATCCGTTTCACAGGCTTGCATGTTACGCAGACGCTGAATCAATCCCTCGGTCGTCACAGGACCGCGCTCCTTCAAAAGTGAAAGAGTGGCTTCTCCAATAAGCTGGTCGATCAGTCTGTCTGCATCACTGCTGTTCATAACATTAACGTTCGAAGAGCAGGCCAAGCAGCATGTGATAATGATGTTCCTCTTCTGGGCCATTGGCCTTTTCAAGGCGACTTAACAGTTTTGTGCAGAGCGATTTGCGATTCAGATTCCGCCCATCGCTAAGGATTTCAACAACAACCTGACCCAATGTTTCCTGCTGGGTAGGAAGCGCGGCTTTTTCGAAGTACTGCGCAATCGCGGTTGCTGAGTCTGCGAGGTGACCGTTCTGCTGCATGTTTCGCTCCTGTAAAATTTCGTAATCAGTAACGTTACAATTAAGGTATACATAATTTTCAAATCTGTACATTCAAAATGTACAATTTTTTAAATATTTTATAATATATTTTAAAAATCATTTATTTTTCAAGTGGTTATATGTATACAATTTACTGCGGAATTCACAGGATATATTGTACAATCCGACACGACGTCCCAGAGTTGTACACGCCGCAAAACGGCGCCAGAAAGCCGTCTAAATTGTTGAGATGTAAATTATTTGTTGGGCAATTAATGTGCTATAACAGAAGTCTCCCCACGTGTTTGCGTGGTCACCCCCTCAATCTTCAGGATTAGCATGCTCACAACCATCATTTACCGCAGTCATATCTGCGATGACGTTCCAGTGAAAGCGCTGGAAGATATGGTCGCTGCTGCAAATTGTAGAAATCGCCAGTCCGATGTGACGGGGATTTTGCTGTTTAACGGCACACACTTTTTTCAGTTACTTGAAGGGCCCGCTGAAAACGTTAAGGAGATCTATCAGCTCATCTGCCGCGATCCACGGCATCACAACGTGGTCGAATTGCTGAGCGATCACGGTCCTTCAAGGCGTTTTGGCAACGTCGGTATGGAGCTGTTTGACCTTCGTCAGTTCGACACCGACGAAGTGCTGCAACAGGTTCTCGATAAAGGCACAACTCGCTATCAGCTGACCTATAACGATCGCGCCCTGCAATTTTTCCGCACCTTCGTCGAAGCCACGGAAAAAGCCAACTACTTTGAGCTGCCCCCGGCTGACGCCTGGGAATTTGTCACCGAAAACACGCCGTTATCCTCCCAGCCGACGGTCGTGGCAAAGGGGGCGGACTGTAGCTTTGCATTTCAACCCATCGTCGATCCGTTTATGCAGCAGGTCGTTTCCTGGGAAGCGCTGATCCGCACGCCTTCGGGTGAGTCCCCTGAAAAGTATTTTGCAAACCTGCCGCGTGAAGCGCTGTACGAATCGGATCTGAAGAGTAAGCAGGTGGCTCTGTCGATGGCCAGCGCGCTGGGCCTTCAGACCCAAACGTTGTCCATCAATCTGCTGCCGATGACGCTGGTCAATGTGCCTGGCGCCGTCGATTTTTTACTCACGGCAATTGAGGCGAACGGGTTTGTGCCGGAGCAGATTGTGGTCGAGTTTACCGAGAGCGAGGCGATCTCGCGCTTTGAAGAGTTCACCAGCGCGGTCAGACAGCTAAAAAGCGCCGGTATCAGCGTGGCCATCGATCACTTTGGTGCGGGATTCGCCGGTCTGCAACTGCTGGCCCAGTTCCAGCCGGACAGAATCAAGATTAACCGCGATTTGATTGCCAACGTACACAAGAGCGGTCCGCGGCAGGCTATCGTGCAGGCGATCATCAAATGCTGCGCATCTCTGGAAATTCTCTTCTGTGCGGTCGGTGTAGAGCTGGCAGAAGAGTGGATGTGGCTGGAATCTGCCGGGATTTCTCAGTTCCAGGGACACCTGTTCGCCAGCCCGCGTCTTGGGGGCATTCCGGCGATTGCCTGGCCCGAGAAAAAGTTCGATTTTTAAAAACTTGTACGTAACTCTAAAGAGTGACCTGTACGTATCGCTAAATTTATACAACAATACATTAACGAGTGAGTGGTTCTTCGGGCCATTCACTTGTCTCAGAACGAGGAGTTAGTTATACAAATGATTTGTACAATCTGATAAGGTTGGTTTGGTTAGGTATGGAAGTATTGTGCGTGAGGGAGTTAATGGCCTATTACAGTATCGGCGAAGTGGCCGAACGATGCGGTATCAACCCCGTTACGCTGCGTGCCTGGCAGCGCCGTTATGGATTGTTGAAGCCGCAGCGAAGCGAAGGTGGTCATCGTCAGTTTGACGACGAAGATATCCTGCGTATAGAAGAGATCAAGCGCCTGATGAAAACAGGTGTGTCGGTCGGTAAAGTAAAAGCGCTTCTTGAAAACACAGAAGTGATGACTCAGGGGAACTGGGCATCGTTTCAGGAAGAGATGTTAACCGTTCTGCGCTATGCCAACCCGGCAAAACTGCGCGCCAAAATCGGCGAGTTCCGCCGTGACCATGCGATGGATGTTCTGATAGATAACATCATCACCCCTGTGCGACAGCGAATGAACCAGGATCAGAATACGGTGCGCCATATGGCGAGCCTGCTCGACGGTGTCCTGATTGAGTTTGCCGTGACAAGCCTGGTTGAATCGCGAAAAAAAGCAGGTAAGGATGCGCTGCTGGTCGGCTGGGAGTGCGACGACCGTACGCATTTGTGGCTGGAAGCGGCCCGTCTTGCCTACAAGGGCTGGCATATCGACGTGCTGGCCGAGCCGATTGATTCTCCACGTCCGGAACTTTTCCCCGGGCAAAAAATCTTCGTCTGGACCGGTAAAGCACCTACACCTCGCCAGCAGGAACAGCTCGATCACTGGCGTGAGCAGGGCTTCGCCGTTTCGTTCCACCACTGATGTTAAGGGGTCCGTCAGGGCCTTTTTGTTTTTTCGCGTCCGCTTTCTTATCGGAAGATAGCTATCTTAAAAATAGGTATTTTCAATACAATTTTTCTTATTGCGCGACCCACTCAGTCATTTCTTATTAAATGCATTATTTATCAATGCATTGAACAAATTTAACCCTCCCATCCGCATCCCGTCACAGGGTCTATGCTTAATGAAAGTAGCCAAAAAGGGCGGTTTAGCCTAAAGCCCCTGCTCGCAGGGGGTTGAAGTGATAATCGTTATCACTAACATGGTGTTATGCCCTGGTGGCTTATCAGATGAGGTGGACCTATGGAACTGCATTCAGAAACCTTCAATCCGGCCGATTTTGCCTGGCGTGGCTTAACGCTGACGCCCGCGGCGGCGGCGCACATTCATGAGCTGGTGGCGAAAAATCCCGACATCCTCGGCGTACGCTTAGGCGTTAAGCAGACTGGCTGTGCGGGATTTGGCTACGTGCTGGACACCGTAACCGAACCTGAAAAGGACGATCTGGTCTTTGAAACCGACGGAGCAAAGTTATACGTCGCGCTACAGGCTATGCCGTTTATCGATGGAACCGAAGTCGACTATGTTCGGGAAGGTTTAAACCAGTTATTCAAATTTCATAACCCGAAAGCCCAGAACGAATGTGGCTGCGGCGAAAGCTTTGGGGTATAGGCGGTACTATGTCTCGTAATACTGAAGCAACAAGCGATGTAAACACCTGGGGCGGCGGACACCTCAACTATAAAGAGGGATTCTTCACGCAGCTGCAAACCGATGAGCTGGCGAAAGGCATTAACGAAGATGTCATTCGCGCCATTTCGGCCAAACGTAACGAGCCGGAGTGGATGCTGGCGTTTCGCCTGAGCGCATTCCACGCGTGGCTGGAGATGGAAGAACCCCACTGGCTGAAAGCGCATTACGATAAGCTGAACTATCAGGATTACAGCTACTACTCCGCGCCCTCCTGCGGCAGCTGTGATGATACCTGCGCCTCGCAGCCCGGCGCGGTACAGCAAACCGGTGCCGAGAACAGCTTCCTGAGTAAAGAGGTGGAAGAGGCGTTCAATCAGCTTGGCGTACCCGTGCGTGAAGGCAAAGAGGTGGCGGTAGACGCCATTTTTGACTCCGTTTCGGTGGCAACCACCTACCGTGAAAAGCTGGCGGAGCAGGGGATTATTTTCTGCTCCTTTGGCGAAGCCATTCACGATCACCCTGAGCTGGTGAAAAAGTACATCGGCACCGTTGTTCCCAGTAACGATAACTTCTTCGCGGCACTGAATGCGGCGGTGGCGTCAGATGGTACCTTTATCTACGTGCCGAAAGGGGTACGCTGCCCGATGGAGCTATCAACCTATTTCCGTATTAACGCAGAGAAAACCGGTCAGTTTGAACGGACCATCCTGGTGGCGGATGAAGGCAGCTACGTCAGCTATATCGAAGGCTGTTCAGCGCCGGTGCGCGACAGCTACCAGCTGCACGCGGCGGTAGTAGAGGTGATCATCCATAAAGACGCGGAAGTGAAATACTCCACGGTGCAGAACTGGTTCCCGGGGGACGGCAATACCGGCGGTATTTTGAACTTCGTCACCAAACGCGCGCTGTGCGAAGGCGAAAACAGCAAAATGTCCTGGACGCAGTCAGAAACCGGCTCCGCCATTACCTGGAAATACCCGAGCTGTATTCTGCGCGGCGACAACTCCATCGGTGAGTTTTACTCCGTGGCGCTGACCAGCGGACATCAGCAGGCCGATACCGGCACCAAGATGATCCACATCGGTAAAAACACTAAATCGACCATCATCTCCAAAGGGATCTCTGCCGGTCACAGCCAGAACAGCTATCGCGGGCTGGTGAAAATCATGCCGACGGCCACCAACGCGCGTAACTTCACCCAGTGTGACTCCATGCTGATTGGCGCGGACTGCGGGGCGCATACCTTCCCGTACGTCGAATGCCGCAATAACAGCGCCCAGCTTGAGCATGAGGCCACCACGTCGCGTATCGGTGAAGATCAGCTTTTCTACTGCCTGCAACGCGGGATCAGTGAAGAAGATGCGATTTCAATGATCGTTAACGGCTTCTGTAAGGACGTGTTCTCTGAACTGCCGCTGGAATTTGCCGTTGAAGCCCAGAAACTCCTCGCCATTAGTCTTGAACACAGCGTCGGTTAAGGAAAGCACATGTTAAGCATTAAAGATTTACAGGTCAGCGTTGAAGAGAAAGCGATCCTGCGTGGTCTCAATTTTGACGTTAAACCGGGTGAAGTTCACGCCATCATGGGGCCAAACGGCTCCGGGAAAAGTACGCTTTCAGCGACGCTGGCAGGACGCGAAGATTACGAAGTCACTAGCGGCTCCGTTGAGTTTAATGGCAAAGATCTGCTGGAGATGTCGCCGGAAGAACGTGCCGGTGAAGGCATTTTTATGGCCTTCCAGTATCCGGTGGAAATTCCGGGCGTCAGCAACCAGTTTTTCCTGCAAACCGCACTGAACGCGGTGCGCAAGTATCGCGGCCTTGAGGCGCTGGATCGCTTTGACTTCCAGGATCTGATGGAAGAGAAGATCAAGCTGCTGAAGATGCCGGAAGATCTGCTGACCCGCTCGGTAAACGTGGGTTTCTCGGGCGGTGAGAAGAAACGTAACGATATTCTGCAAATGGCGGTTCTGGAGCCAGCGCTGTGCATTCTCGATGAGACCGATTCAGGGCTGGATATCGATGCCCTGAAGATCGTTGCTGACGGGGTGAACTCCCTGCGTGACGGCAACCGTTCATTTATCATCGTGACGCACTACCAGCGAATCCTGGACTACATCAAACCGGACTATGTCCACGTGCTTTACCAGGGACGCATTGTGAAATCCGGTGACTTTACGCTGGTTAAACAACTGGAGGAGCAGGGTTATGGCTGGCTTACCGAACAGCAGTAATGCACTCCAGCAGTGGCACCGGCTGTTTGAAACGCAGGGGCAATCGCGTTCTGAACAGGCTCAGCACCATCTCCAGCAGATGCTGCGTCTCGGTTTACCGACGCGTAAACATGAGAACTGGAAATACACGCCGCTGGATGGCCTGCTGAACGGCGAGTTCGTCACGCGTCTGGCGCAGGTCAGCCCCGGCCAGCGCGATGCGCTGGCGCTGAGCGTGGATGCCGTGCGTCTGGTGTTTGTCGATGGCCAGTTCCGTGCGGAGTTGAGCGACAGCGTGCAGGAGAGCGGTTTTGATATCGCCATTAACGATGAACGCCAGTCCTTGACTGCGCCCGTTCAGCCTGAAGTTTTCCTGCACCTGACAGAGAGCCTGTCGCAGTCTGTCACCCATATTCGCGTTAAGCGTAACCAGCGCCCGGTGAAACCGCTGCTGCTGATGCATATCACCCAGGGCGTTGAGGGGGATGAGATCAACACCGCCCACTATCGCCACCATCTTGAGCTGGCAGAGGGGGCAGAGGCGACGGTGATCGAACATTACATCAGCCTGAACGACACCCGCCATTTTACCGGTTCGCGACTGACGATGAACGTGGCGGCCAATGCCCAGCTTCATCATATTAAGCTGGCGTTTGAGAATCCGCTTAGCCACCACTTCGCCCACAACGATATTCTGCTGGGCCAGGATGCCGCGGCGTACAGCCACAGCTTCCTGCTCGGCGGCGCGGTGCTACGCCACAACACCAGTACCCAGCTGAACGGTGAGAACACCACGCTGCGTATAAACAGCCTCGCGATGCCGGTGAAGGCAGAAGTGTGCGATACGCGCACCTGGCTTGAGCATAACAAAGGCTACTGCAACAGCCGTCAGCTGCACAAAACCATCGTCAGCGACAAAGGACGTGCGGTGTTCAACGGCCTGATCAACGTGGCTCAGCACGCTATCAAAACTGACGGGCAGATGACCAACAACAACCTTTTGCTGGGGCGTCTGGCAGAGGTGGACACCAAACCACAGCTGGAGATCTACGCGGACGACGTGAAATGCAGCCACGGCGCGACGGCCGGGCGTATTGACGATGAGCAGATGTTCTACCTGCGCTCGCGCGGGATAGACCAGCAGGCCGCACAAAAGATGATTATTTACGCCTTTGCAGCGGAGCTGACAGAAGCGCTGTCCGATGGCGGACTTAAACAGCAGGTGCTGGCCCGTATCGGTCAGCGGCTGCCTGGAGGCGAAGCATGACATTTCCCGTAGAGAAAGTCCGGGCAGATTTTCCGGTACTGACCCGTGAAGTGAACGGTCTGCCGCTGGCCTATCTCGACAGTGCGGCCAGCGCGCAAAAACCGAATCAGGTGGTGGATGCGGAAGCCGAGTTTTACCGCCAAGGCTATGCGGCGGTACATCGCGGGATCCACACCTTGAGCGCCGAGGCGACCCAGCGCATGGAAAACGTGCGCACGCAGGTTGCAGCCTTCCTCAACGCGCGTTCCCCGGAAGAGCTGGTGTTCGTGCGTGGCACCACCGAAGGGATCAACCTGGTCGCCAACAGCTGGGGCAATGCGCAGGTACACGCGGGGGATAACATCATCATCACCCAGATGGAGCACCACGCCAACATCGTGCCCTGGCAGATGCTCTGTGAGCGTGTAGGGGCGCAACTGCGGGTGATCCCCCTGAACGACGACGGCACGCTCCAGCTTGATAAGCTGGATGCCCTGCTGGACGACAGGACGCGGCTGGTGGCGGTCACCCACGTTTCAAACGTGCTGGGGACGGAAAACCCGGTGGCGCTGATCGTCGACAAAGCCCATCAGGCCGGTGCGAAAGTGCTGATTGATGGCGCACAGGCGGTTATGCACCATGCGGTCGACGTTCAGGCTTTGGACTGCGATTTCTACGTCTTCTCCGGGCACAAGCTTTATGGCCCGACGGGCATCGGCGTGCTGTATGTGAAAGAGGACATTCTTCAGGCCATGCCGCCGTGGGAAGGGGGTGGGTCAATGATCGCCACCGTCAGCCTGACGGAAGGAACAACTTACGCCCGTGCGCCCTGGCGCTTCGAGGCGGGTACGCCAAACACGGGCGGGATCATCGGGCTGGGCGCAGCCATTAGCTACGTCTCTGAAACGGGGCTGGCGGCGATTCAGGAGTACGAACAGCTGTTGATGCATTATGCCTTGCAGGAGCTTGCCAGCGTCCCGGAACTGACCTTATATGGCCCTGCTGACCGTCTGGGTGTGATAGCCTTTAACCTCGGCAAGCATCACGCCTATGATGTGGGCAGTTTCCTTGATAATTACGGCGTCGCCGTGCGAACCGGGCATCACTGCGCGATGCCGCTGATGGCGTATTATCAGGTACCGGCTATGTGCCGCGCATCGCTGGTGATGTACAACACAACGGAAGAGGTCGACAGACTGGTGGCGGGATTAAAACGTATTCACCAGCTGCTTGGCTAACGGAGAGGCGAGAGATGGCAGATTTGCCGGACAGAGATAAATTGCTGCGCAACTTTGGGCGTTGCGCAAACTGGGAAGAGAAATACCTGTATATCATCGAACTGGGCCAGCGCCTGTCGCCGCTTAGCGAAGAGGCGCATAACCCGGATAACATTATCCAGGGCTGTCAGAGCCAGGTCTGGATCCAGATGCAGCAGACGGAAGAGGGTGTCATCGAATTACAGGGCGACAGTGATGCCGCCATTGTGAAGGGACTTATTGCCGTTGTGTTTATTCTTTATCACCGGATGTCGGCGCAGGATATTGTCGCCTTTGACGTCCGTCCGTGGTTTGAAAAAATGGCCTTAACCCAGCACCTCACCCCGTCCCGATCCCAGGGGCTGGAAGCGATGATCCGCGCCATCCGCGCCAAAGCCGCAATCCTTAGCTAAACTGACAGAACAGCATTCATTCTGTTTCGCGGGGTGGTTTCCACCTCGCTGGTTTTTCAGCTTTCTGACGTTTGGTCAGTGAATAAGGAATCTCAGCATGAAGCGCGCGTCTCTAATAACTCTATTACTCCTTGGTTCGCTCAGTGCTGTTAATTCAGCCAGGGCGGTTGATTATCCTTTACCGCCCGCAGGCAGCCGCCTGATTGGGCAAAACCAGACGTACACCATTCAGGAAGGTGACAATAAACTTCAGTCTATCGCCCGTCGGTTTAATACCGCAGCACAGCTCATCCTTGAAACCAATAATACCATTGCCCCGGTGAACCCTGCCCCAGGTACCGTCATTACCATTCCTTCCCAGATGCTACTGCCGGACACCGAGCGCGAAGGTATTGTGGTGAATCTGGCGGAGCTGCGTCTTTATTTTTATCCGCCTGGTGAAAATATTGTGCAGGTTTATCCGCTGGGTATTGGTCAGCTTGGGCTGGAAACGCCGGTCAGTACGACCCGTGTGAGTCAGAAAATCCCTAATCCTACCTGGACCCCGACAGCGGGCATCAGAGCGCGCTCACTGGCACAGGGCATTAAATTGCCGCCGGTAGTACCCGCAGGGCCAAATAACCCGCTGGGGCGCTATGCGCTGCGTCTGGGCATCGGGAATGGGGAATATCTTATCCATGGCACCAGCGCCCCGGACAGCGTAGGGCTGCGGGTCAGCTCCGGCTGTATGCGAATGAACGCCCCGGATATCAAAGCGTTGTTTGAACACGTGCGCGTCGGCACACGGGTGCAGATCATCAATGAGCCGGTGAAGTTCTCCGTGGAGCCGGACGGCAAACGGTATATCGAGGTGCACAGACCACTGGCTCAGGCTGAGGGCGAAAACCCGCAGACGGTGCCGTTCACGCACTCGGCGGCGTTTACCGCCTTTGCAGCGGAATCAGGTAGCGATAAAACGCTTATCGATAAAGCCCTGACGCGCAGAGCGGGGATCCCGGTTGCCGTTTCAGCAGGCAAGGGTTCGTCAGCCAGCAATTCTGTCCAGTCAGTTCAGAACAGTCGTGTCTCAGCGGCGGTGACGGAAGGCGAGGAAGAGAAAGTGCTTCAGTAGGGGTTTGACGAAGGCAAAAAAAATGGCGCACAATGTGCGCCATTTTATTAACAGGTACTATTACTTACGGTATTTAGTAGCCTGGTTGTCCAGACGCTGGTTAGCGCGAGCTGCGTCGTCTTTAGCAGCCTGAACGTCGGAACGCATTGCGTTCACGTCGTTGCTCAGCTGGTCAACTTTAGCGTTCAGAGTCTGAACGTCAGAAGACAGCTGATCGATTTTAGCGTTGCTGGAGCAACCTGCCAGCAGAGTAGAACCCAGGATTACCGCGCCCAGTACCAGTTTAGTACGATTCATTATTAATACCCTCTAGATTGAGTTAATCTCCATGTAGCGTTACAAGTATTACACAAAGTTTTTTGGGTTGAGAATATTTTTTTGATGGGATTACGCCTATTTTTGATCGTTCGCTCAAAGAAGCAACGAAATCGGCAATTTTGACGAAAAAGCTATGTTAAAAAAGGCATTTTTCATCGGATTCATCTTAGATAAGTCGCAATTAAATAGAAAAACCCGATTTGCTTTTTGAATAGTTCTGGTTAAAGGCGGGAATAAAAAAAACGCCCCGAAGGACGCTTTTTAACAAAACAATAATTTGTTCGTGAAATATTACAGCACGTGGACAGATGCAGTGTTGGTCGTGCCGCTTGGAACCAGCGCGCCAGAAACCATAACTACCACGTCGCCTTTCTGGGCCAGGCCACAATCAACCAGTTCCAGAGCCACTTCTTTACCCAGACGATAGAAATCATCGGTAGACGCAATTTCTTTCACCAGGTGTGGGATCACGCCTTTGCTCAGCACCAGCTGACGCGCGGTGGTTTCATTGGTGGTCAGCGCCAGAATGGTCGCATCCGGGAAGTATTTACGCACGGCACGCGCAGATTTACCGCCCTGGGTCGCCACGACAATCAGTGGGGCTTCCAGTTTTTCAGCGGTTTCTACCGCGCCACGGCACACGGCTTCGGTGATGCGCAGCTTACGGCTGTCGTTGTTGTAATCCAGACGGCTTTTCATCACGCGGTCGGTACGCTCACAGATGGTCGCCATGATGCTGACCGCTTCCAGAGGGTATTTCCCTTTTGCAGATTCACCAGACAGCATAACGGCATCGGTACCGTCGAGGATGGCGTTCGCCACGTCGCCTGCTTCAGCGCGGGTAGGGCGTGGGTTTTTGATCATGGAGTCCAGCATCTGCGTTGCGGTGATAACCACTTTACGCGCGCGAACACACTTCTCGATCATCATCTTCTGCGCGAAGATCACTTCTTCAACCGGGATTTCAACGCCCAGGTCACCACGCGCCACCATGATACCGTCAGACGCTTCGAGGATTTCGTCGAAGTTGTTCAGGCCTTCCTGGTTTTCGATCTTGGAGATGATCTGAATGTTCTCGCCGCCGTGCGCTTTCAGGTGCTCACGGATTTCAACCACGTCAGAACGTTTACGGATAAAGGACGCAGCAACGAAGTCCACGCCTTGTTCGCAGCCAAAGATCAGGTCCTGCTTGTCTTTTTCAGCCAGCGCTGGCAGCGCAATGGACACACCCGGCAGGTTAACGCCTTTGTTTTCGCCCAGGTCGCCGTTGTTCAGCACTTTACAGATAACCTTGTTACCTTCGATCGCGGTGACTTCCATGCCGATCAGGCCATCGTCTACCAGCACGGTGTTGCCAACAGACAGATCGCTGGTGAAGCCTTCGTAGGTCACAGCAACGATTTCGTTGTTACCTACAACGGATTTGTCGGTGGTGAAGGTAAAGGTCTGGCCCGCTTTCAGAGAAACGTCGTTACCGCCTTCCAGTTTGATAGTACGGATTTCAGGACCTTTGGTGTCGAGCAGGATCGCCGCTTTTTTACCGGTCTTGCTCATCACGTTGCGCAAGTTCTGGATACGCTGACCGTGTTCAGCATAGTCGCCGTGGGAGAAGTTCAGACGCATCACGTTCATGCCAGCGTCCAGCATTTTGGTCAGCATCTCTTCGGATTCGGTTTTCGGGCCGATAGTACAAACAATTTTCGTCTTTTTCATGACAGTCTTAGTCTTTAAGTTGGGAAGGATATGGAAATCTCGCTCCGGGGGCGCACTGCCGCGGAGTCAAACCTGTGTTGCGAAAGCGTATATGACACGCACTAAGAATAGGTGACATCAAATGAGCGTGCAGAAGAAAGTGTGCCTGAGTGCCAGCCCAACGAAGGAGAGGAGAAGTTGTACGTTGTTTTTTGTATTCCAAGCGCTGAAACCATTCACCAGGGATTTGGCGCGCATTATACGCTAATTTACAGTAAAAAGGAAAATGGAAACAGTGTTTCAAAAACAATCTGTGCAGATTCACATAAGTTTGTTATCAAGGCGTTAAGGCCTAATGTCATCTTATGACGGCAGGCTCAACGCCCGCCCGTTCACTGTTTATTCCATAGCGTTATATGAAATTCTTTTTTGGTCATTTAAAAGCTGATAACGGCTGTTTACTATCATTTGGACATCCATACTGCTAAACCGCTATATGCGAAACGGATAACGAATAAGAATGATCGTACTCAGCAATATTTCGAAGGTTTTTGACAACGGGAAGCAGGCGCTGACAGCCGTTGATAACGTCAATTTGACGATAGAGCAGGGACAGATTTACGGGATCATCGGTTACAGCGGGGCCGGGAAAAGTACGCTGATCCGCCTGCTGAACGGCCTGGAAAAGCCCAGCACCGGCAGCGTCACCATTAACGGACAGGATATCTCCGCCGCAAAGGGAGAAGCGCTGCGCCAGGCGCGACTGAAAATCAGCATGGTATTCCAGCACTTTAATCTGCTGTGGTCGCGCACGGTGAAGGAAAACATCGCCTTTTCGATGCAAATTGCCGGGGTGCCAAAAGCGAAAATACAGGCCCGTGTAGCCGAGCTGGTGGAGCTGGTCGGCCTGAAGGGGCGCGAAAATGCCTACCCGTCGCAGCTGAGCGGCGGTCAAAAACAGCGTGTGGGGATTGCCCGCGCGCTGGCCAATCATCCGGACGTGCTGCTGTGTGACGAAGCCACCTCGGCGCTGGATCCGCAGACTACCGATCAGATCCTCGATCTGCTCCTGGACATTAACCGTCGTTTCAATCTGACCATCGTGCTGATCACCCATGAGATGCATGTGGTGCGCAAAATCTGTGACCGTGTGGCGGTGATGGAGAACGGTAAGGTCGTGGAAGAGGGTGACGTGTTGAGCGTTTTCACCCATCCGCAGCAGCCGATCACCCGGCAGTTTGTCCGCCAGGTGAGCCAGTACGCAGAGGAAGAGACCTTCAATACCGAACTGGCAAACGATCTGGAAGGCACGGTCATCAGGCTGACCTTTACCGGACACAGCACGCACAGGCCGATTGTCGGGGAATTAACGCTGCGCTACGGCCTGCCGTTTAACATCCTGCACGGAAAAATGACGCAAACCGCCCACGGTGTTTTCGGGCAGCTCTGGGTGCACGTGGTGGCATCTGTAGAACAACTGAACAATATCCTCGCCGACCTGAAGCAAAGCGATATTGAAGGCGAGGTAATCAAGCATGGCTGAAGAACTCTTTCCGCACCTGAAGTGGGATCAGCTTTGGGCTGCAACCCAGGAGACGCTCTACATGACGGCGCTTTCGGGCGTGGCGACGTTTGTTCTGGGGATCGCCCTCGGTCTGGCGCTGTTTTTAACCGCCCGCGGCGGGTTATTCCACAACCGCACGGTCTACAGCGTGATGTCGATTGTGGTGAACGTGTTCCGTTCGATTCCGTTCATCATTCTCATCGTCCTGCTGATCCCGTTCACCAAGACCGTTGTGGGGACCATTCTTGGCGCTAACGCTGCGCTGCCTGCCCTGATTGTGGGCGCGGCGCCGTTCTACGCCCGTCTGGTCGAGATCGCCCTGCGTGAGGTGGATAAAGGGGTCATTGAAGCCACGCGTTCGATGGGCGCACGGCTGAGCACGTTAGTGTTTCGGGTTTTATTGCCGGAATCTTCACCCGCACTGGTTTCAGGTATGACGGTGACGCTAATTGCACTGGTGAGCTACAGCGCTATGGCAGGGGTGATAGGTGCCGGCGGTTTGGGAAATCTGGCTTACCTGGAAGGTTTCCAGCGTAACCATGGTGACGTCACGCTGGTGGCAACGGTGACCATTCTGATCATCGTTTTCATTATCCAGTTCTGCGGTGATGTCATTACTTCACTGTTAGACAAAAGATAATCTCTAATAACACACAGGAACCACATCATGAAAAAGACACTGACACTGATCGCCGCCGCTACCCTGAGTGCCCTGAGCTTTGCCTCCTGGGCCGACACCCTGACCGTGGGCGCATCCAACACGCCGCATGCGGAAATTCTGGAGCAGGCTAAGCCGATCCTGGCGAAGCAGGGTATCGATCTGGAGATTAAACCATTCCAGGACTACATTCTGCCAAACACGGCGCTGGCGGGACACGACATTGATGCCAACTACTTCCAGCACATTCCTTACCTGAACAGCGTGCTGAAAGATCACGCGGGCGATAAGGATTATGATTTTGTCAGCGCGGGCGCAATCCACATTGAGCCGATCGGTATCTATTCGAAAAAATACAAATCACTGAAGGATCTGCCGGAAGGCGGCAAAATCATCATGCGTGATGCGGTTTCCGAGGAAGGGCGTATTCTCTCCATCTTCGAAAAAGAGGGCGTGATCAAGCTGAAGCCAGGCATTGATAAAGTGACCGCGCGCATCAGCGATATCGTGGAAAACCCGAAAAAACTGCAATTCACGCCAAACGTGGAAGCGTCTCTATTGCCACAGATGTACAACAACGACGAAGGGGCTGCGGTGGTGATCAACGCCAACTACGCGATTGACGCCGGTCTGGATCCGGTGCACGACCCGATTGCAGTTGAAAGCGGCGAGAATAACCCGTACGCCAACATCATTACTGTTCATCGCGGTGACGAGAAGAAGAAGGATATCGTCGCGCTGGTGAACGTGCTGCACTCCAAGGAGATCCAGGACTGGATCCGCACCAAATACAAAGGCGCGGTCATCCCGGTAAACAACTAATTCTCTGATTTTCCAGACGAAGCCCGGCGAACCACGCGCCGGGCTTCTTTTTTGTATCCAGCCGACGAATGATTTAAGCTGACGGTTTAGGGCAACGGAGTGATGGCAATGGGCAATGTGACCAAAGACGAAGCGCTGTACCAGGAGATGTGTAGGGTGGTAGGCAAGGTCGTTCTCGAAATGCGTGATTTAGGGCAGGAGCCGAAACATATTGTCATTGCGGGCGTACTGCGTACCGCGCTGGCGAACCAGCGCGTTAAGCGCAGCGAGTTGACCACCAAAGCGATGGAAACGGTGGTTAAAGCGCTGGCTGGCTAACGCGCCAGCGCTTCGCGAGCAGCTCAAGCGAGCAGCAGAGCAGGTAATAGATCACACCCGTGAAGATAAAAATGGCCGCCGGGTAAATTCGCACCCGGTTGTTGACCTGGCCCGCCACCGTGGTCAGTTCAGGAACGTTAACGATAAACGCCAGCGACGTATCCTTCAGCAGGCTGATAAAAATCCCCACCAGCGACGGCAGAATATTTCTCAGCGCCTGCGGCAGCAGCACGCGCCACAGCGTTTGCTGCGTACTGAACCCTTGAGAAAGCGCGGCCTCATTCTGGCCCGACGGTAGTGCTCTCAGTCCGGCTAACACCGAATGCATCACCGCAGCCGCGGTAAACCAGGCCAGCGCCAGCGTGACGGTCGTCGCGCCCGGGAGATCCCTGCCGGTTATCAGTGGCAGCAGATACCACATCCAGAATATTACGAAGATCAGGGGGATCCCGCGGATAAACTCTGCCCACGCAAACAGCGCGCTGCGCACCACGCCGGGATAGCGCCAGGCAACGCAAGCCAGCACAATCCCGCCGGGCAGGGCAAGCGCGGCGGCGCCTGCGGCCATCAGCAGTGAGAGCAGTACGCCGCCGGGTTCTCCCGCAGCCGCCCGTCCCCAAAGCAGATAATCCAGGTTTTCGACAATAACGTTAAATCCGGGGATCATGATTTTTCCTCCCTGAATGCGGGCCGAGGCGCACCAGCACGCTTCCCGTCACCATCCCGGTAAGCAACTAGAGCACCGTACCGACGGTGAAGGCTTCCAGTGCATGGGCGTTGTAACTTTCTATCTGGCGAACCTGGTAGGTCAGTTCGGCGAAGCCAATTCCGCTCGCGAGTGAGGAGAGCTTCATCAGGTTAAGGTACTGGCCGACGACGGGCTGCCAGGCATTAGCGAGTCCCTGTGGCAGAAGAATGTAGCGAAACAGACGCCATGAGGAAAATCCCTGGGCGAGCGCCGCCTCACGTTGCCCGGCAGGCACGGAACGCAGCCCCGATTCGACTTCTTCAATTAAAAACGCCGAGGTAAATACGCCTAACTCCCAGGCGGAGCATAAAAACTCGGGCGTAAACCACCAGACGTCACCGGGCAAAATGGACCAGCTATGATCTGCGTTCACCGCGTCACGCAGCCCCTGCGGCAACCCGTTCCAGGCGGCGAAATACCAGAACAGCAGCTGTACCAGCAGCGGCGTATTGCGAAACAGCGATACCCAGCCGCTGACGATCGACGTCCCGATATGTCCCCCGGAAAGCCGCAAAAGCATAAAGAACAAGGCGAGCAGGCTGGCCAGCATAATCCCCGCCAGCGTCACCCACAGAGTGGTGAGAAATCCAGAGAGGATCCAGTGCAGGGGCTGTCCGGCCAGCACCCCCTGCCAGTCCAGAGCGGGCATTACAGTTGCTCCTGATGCAGCGGATCCAGCACTTTTTGCAGGAACCGCCTCGCACGGGGATGCGACGGTTGGTTGAAAAATTGCGCCGGGGGCGCGGTTTCCAGAATTTTTCCGCCGTCGATAAAGACGATTCGATCGGCAATTTCCCGGGCGAACTGCATCTCATGGGTGACGACAATCATGGTGATCCCGCTGTGGGCGAGGGTTTTCATCACAAACAGCACTTCGCCAATCATCTCCGGGTCGAGTGCCGACGTCGGCTCGTCAAAGAGAATGATTTGGGGCGACGAGGCCAGAGCACGGGCAATCGCCACGCGCTGCTGCTGTCCGCCGGAAAGTTCAGCGGGGTAGCGGTGCGCCTTCTCCAGCATGCCGACCTTCTCCAGCAGCGCCAGCGCGCGCGCCTGGGCGGGCAGGGGTTTCCAGCCGTGAACGTGCTCCAGTGCCAGGGTGATGTTCTGGCTGGCGGTAAGGTGGGCATAGAGATTGAACTGCTGGAACACAAACCCGACGCGGCTGCGTAACTGACGTAGCCTGCTGCCGGATAGCTGTCCGGTCGGCTTGTGGTCGACCAGAATCTCCCCGCCGCTCAGGCTCTCAAGCTGGTTGATAAGCCGAATCAGGGTTGATTTTCCGGAACCCGAAGGGCCGAGAATGGCAACCACTTCACCCGGCATGATGGTGAGGTTAATGTCGGTTAAAACCGGATGGTCACCGTAGCGTTTGTCCACATGGCGAAACTCAACGCTGGCCTGTTCCAGACGTGAAAAATCCGCGGCATTGGCCGCGGAGCGTGAAAATAAACCTGAGAGCATATTACCGGGCTTCTATTTTAAAGTTACGAGGCTGTGGAGCAGGGGTGCCTGGACCAAACCAGACGTCATAGATGTTTGCCGCCTGGCCGTTTTTCTCCAGGTTTACTAGCTCATCGTTAACGGCTTTCAGTAGCGCCGTTTCACCCTTTTTCACCCCCACGCCAATCTCTTCTTTACTGAGCAGGTCGGGCAGGATTTTGAAGTCGGCTTTATCCGGCGCCTGCGTCAGCAGACCGGCCAGAATGGTGCTGTCCTGGGTAATGGCCTGCACGTTGCCATTGCGCAGTGCCGTCAGCGCCAGCGGGATGTCATCGTAAGAGAGGACGCGGGACTGCGGAAAACGCTGGTGCAGCGCCTGTTCACCCGTCGTACCTTTTACGGCGCCAATGCGTGCCCGGCTATAGTCATCAAGCTTGTCCGGTGATTTTGCCGGAACCAGGAACTGCTGGCCGGTGACGAAGTAAGGCGTCGAGAAATCAATGACATGTGCGCGTTCCGGGGTGATGGTGATATCCGCCACGATGAGATCCGCCTTTCCGGACTGTAGCAGTGGAATACGGTTAGCCGGATAGGTGGCGACCAGTTCAAGCTTTACGCCGAGCGATTTCGCCAGCGCTTTGGCGAAGTCCACGTCGTAACCCACGATCTCATGCGTTTTGGCATCAATCGAGCCAAAGGGTGGATTGGCATCAAACGTGGCCACTTTCACCACGCCTGCTGCCTTGATATCCGCCAGCCGATCGGCCTGCGCCTGCGCTGAAACCAGGCCCCAGGCTGCCACTAATCCCAGCACCTGCGCCCGTTTTTTAAACCCTTTCATTTTTGCAGTCATAGTCACACGCCATCCCGTTGTTTTTGTTTTACCCCGTTACGCTCCCATAAGGGAAAGCTATCGCCAAATAAGAAATCGTTCTTTGCTATGAGAAAAAAAGCATGAATGAACAAGGTGTTAAAGATGAGAGCAGACGGCGGGGCGCTATTTGCACATCCTGCACATCGACAGTGGATTTTGATATTTCCCCCGGGCACAAATTGGGTGTTTAACTGAGGACAGGTTAAGCGAGAAGGGTAATGACGATGAAAAAATGGATAAGCACGTTACGGCGGTTTTTTGCGCCCCGACCAGTGAATGCGGAGAACAGCGCGCAACGTGTTCTTGAGTCAATACTGCCTGTCGCCAGCCTGTATGGCGTGGACGTAGCCAACATCGACCCGGAGTGGTTCCATGATAAAACGTCACGCTGAACTGCGCCGGACGCGCGAAATGTACTGGAATGAACTGTGCGTGGTGTCTGTAAAGCAAGGACAAGGGGAAAAATACCCAGGCTAATTCTCGGTAAATGATGGCCGTTTTGTTACCACTATCTCCTTTCACAGATGGAGATGATAATGAAACGGACAGTATTAACCCCCGCGCTTTCTGCCACCGCACTTCTGCTTGCCATGCAGGCGGCACACGCTGGGCCGCAGGCGCATGTTGTTTGCAGTTATTCCCACACCCTCGGCGATGACGCCATTATGATGTACGGCATGCCTAACGAGGCCATGCTCCACGACTTTTTTGGTAACGTACACACGGATGCTTACTCCAGCCGTGAATCGCTGCGTAATCAGGAAAAGACCACCTGCGATAACAAAGCAGACAGCTCAGCCTACTGGGCACCATCGCTGAAATTGCCGGATGGAACGGTGGTCAAACCCGCCTATCAAAAAACGTATTATCAGGCATCCAACGTAGACGCCTGGCCGCTGCACCCGTTCCCGGCGGGGCTGTCGCTGCTGGCGGGCGATCACCACGGCACCGCGCCAAATCCGCATATCACCTTCTTATGCGCCAACGGCCGGGGCTACACCAACAAAACGGGCGAAGTTTGCGGTTTGCGCAAGGCGAACGATGCCGTGCAGTTTAATATCGGGATTCAATTCCCGAACTGCTGGGACGGGGTCAACCTGAAGCCCGCCCACGGCCTGGCTAACGCCACCTACGACACGAAAGGACAGTGCCCGTCCGCCTTCCCGGTGAAAATCCCGACGGTGAACATGAATATCGCGTACGTGCTCCCGACCATCAGCTCTCTGGATACCAGCAAAGCCCAGCTTTCCCTCGACCCCATCATGCATGGCAGTGAGCGGGAAGAGCGATGGGGGAGCCTGTATACGGCGCATGCTGACTTCATGAACGGCTGGACGGAAGATGCCGCGCGCTTTATGACCGACCTGTGCATGAACCGCGGAATGGATTGCGGCACTACCGTGCCGTATGGTTATTCAAAAGCGAAGGCCAACGTCTGGCTCAGCAGTATGGAACCCGCCCTTTCACAGCCTGAACCTCAGGTCTTACTGGTGCAGGATAACTGGCAGAACGGCGGACGGACAAAAAACAGCGAAACATTGTCGCTGGTGAAGTTCCACATTCCTCCGCTGCCAACCGGACAGGATCCAGCCCAGTTTAAATATCGCGTGCGGATTTATGGCGGGAAAGTGGAAACCAACGGGGCGGACCAAATTTTCTTCTATCCGGCGAGCAACGACTGGGATCCGGCCACCGTGAGCTGGCAGTCGCGACCGTCCTGTAACTATCGGTCGGATGCGGTGCTTTACCTGAACCACTCCCGCGAATACCGGATGGTGGATGTGGATAAAGCCGTGCGCAAGGCGCTGGCAGAAGGGAAAACCGAAATTTCGTGGTACATCGGCGGCGATCGGCAGGGGAACCACTATCAGTTTGAGTCGGCTTCTTCGCCACAAAGCCTGATCCTGATGCTGACCGGCTTTAGCAAAACGCCGGAGATCTGATGCCGGGTTGTAAAAGGCATTCATAAAAAAAGCACCGGGGCATCCGGTGCTTTTTCGTCAGATCTTGCAGGCATCGCCGCAGTCGTCATCGGCGACAATCGCCTGGGCTTTTTTATCTGCGTCGTCGAGACGTTCTGCGTTACGTTCTTCTGCTTCATCCAGCCCGTTAAAGACTAAGTTATCGAGATCAATTTCCATGTGCCACCTGCGTTATTCAGTTTTTGATGCCGGCACAGTATAAGTCAAAAAAAGCGGGCCAGGCACCCCGCAGCACATATGGATAATCCCTGCCATACTCACTGCTTAATTGCTGAGGAAAGCCGATGATTACTCTGTGTAAAACCTGCGGTACCGCTTACGATGAACGGCCTGACAACTGCCCCATTTGCGACGATGAGCGGCAGTATGTCCCGGTGACGGGCCAGGCGTGGACGGATTTCGACAGTCTTACGGCCACGCATACCAACAAATGGCAACAGCTGGAGCCGCAGCTGTTCAGCATCAAAACCGTTCCCGCTTTTGCCATCAACCAGCGGGCACTGCTGCTGTGTACGCCGCAGGGCAATATTCTGTGGGACTGCATCGCCAACCTCGATCCGGCGACCAGAGCGTTAGTCAACGCGCTCGGGGGTATCTGTGCCATTGCGATTTCGCACCCGCATTACTACACCACCATGCAGGAGTGGGCGGCCGCGTTTAATGCCCCGATTTATCTGCACGCGAGCGACCGGCAGTGGGTGATGCGTGACAGCCCGGCGATACGCCTTTGGGAGGGAGATGCCCTGGAGATTATGCCGTCGGTGACGCTGCTGCGACTGGGCGGACATTTTGCAGGCGGCACGGTGCTGCACTGGCAGTCAGGCGACGGCGTACTGCTGGCCGGGGATATCTTGCAGGTCACGCCCGGTAAAGATGCCGTGTCGTTTATGTGGAGTTATCCGAATATGCTGCCGCTGCCTGCCCGCACCGTGGAGTCGGTGACCAGCCGACTGACAGGGAAAACGTACCAGCGCCTGTACGGGGCCTTTGAGGGGCAAAACATTTCGGCGAACGCAGATGAGATCGTGCAGCGGTCGGGCCAGAAATATATTGCTTGTCTCCGCTAAGTCACGGTGGTTAAATTTTACGAGTGTGATCGCGATCATACCTAAACTAAAACAGATAAAAGAGAAATGGCTATGCAACATATCATTGAAGGTTTTCTCAGCTTTCAAAAAGAGATTTTCCCGCAACGTAAAGAGCTTTTTCGTAGTTTAGCGTCCAGTCAGAATCCCAAAGCGCTGTTCATCTCCTGCTCCGACAGCCGTCTGGTTCCGGAACTGGTTACGCAACAGGAGCCAGGACAGCTCTTTGTCATTCGAAACGCGGGCAACATAGTGCCGCCGTTCGGGCCGGAGCCTGGTGGTGTCTCTGCGACCATTGAATACGCTGTTGTCGCCCTGGGCGTAACTGATATCGTTATTTGCGGCCACTCCAACTGCGGCGCGATGAAGGCGATTGCTGACAACGCCGATCTGGAGCCGATGCCAGCGGTTTCCCACTGGCTGCGCTACTCCGATGCGGCAAAAGCGGTCGTTGAGAAAAAAACCTGGGATAAGCCAATCGATAAAGTGAATGCGATGGTGCAGGAGAACGTCTTTGCGCAACTGAGCAACATCAAGACCCATCCGTCCGTGGCGGTAGGCCTGCGCAACAACGCCATTCGCCTGCACGGCTGGGTGTATGATATTGAAAGCGGCAAAATCCTTGCCCTGGACAAAAACACCAAATCATTCGTATCGCTGTCGGAAAACCCGGAAGTCTTCTTCGAGTAATCCGACACCGGGGCAGGGAAGCCCTGTTAAAACTCCATGAACGGTAACTTCCGTCGCACGCCCGAGGCCGGTTTTCCTGCCGCTTTCGCCATCGCTTTACCAATTTCAGCGCACTCTGACAAACCCTGAACAAAAGGATGATCGTGCATCAGCCAGGGGATCGCCCCAAAAGCGATGCGCCCCCGCAGTGATGCGGGCGCCAGTAACGTATAGTCCTCTCCCACGTCCGGGACGTCATCGCCAGTTTCCGCAAGCTGTTTGCGCAGAGAAGGGAAGGGAATATCCTTGTTTTTAAGCGGTTTTTGCCCGCGCGCATCAATAAATACGTCGAAGCGGTAACGCTTTTCTGACGTGGTGATGACGGTCTGATCGCTGCTGATATCCAGGTCGTAATCATCACCGAGCGCGACCACGCTAATGATCCCTGCCTCGCGTAGTGCCAGTAACCGGCGAATAGACTGTGGTGGAATGGCAGCATAGTTATCAATAAAAACGCGCTCCAGCCCGGATTTAAACCGCTCTCTGTCACGCTCATTGAGTGAAGGGACGATGGCCTGAACCACTTCATGCAGACGAAGCACGGTATAGCGCCAGGCAACGGTGCGTTTCTCACGCTTATTGCGCTCCACTTCCTTCAGATTCGCTTCGGCCCAGGTGAAAGGACCATGCTTTTTACGATCCTCAAACCAGACATCACGAAGGGTATCGGCAGTCAGTGTGTTGAGCGCTATCGACTGGCACCAGTGCGGATCGGCCAGCTCAAGCTCTTGCACCATCAGCGCAAAAATGCGATCAAGCAGCCCGTCCGGATCTTTGGCGATTTCGCTTTCCGCCACTGACTCCGTTAGCACCGACAGCGGTTCATAAGGGATAGGGCAGTAAAAGTCGGCCTCCGGCAGTACGCCCGTGCGGGACATCAGCGTAATTTTTAGCCCCTCGCTGCCTTTATTGACAACGAACTGCTCATCGGTAAACCGGCCATGTTGCATCACAACCGCCATCGCAGCGTCCAGTCCGCTGAGGGAAGTACCCATAATCCCCACCTCACAGGCTCGGATCTTCGCGTCCATCAACCCCGACCACGGGCTGGGGAACCAGGTGCGGGTGGCTTCATCTTCATCAGGCCAGACGTGACCGGTGGCGACTACCGCCAGATCAAACCGTCTTGAGAAAGGGGCATCGTTCACTGAAAGGACCACGCCATCTGCATCAGCTTTAATATCTGTTACTTCAGCGTTGGGATGAACCTCGACATGAAAGCCCGCCTTTTTCGCCTCAGCAACGACGGCAAGAAACCGATCGTGAAAATATTCACCCAACAGAATACGCGGCAGGAATTGCCGGTCATGCAGCTTCTCACTGTCGACGTTATAGCGGGCAAGATGGGCCGCACTCTGCTGTTTGAGCCAGTCGAGATAGGTAATAAAAATGGGCGGAATTTCGATACTGGCGATGTTCGCCAGCATCAGCCGGGAATTATCCTCGTCGCTGTAGGGCATGCCGACACCGGGTTGGTCTGCTTTTTCGAACACGGTGAGACTTTGTTGAATAAATCGAACTTTTGCTGAGTTGAAGGATCAGATCACGCATCTTC
>NZ_JBMKHS010000036.1:0-31303 GCF_049238105.1 Enterobacter cloacae complex sp. IR5418 | reverse complement strand
GCCAACTTGTCGTCAAAATCGGTGTTGCAAAAACGGGAGTGACCATAGATTCCGTTTTCCAAGCGGACCCCGTGTAGGTTGTTGTAATAACATCCTTTAGACCAAACTGTGCTGGCAGTGAACTGGACTGACAGCATCCGTAACCAGAAGCTATCAAAGTAGTAATATTGCTCAAAAGACAAGATAGGCGGGAGCTACAAGGTAACACATGCTGTTAGCATCCCCTTGCATTGAGCCACACACAATCTCACTGTACCTGCCACAATTTTGCCACACTCACAACGCGCAAAAATGCACATTCGTGTTAAGAAAAGCAAAACAACGCAACAGTAACTAGATGATTTTATTAGAAAAGATGGTGCCGATAATAGGAGTCGAACCTACGACCTTCGCATTACGAATGCGCTGCTCTACCAACTGAGCTATATCGGCCCTGAGAGACCGGTTACGAGCGTAACCACGGGGCAAAAGAGTAGATCTAACCGGGTGATGCGTCAATGCCCTTTTGAATCAAACGGCTATTTTTGCATCACCCGCGATCATTTACGCACGAATGGTATCATCACCGAAGCCGATCCACTTGTAGGTGGTCAGCGCTTCCAGCCCCATCGGACCACGGGCGTGCAGCTTCTGTGTGCTCACCGCCACCTCGGCGCCCAGACCAAACTGGCCGCCATCGGTGAAGCGCGTCGAGGCATTGACGTAAACCGCAGACGAATCCACTTCATTCACAAAACGATCGGCATTGCGCAAGGTGTGCGTCAGGATCGCATCAGAATGCTGGGTTCCGTGTTCACGAATATGCGCAATGGCGTCATCGAGATCCGCAACTACCTTCACGTTCAGATCCAGCGACAAATACTCATCGTCGTACTGCTCCGCGTTAACCGGAACGACCTTCGCCGGACCGTCTTTCAGCAGCGCGAGAGCCTTGTCGTCCGCATGCAGCGTGACGCCGCTTTCCGCCATCTGCTTGCTCAGCGCTGGCAGGAATGTACTGGCGATGCCCTGATGCACCAGCAGCGTTTCTACCGTATTACAGGTGCTTGGGCGCTGGGTTTTAGCGTTGACGATAATCTTCAGCGCAGGTTCGATCTCCGCGGTGTCATCCACCACGATGTGGCATACGCCAATCCCGCCGGTAATGACCGGAATGGTGGATTGCTCACGGCACAGCTTGTGCAAACCCGCGCCGCCGCGTGGTATCAGCATGTCGATGTATTTGTCCATGCGCAGCATCTCGTTGACCAGCGCACGGTCGGGACTTTCAATCGTCTGCACGGCTCCCGCCGGTAAACCACACTCTTCCAGCGCCTGCTGAATGACGTTTACCGTCGCGGCATTGGTGCGCCAGGTCTCTTTCCCGCCACGTAAAATAGCGGCGTTACCGGTTTTCAGGCACAGGGAGGCGACATCCACCGTCACGTTTGGACGCGCTTCGTAAATCACCCCAATGACGCCGAGCGGCACGCGACGACGCTCAAGGCGTAACCCGCTGTCGAGCACCCCACCGTCAATCACCTGCCCTACCGGGTCGGCGAGGTTGCACACCTGACGAACGTCGTCGGCGATACCTTTCAGACGCGCCGGGGTCAGCGCCAGACGGTCGAGCATCGCTTCGCTCAAGCCGTTGCGACGCGCTTCCAGCAGATCCTGCTCGTTGGCGAGCAAAATTTCCTGTGACTGCGATTCCAGATAATCAGCGATTTTTTCCAGCACGCGATTTTTCTCGCGGCTGGAAAGGAGCGCCAGTTTATAAGAGGCGGCTTTCGCGGCTGCGCCCATTTGTTCCAGCATGTTCTGGCTCCTTAACGAATAATCATGTCGTCGCGATGCACGGCAACCGGGCCATATTCATAGCCCAGGATGGCGTCGATCTGCTGGGAATGGTGGCCAGCAATCCGACGCAGCGCGTCGCTGTTATAACGACTTACGCCATGAGCGATGTCGCGACCTTCAAGGTTACGGATTCGGATCACTTCACCACGCGAGAAGTTGCCTGTCACGCTTTTAATTCCTTTTGGAAGCAATGAGCTTCCTCTTTCCAGAATAGCGGCGGTCGCGCCTTCATCCACGGTCAGTTCGCCAGCCGGGGGCGCGCCAAAGATCCAGCGTTTACGGTTTTCCAGCGGGGATTCCTGGGCGTGGAAGCGCGTGCCCACAGAGAGGCCCTCCATCACATCACCTATCACGCCCGGACGGCTGCCCGCGGCTATGATAGTGTCGATACCGGCCCGGCACGCCACGTCCGCGGCCTGTAGCTTGGTGCCCATACCACCTGTCCCCAGACCAGAGACGCTGTCACCCGCGATGGCGCGCAGCGCATCATCAATGCCGTGAACGTCTTTGATCAGTTCAGCCTGTGGATTGGAACGCGGATCAGCGGTAAACAGCCCCTGCTGATCGGTCAGAAGCAGCAGCTTATCGGCCCCTGCCAGAATCGCCGCCAGCGCAGAGAGGTTATCGTTATCGCCCACTTTGATTTCAGCGGTGGCAACTGCGTCGTTTTCGTTAATGACCGGAACGATATTGTTATCAAGCAGCGCGCGCAGCGTATCGCGGGCGTTCAGGAAACGTTCTCTGTCTTCCATATCCGCGCGCGTCAGCAGCATCTGCCCGACATGAATGCCGTAGATGGAGAACAGTTGCTCCCAGAGCTGGATGAGTCGGCTTTGTCCCACGGCGGCCAGCAGCTGTTTGGAGGCGATCGTCGCGGGGAGTTCGGGGTAGCCCAGGTGTTCACGCCCGGCGGCAATCGCCCCGGAGGTCACAATTACAATACGATGCCCAGCGGCATGCAACTGAGCGCACTGACGTACAAGCTCAACAATATGGGCACGATTCAGGCGGCGCGATCCGCCCGTTAACACACTGGTACCGAGTTTTACCACCAGCGTCTGGCTGTCACTCATGATTCTCTGCCGTTCAACAATAAGGGAAAATGATGTCAGTCAGACGTTTTAGCAGGTGTCAGCCCCGTTGCCAACTGCCTTAGTACCTGACTCGTCACTTTGTTGCGCGGGATCAGGAAGCGTAGCGGCAGATTTTGACAATTTTATTACTGAAAAATTAAAACATACTTTTTTAGACATATTCTTACTTTGTCATAAAACTTTCACCCACGAACGATAAAACCCTTCCTGTTTTTCACGGGGTAATAAGCCGAATCTTATTACTCAGCGAATATTAGCGCGTTTTTATAAAATCAGGATTGAAAATGAAAAAGAGCACTCTGGCATTAGTGGTAATGGGCGTAGTTGCTTCAGCATCGGTTCACGCAGCAGAAGTTTATAATAAAAACGGTAATAAACTGGATGTGTACGGCAAAGTAAAAGCAATGCACTATCTCAGTGATGATGATGCTAAGGATGGTGACCAGACTTACGTTCGTTTCGGCTTTAAGGGTGAAACACAGATTAACGATCAGCTGACGGGCTACGGACGTTGGGAAGCTGAATTTGCAGGTAACAAAGCTGAAAGCGATTCTTCTCAAAAAACACGTCTGGCATTTGCTGGTCTGAAACTGAAAGACTTCGGCTCTCTGGATTATGGCCGTAACCTGGGCGCGCTGTATGACGTCGCCGCCTGGACCGATATGTTCCCTGAGTTCGGCGGTGACGGCCTGGCACAGACCGATAACTTTATGACGAAACGCGCTTCCGGTCTGGCCACATACCGTAATACCGATTTCTTTGGCCTGGTTGACGGCCTGAACATGACCCTGCAATACCAGGGCAAAAATGAAAACCGCGACGTGAAGAAGCAAAACGGTGACGGCTTCGGTACCTCCCTGAGCTATGACTTCGGCGGCAGCGATTTTTCTGTGATTGGTGCGTATGCCAGCTCCGATCGCACTAACGATCAAAACCTTCAGGCACGCGGCGAAGGTAAAAAAGCAGAAGGCTGGGCAACCGGTTTGAAATATGATGCCAACGATATTTATCTGGCAACTATCTATTCCGAAACCCGCAATATGGCCCCTATTTCCGGCGGCTTTGCAAATAAAGCGCAAAACTTCGAAGTTGTCGCGCAATATCAATTTGACTTTGGTCTGCGTCCATCGGTGGGTTACGTGCAGTCTAAAGGCAAAGATATCGAAGGTATCGGCGATGAAGATATCGTGAAATACATCGACGTAGGTGCGACATATTATTTCAACAAAAATATGTCTGCATTTGTTGATTATAAAATCAACCAGATCGATGACGATAATAAACTGGGCGTAAGCAGCGATGATATCGTTGCGCTGGGCTTGACCTATCAGTTCTGATGCTGTGGTAATAAAAAAACCGGCCCGGCCGGTTTTTTTGTGCCCGGTGACGCTGCGCTTACCGGGCCTACAGGACAGTACATTTTGCAGGCCGGGTAAGGCGTAGCCGCCACCCGGCGCAGTGACATCATCAGGCCCTTAACTTCACCGCTTCGCTGGAAAAATCGTCCGCAGGTTCCAGCTTCAGATCCAGCGTTGCCAGCAGGTCACGTGCTTTGCCGTGAAATTCTTTTAGCGTATGCTCCAGACGATCAATCACTTCCTGATCTTTGATGCTCGTCGCCTGCCAGTGCCCGTCTTTATTAAACAGGCCAAACTGATAGCTATAGGTAAAACGGTTTTCCTGTGCTTCCATTTCCATCCACCAGCCCCAGAACTCGCGTTTTTCGGGTGCAGGCTTCACGTTGACGCAAACAGCCAGGCAGTCGAAAAAAAAGCGATTCTCTTCACACTGCTCTTCTCGAATATACGGGCCAAGAGCCATGAACTTCTTAATCAGTCTACTTTTCGGGTGTCCACTCGGTAACGTCATTGCGATCTCCTTTTGTGAAGCACTGTTTTACCAAACCAACGAAATTTAGCAAACTATTAACACAATCTCTTCGTGATCCAGCGTGTAATCTCTTTAAGCGCTTTGTCAAAATTCTGGTACACGGGGCTGAACGGCACTTCAAGCAGTTTACCCTCCGCAGATGACGACGTGATTAAACGCGACTCCTCTTCCGGGCTAAACGGATCGTTCTTCCAGAAACCGGACATCATCGGGGTTGGGCAACGGCGGCCGAGTAAGCCCTGCGTCTTTAATGAATAACGATTAAGTTCAATGCGCAACGCGTCGTCTGAAGCATCATGCATGCCAAGTCGACTCGCCAACACGTCGAGATACATCTCAGGAACGCTCCCCTGACGCGCAGGATCGCTTAACAGAGCATGTACCACCGGGCCAAGACAGGCGACGGCCTTCAGGCGGGAAGATTCAAGGTAGGCCAGCCGTACCGCGACGTTAGCGCCAAAGCGGAAGCCAAACGCGCCTACCCGGGTGTGGTCAACCCAGGGGATATTCTCCAGCGCTTTTAATGCATGCTGGTGCAGCAGGCTGGAGTCTTGCGTAAGTTTCCATTTGGATGAAAAACCAATTGAAGGCATATCGAGCGTCAGCATGGCGATCCCTTTTGGGGCAAAGTAGCGCTCATACAGGCTGTAATAGTCGATTTGTAACGAGTCCAGCCCACCGCACATCAGAACTGTCGGGAACGGGCCTTCCCCCTCCGGCATGTGCAGGAATCCGGTCACCGGGCTGCCGCCGGGAATGGCGAACTCAATTTCACGCATCCGACCAGGCAGTCGCTGGGCGGCCTCCTCATAAGCCCGGTTTGCCAGCGCCTGCGCCTGCTCCGCCAGTTCGTCGCCTTTTAGATGCGGATAAGCAGCGATGCTGTACAGGTTTGCCGCATGCAGCCAGTGCTTGCCGCTGCGCGTAGCATCTTCTTCCTGGCTCGCTTTTTGCTGCCAAAGCATGGCCTGCTTTGACCATTCGTAGATCCAGTTTCCGCCACGGTAGCCCACCACCGTATCGTAGAGATCGCTGTCGGTGCGCTCAGACTCGCTCATTACGATACGCGCCTGCACGTCGAGGATTTCACACGGATCGATGCCGCGCCAGATCCACATCAGGCGGTTAATCATTCGATACCAGTGGGGCACGTTTTTACCATCTAACGCTGACTGAACAGCAGGCATTGTCCCCGGATTAAACCGACGCACCAGCGTCGACGTTTCAGGGTGCTTGAAACGGGGTTTGAAGAGAGTTTCGGTGAGATTCGCCTGCGTCATTGCGTTGCCTCCATGGATACGTCATATGAAGACCATTGTAACGCGTGGCAGGCTAAAAAGAACAACGCCCGGCATAACCGGGCGTGTAAAGTTACGTACTGAAATTAACGGCCAGAAATAGGCGGTACGAAGACCACGCCCATATCCCATGGCTGTTCAATCCAAGTATCCTGCGGGATATCAATCACGTAATCATCAACCAGTGGGCGACCCGCAGGTTTCGCGAAGATAGTGACAAAGTGCGCTTTTGGATACATTTCGCGGATAGCGACCGCGGTACCGCCGGTGTCCACCAGATCGTCGATAACGATAAAGCCTTCACCGTCGCCTTCGGCGCGCTTCAGCACTTTCAGTTCACGCTGGTTATCGTGGTCATAGCTGGAGATACATACGGTATCGACATGACGAATACCCAGCTCACGTGCCAGCAGCGCCCCCGGTACCAGACCGCCACGGCTGACGGCAATAATGCCTTTCCACTGCTCGGAAGGCATCAGACGCGCAGCCAGTTTGCGTGCGTGAATCTGCAACATGTCCCAGGTGACGACGTATTTTTCGCTCATGTGAAGTGTCCCAGCCTGTTTATATACGGCTTAAAAAGTGTTCGAGGGGGAAATAGGTTGCGCGAGATTATAGAGATCTGACGCACTAAAAACCAGTGTTACGCGCCATGAGCCTGAGTTTTTACATGCTTAATGCTACCAGCCACGGGAGAAAGTGGTATTCTCAGTTGCATCTCGCAAGCCCGTCTTGTGGTAACGATTAACCTGCTAACCCTGTGACCTGCAACATTGTTTTGCAGCGCAACGACAAGGAGACCTATCGTGTCTGAACTGTCTCAATTATCTCCACAGCCGCTGTGGGATATTTTTGCCAAAATCTGCTCTATTCCGCACCCTTCCTATCACGAAGAACAACTTGCCGAACATATTATGGGTTGGGCGAAGGAAAAAGGTCTGCACGCTGAGCGCGACCAGGTTGGCAACATTCTGATCCGCAAACCTGCCACCGCAGGTATGGAAAACCGCAAGCCAGTGGTATTGCAGGCGCACCTGGACATGGTTCCGCAGAAAAACAACGACACCGTTCACGACTTCACGAAAGACCCGATTCAGCCGTACATCGACGGTGAGTGGGTAAAGGCGCGCGGCACAACGCTTGGCGCTGATAACGGCATTGGTATGGCTTCCGCGCTGGCCGTGCTGGCTGACGACAGCGTTGAACATGGTCCGCTGGAAGTGCTGCTGACCATGACTGAAGAAGCGGGCATGGATGGGGCGTTTGGTCTCCAGGCGAACTGGCTGCAAGCAGACATTCTGATCAACACCGACTCCGAAGAAGAAGGTGAGATCTACATGGGCTGCGCGGGCGGGATCGATTTCATCTCAACCCTGCCGCTGTCCCGCGAAGCGATCCCTGCGGGGTTCGAGACCTTTAAGCTGACGCTGAAAGGGCTGAAAGGCGGTCACTCCGGCGGTGATATTCACCTGGGCCTGGGCAACGCCAACAAACTGCTGGCACGTTTCCTGGCGGGCCATGCCGCTGAACTGGATCTGCGCCTGGTGGACTTCAACGGCGGTACGCTGCGTAACGCGATCCCTCGCGAAGCCTTCGCGACCGTGGCGGTGCCTGCGGCGAAAGCGGATGAACTGAAAAGACTCGCCAGCGTGTATCTGGATATCCTGAAAAACGAACTGTCAGCCAAAGAGAAAAACCTGACTGTCGTGCTGGAGTCCGTAACAACGGATAAAGCCGCGCTGACCACACAGTCTCGTGACTCGTTTGTTCAACTGCTGAACGCAACGCCAAACGGCGTGATCCGCAATTCAGATGTCGCAAAAGGCGTGGTGGAAACCTCCCTGAACGTGGGCGTGGTGACCATGGGCGACGACAGCGCAGAGATCATCTGCCTGATCCGCTCCCTGATCGACAGCGGTAAGGAGTACGTTGTGAGCATGCTGGAATCTCTGGGTACCCTGGCGGGCGCGAAAACGTCTGCAAAAGGTAGCTACCCGGGCTGGCAGCCGGATGCAAGTTCTCCGGTCATGGCACTGGTGCGTGAAACTTATCAGCGACTGTTCAACAGCACCCCGAACATTCAGGTTATTCACGCGGGTCTGGAGTGTGGTCTGTTCAAGAAACCGTATCCGGATATGGACATGGTCTCCATCGGGCCGACCATCACCGGTCCACACTCTCCGGATGAGCAGGTTCACATTGAAAGCGTCGGTCATTACTGGACGCTGCTGACTGAATTGCTGAAAGCAATCCCTGCGAAGTAATTCCTCGTCTGTTGCCCGGTGTCGCTACGCTCACCGGGCCTACGAGTAGCGTAATCTAAAGTCCCAGAACCAACTGACGCTCTAGCTGCGGATCCAGCAATGTAACGTGCAGCCCCACCAGCCGGACGCCTCGCCCACCCCGCCGCTCTTCCCACGCCTTTTTCGCCGTCGCGATAAGATCCTCTTTGTTCAGACGCGGCCAGACATGCTCCTGCGTCGTCTGCTGAAAATCATTAAATTTCAGTTTGATGCCTTGTCGGGCAATGAGCAGATCCGGTTTGACCTTCAGCAAACGTCGTTCAAGCTCAGGATAGAGCTGTTCCGTAATGATGGTTTCACACTCGGTCCAGTCATGAATATCTTCGCTGAGCGTGCGTTCAACCCCGACCGATTTACGCAGCCGTTCGTTGTTAACATCACGATCGTCAATACCCTGACTGCGTTCCCACAATACGCGGCCAAACTTGCCAAAACGCTTAAGCAGCAGCGCCAGATCGCTGCGCTGAACGTCTTCGCAGGTGCGTAACCCCATACTTTCCAGCTTCGCGGCGGAGACTTTACCCACACCGGGAATTTTACTGAGCGGCAGCGTTTTTAAAAACGCCGGAACCTCTTCCGGGGTGATGACGTACTGGCCGTTGGGCTTATTTAAATCGGAGGCGATTTTGGCAAGAAACTTTACCGGCGCAACGCCTGCCGATGCCGTGAGATTAAGCTCGTTAAAAATAGTCTGGCGGATCTCCTGTGCCATCAGGGTGGCGGAGCCGTGGCAGTGCACGCTGTGGGTGACATCCAGATAGGCTTCATCCAGCGATAACGGTTCAATCAGGGAGGTGTAGCGGGAGAAGATCTCCCGAATGTGGCTCGACGCTTCTTTGTAGGCATCAAAACGTCCGGGCAGAAGAGTGAGATGCGGGCACAGTTTCAGCGCCATCGCGGTCGGCATGGCGCTGCGTACGCCAAATTTGCGTGCAGGGTAGTTGGCGGTGCTGATCACACCGCGCTGAACGCGGCTGCCGCCAATGGCGATGGGAATATCCCGCAGCGCCGGGTTGTCACGCATCTCCACTGCGGCAAAAAAGCAGTCCATATCGACATGGATTATTTTGCGCATAGTAAGCCCTCACTCTTTACTGGATAAGTATACAGTAAAGAAATGAGGGTTGAGAAGTGTGCGTGGGAATTGTCGGGTAGCGGCTTTGCCTTACCCGACCAGGAAGACTAAATAATGCGTTGCTGCTCGCGAGCCATCCGCTTTTTCCGTGCATCGCACGGCTCAGGGCAGTCACATACCTTTTCCATACCGATGGAAGAGATGCCTCCGCAGCTGCCCTGAATGCTTTTACGCTTGATGATCCAGCCTAAAGACATACCGAAGATCACCAGCACAAACACCGCAAAAGTCGCCAGAAAGGTCAGCATAATCAGCCTCCGAAATCATCGAGCATGATGTTCTCATCTTCCACCCCAAGATCTTTGAGCATCTTGATCACGGCGGCGTTCATCATTGGCGGACCGCACATATAAAACTCGCAGTCTTCCGGTGCCGGATGCTGTTTCAGGTAGTTTTCATACAGCACGTTGTGGATGAAGCCCGTATAACCTGTCCAGTTATCTTCCGGCTGCGGATCGGATAGCGCCACGTGGAAGGTAAAGTTAGGGTTATCACGCGCCAGTTGTTCAAACTCATCGTCGTAGAACATTTCACGCAGTGAACGCGCCCCATACCAGAAGCTGATCTTACGCTTGCTGCCGAGTCGTTTGAGCTGGTCAAAGATATGCGAACGCATCGGCGCCATACCCGCACCACCGCCGATAAAGACCATTTCCGCGTCGGTATCTTTGGCAAAGAACTCACCGAACGGGCCAGAAATCGTCACTTTGTCGCCAGGCTTGAGGGACCAGATATACGACGACATCACGCCAGGCGGTGCATCAGGCACATTCGGCGGCGGCGTAGCGATACGCACGTTGAGCATAATAATGCCCTTCTCTTCCGGGTAGTTCGCCATGGAATAGGCGCGAAGCGCTGGCTCTTTTACCTCGGAAACAAAGCGGAAGAGGTTAAATTTATCCCAGTCTGCCCGGTACTCTTCAGGTACATCGAAGTCGGCATACGCTACAGTGTGTGCCGGACAATCAATCTGAATATACCCGCCCGCGCGGAACGGGACGCTCTCCCCTTCAGGGACACGCAGCTTGAGCTCTTTAATGAACGTGGCTTTGTTATCGTTAGAGATAACTTCGCACTCCCATTTTTTCACGCCGAAGATCTCCTCCGGCAGCTCAATCTTCATGTTCTGGCGCACGGCGACCTGACACGCCAGACGGCATCCCTCTTTCGCTTCACGCTTCGTGATATGCGACAGTTCCGTTGGCAGAATATCACCGCCACCCTCTTTAACCTTCACACGGCACTGTCCACAGGAGCCACCGCCGCCACAGGCAGACGAGACAAATATCCCGTTGCCGGAGAGGGTGTTGAGCAGCTTATCCCCTGCCGGGGTACGGATCTGGTTCTGTGGATCATCATTGATATCAATGATCACATCCCCGGAATTGACCAGCTTCGCACGCGCCGCCAGGATCAGCCCTGACAGCACCAGTACTATCAGCGTGAACATCACCACGCCAAGAATAATTTCCATCTGTTAGCCCTTATAGCTGCACACCGGAGAAGGACATAAAGCCCAACGCCATCAGGCCGGTGGTGATAAAGGTGATCCCTAAGCCACGAAGACCCGCAGGCACGTTGGCATATTTCATTTTTTCACGGATCCCCGCCATGGTGACAATCGCCAGCATCCAGCCGATACCGGAACCGAAACCATACACAACCGATTCACTGAAGTTGTAATCGCGCTGAACCATAAACGAGACGCCACCGAAAATGGCGCAGTTCACCGCGATCAGCGGCAGGAAGATCCCCAGCGCGTTGTACAGCGACGGGAAATACTTATCGAGGATCATCTCCAGGATTTGCACCAGCGCCGCAATCACCCCGATGAAGGTGATGAAGTTCAGGAAGCTGAGATCAATCCCCTCCACCAGCGCGCTGTCCCGCAGCACGAAGTTGAACACCAGGTTGTTAATCGGAACGGAAAGCCCCAGCACAACGGTGACCGCCACCCCGAGACCAAATGCCGTCGAGACCTTTTTAGAAACGGCAAGGAATGTACACATGCCAAGGAAGAAGGCGAGCGCCATGTTTTCAACAAACACCGCGCGCACAAATAAACTCAGGTAATGAGCCATTGTCGGTTACTCCTTTTCCTGCTGTTCAGGCTTCAACGTACGAATCAGCCAGATCAGCAAACCGATAATGAAAAATGCGCTTGGCGCCAGCAGGAACAGGCCGTTCGGCAGATACCAGCCGCCGTTCTGTACCGTATCCAGCACCGGAATGCCAAACAGCTTGCCGCTGCCAATAAGTTCGCGCAGGAAACCGACCGTCAACAGGATCACGCCGTAACCCAGGCCGTTGCCGATACCGTCCATAAAGCTCGCCAGCGGCGGCATCTTCATCGCATAGGCTTCAGCACGCCCCATCACGATGCAGTTGGTGATAATCAGACCAACAAACACCGAGAGCTGCTTAGAGGTTTCATAAGCGAAGGCGCGCAGCAGCTGATCGACCACGATCACCAGCGAGGCGATGATCGCCATCTGCACGATGATCCTCACGCTGTTAGGTATGTGGTGGCGGATCATTGAGATAAACATGCTGGAGAACGCTGTCACCAGCGTTACCGCCAGCGTCATGACCACCGCCGTTTCCAGCTTGGTGGTCACCGCCAGAGCCGAGCACACACCCAGCACCTGAAGCGTTATCGGGTTATTGGCTAAAAGTGGGCCAATCAGTACCTTTTTAACTTCTTTCAGTTCACCCGTATCAGCCATTATTCAGCGCTCCTTCACGTACATTCTTCAGGAAGGGACCAAAGCCCAGTTCACCCATCCAGAAATCAAAGCTGTGCTGCACCCCGTTAGAGGTGAGCGTGGCGCCGGAAAGGCCATCAACGGCAAATTCATCGCCGGGACGCGCGCCGCCTTTCACCACTTTCAGCGCAGGCTGGCCGTTGTCGTCGAGCACTTTTTTACCGACAAACTGTGCTCGCCAGTTAGGGTTCTCAACTTCCCCACCCAGCCCCGGCGTTTCGCCCTGATCGTAATAAGTGATCCCTTTGACCGTACGGCCATCGGTATCCAGCGCCACGAAGGCGTACATCATCGACCACAAGCCGTTGCCGTAGATGGGCAACACCACTTCCTGTACACGTTTTTGCTCGTCACGAACGAGGTAAATCTCCGCGACATTGCTGCGGCGCTTAATGCCTGCCGGATCCTGCGAGGCGTCAAGCGTGGTGCTCATCTGCGGATCTTTCAGCGCCAGCGCCTGGTTGTATTTCGCCGGGTCTTTATCCATCAGCTCGCCGGTTTTTAAATCCACCAGCCGTGCGGTAATACGTTCGGCAAACACCGCGGCGACGTCATCCTTCGTCATGCCTTCCTGCATCAGCCCGGCCACGGCCAGGATGTTACGCTGTTTATCCAGCGCTCGTTGCTCTTGCTGTAGCGGTTTTAACCCTACGGCAGAACCGGCTACCACGATGGAACAGACCAGGCACAGTACCAGCACCACCAGCAGCGTTTTGCTGATGCTGTCGTTATTTTTAATTTCAGCCACGCGCCTTCCTCCGCTTAATGTTGGCGCGCACGACCAGGTAGTCGAACAGCGGCGCAAACAGATTGGCAAACAGAATGGCCAACATCATCCCTTCCGGATAGGCCGGGTTGACCACGCGAATCAGTACACACATCACCCCAATGAGCGCGCCGTAACACCATTTACCTCTGTCGGTAAACGAAGCCGAGACGGGATCGGTGGCCATGAACATCATGCCAAACGCAAAGCCTCCCAGCACGAGGTGCCAGTACCACGGCATGGAGAACATCGGGTTAGTGTCTGAACCAATGAAATTGAAAAGCGTGGCAGTGAGTACCATCCCGAGCATGACGCCCGCGACTATGCGCCAGGACGCCACGCGGCCAAAGAGGATGATGGCCCCGCCGATCAGAATCATCAGGGTAGACACTTCACCAATGGAGCCCGGAATATTGCCGATAAACGCATCAAACCAGGTCACAGCCTGTCCGGTTGCATTATTGACCAGCGTTTCGCCGCCGCCTGCCGCCCACTGTGAAAGTGGCGTCGCGCCGGAGAAGCCGTCCGCAGCCGTCCACACCAGGTCGCCCGAGATTTGCGCCGGATAAGCAAAGAACAGGAACGCTCGCCCTGCCAGTGCCGGGTTCAGGAAGTTGCGTCCGGTTCCGCCGAAGATCTCTTTGGCAATGACCACGCCAAAGCTGATCCCCATCGCCGCCTGCCAGAGCGGCAGCGTTGGCGGAACAATCAGCGCAAACAGAATAGAGGTGACAAAGAAACCCTCGTTGATCTCATGCTTGCGAATAATAGCGAACAGAACTTCCCAGAAACCGCCCACGATAAAGACGGTCATGTAGATCGGCAGGAAGAAGACAGCGCCCAGCGTCATCATGCTGATCCAGCCAGCATCTGCCGCAAAACTCACTCCCAGTGACTGCGCCAGACGATAGTGCCAGTCAGACTGGATCACCTGCGCCAGCTGCTCTGCATCGTACATATGGTGCAGCGCCGGAATAGTCTGCAACCCAACGTTATACATCCCCCAGAACATGGCCGGGAAGACCGCAAACCAGACCAGAATCATCATTCGCTTGAGGTCGATGGCGTCGCGAACGTGCGCCGCGCCTTTTGTCACCAGACCCGGCGTGTAGAAAATGGTCGATGTCGCTTCATACAGCGGGTAGTACTTTTTGAGCTTCCCTTCGGTAAAGTGCGGCTCAATTTTTTCAAAGAGGTGTTTTAAGCCCATGGTTATCCTTCCTGCTCAATGCGGGTTAACACCTCGCGCAATACGGGTCCATATTCGTATTTACCTGGACACACATAGGTACAAAGCGCCAGATCTTCTTCATCCAGCTCCAGACAGCCCAGCGCCTGGGCGCCGTCGGTATCACCGGCAAGAAGATCGCGCAGCAGCACGGTGGGCAGAATATCCAGCGGCATTACACGTTCGTAGTTGCCAATCGGAACCATTGCGCGCTCACCGCCGTTCGTGCTGGTGGAGAAATTAAACAGCTTATGACGCAGGAAGTGGCCCAGCGTGGTGCGGGTTACGGAGTATTTTTCTGCGCCAGGCAGTACCCAGCCGAACAGCTCTTTCTCGCGCCCTTCAAGTACCACGCTCACCTGAAGATGGAAACGCCCCAGGTACGCGTGCGCATTTACAGCGCGGCGGCCGCTGAGTACCGAACCGGAAATCAGGCGGTTTTCACCCTCTTTCGTTTCCCCCGCAAGCAGTACGTTAATGTCTGCTCCCAGAAGCGTTTTAACCAGACGCGGGTTTACGGCCTGCGGCCCGCCGATAGCGACGATCCGTTCAGCGCACAGCTCACCCGTGGTGAACAGCTTACCAATAGCAGTCACGTCCTGATAATTAAGATGCCAGACCTGTTTCGTCAGGCTCACCGGCTCCAGGAAATGAATATGCGTTCCCACCAGCCCGGCCGGATGCGGGCCGGCAAATTCGTTAAAAGCGACCTGCCCTTGCGGATGCCCGCCAAGCTTACCGCCGCTGGCCTGGCAGACATGCACTTTACCCGGCGTCAGACGCGTTAACACGGTGAGACCGGCATCAAAGGCTTTTCGTTCGGCCAGGATAACAGGCTGCGGGTCCGCGCTGAGCGGGTTGGTGTCGATGGCCGTCACGAAGATAGCGGCTGGCACCGTGCCTGGCACGGGCGTTTTGCTAAACGGGCGCGTGCGAAGCGCCGTCCACAGTCCCGACTCCAGCAGTTGAGCCTGCACCGCTTCGCGGCTGAGGGTGGCGAGATCGGCGTCGTCAAAACGCGCAAATTCGCGTTTCTCATCGCCTTCAATTTGAATAACAACCGATTGCAGGACGCGACGCTCACCACGATGGATGGCGACGACGACGCCGCTGGCAGGGGCTGTAAACATAACGCCAGGATTTTTTTTATCCTCGAAAAGCGCCTGGCCTTTTATTACCCGATCGCCTTCCTGAACCAGCATCGCAGGTCGCATGCCCACGTAATCATCACCCACAATAGCGACATGATGAACACTGGCGCCGGTGGTCACGTGCTGTTCAGGCACGCCAGAGATTGGCAGATCGAGTCCTTTTCTGATTTTAAACATGTGTTTAGCAGGTATCCATGAACAACAATCCAGAGAGGCCGGAGTGTACCATTTTCGGCCCGCGCAAGGGCAGTAAATCCGCCGTCCGGCGCGCCGAAATGCGAGCTATTGCGCAAAGTTCCTGGAGTCAGGAGTCTGTGAATGGGTTATAAAGTAAAACTAATTTGTAAACGCAAAGGTTGGCTCTTGCGAAAATCTCCATCGGTGCTAATGTGAGCGCTCCTGTCCAGATTAGTCTGATTTCGGGTGTCTTTTGCCGTTCTGGCAAGTTGGTCATTGTTTTATCAAGGAACCAGTAGTATGCGTAAAATCGCATTGTTCATTGCGATGCTTCTGATACCGTGCATGTCGTTTGCCGGGCTGCTTGGCAGTAATAGTTCAACGACGCCGGTCAGCAAAGAGTATAAACAGCAGTTGATGGGATCCCCGGTTTATATTCAAATCTTCAAGGAAGAGCGCACACTCGATCTGTTTGTCAAAATGGGCGAGACGTATCAGCTGCTCGATAGCTACAAAATCTGTAACTATTCTGGTGGGCTGGGACCGAAACAGCGTCAGGGCGACTTTAAAAGTCCGGAAGGGTTTTACAACGTTCAGCGTAACCAGCTAAAACCGGACAGCCGCTTTTATAAAGCGATTAACATCGGTTTCCCCAATGCCTTTGACCGTGCTCACGGTTACGAAGGTAAATACCTGATGATCCACGGTGCCTGCGTGTCTGTCGGCTGTTATGCGATGACGGATTCCGGCATTGATGAGATTTTCCAGTTTGTCACGGGCGCACTGGTCTTCGGCCAGCCGAATGTTCAGGTCAGCATCTATCCGTTCCGTATGACGGATGCGAATATGGCGCGCCATAAGTACTCCGTTTACACGGATTTCTGGAAACAGTTAAAACCGGGCTATGACTACTTCGAGCAGACCCATAAACCGCCGGTGGTGTCCATCGTCAATGGCCGTTACGTGGTGAGTAAACCGCTCAGCCATGAAGTGGTTCAGCCGCAGCTGGCGTCAAATTACGCGGTCCCCGAGACAAAATAGCACCCACTCGCCTGGCATGATCTTCTGCCAGGCTTCGTTGCCCGTCAGCGGCTGCGTCGCAATGACTGTGACCACATCGTTCGGTGTGGTCTCTTTCTGAAAGTCTATCTCCACATCCTGATCGAGCAGCTTTGCAACCCCAAACGGCGCGCGGCGGGTGATCCAGAACAGGTTCGTCGAGCAGAACGCCATCACGTAGCGTCCGTCGGACAGCAGCATATTAAACACGCCTTTTTCACGCAGCTCAGACGCCAGCGAAGCAATGTATTTAAACACGGCGGCCATGTTGCCGGGCGTGCGGGGATAACGCTCCGTCAGCTTGTGGAGCAGCCAGCAGAACGCTTTCTCACTGTCCGTTTCACCGACCGGACGGAAGTTGCCCGTCTCCAGTGATTTATAACCCGTAAGCTGCCCGTTATGTGCGTAGGTCCAGTTACGGCCCCACAGCTCGCGTGTAAAAGGATGGGTGTTTTCCAGCGCCACTTCGCCGCGGTTCGCCTGACGGATATGCGCGATCACCGAACAGGATTTAATGGGGTAATCCTGCACCAGTCTGGCAATGGGTGAGTTAAAGCTGGGCTGTGGATCTTTGAACGTGCGACATCCTTTGCCTTCGTAGAAGGTAATGCCCCAGCCGTCTTTATGCGGCCCGGTTCCTCCACCGCGCTGCACCAGCCCGGTGAAACTAAAGCAGATATCGGTTGGCACATTGGCGCTCATCCCGAGCAGTTCGCACATACAGCACCTCCACAAAACGCCTTAACGCAGGAAGGCGTAATTGTTGCAGCCAGTTTGGATTCGGACAGCGCGCAGAAACCGGAGCGTACACGTAGTACGTGAGGATTTCGAGCACTGCCCGCATTCAAAATGGCAAATAAAATAGCCTTCTTACTTAACCATCTCTTTTTCGATCAGTTGAATCAGGATGTGGATCACTTTGATGTGAATTTCCTGAACGCGGTCCGCATAACCGAAGTGTGGAACACGGATTTCAATGTCCGCCGTACCGTCCATCTTACCGCCATCTTTCCCGGTCAGGGTGATCACTTTCATGCCCTTCTCACGCGCGGCGGCAATCGCTTTGATTACGTTAGCGGAGTTACCGGAGGTCGAAATCCCCAGCAGCACGTCACCTTCACGGCCTACGGCTTCAACGTAGCGGGAAAAGATGTGGTCGTAACCGAAGTCGTTGCCTACGCAGGAGATGTGGCTCACGTCGGAAATCGCAATCGCCGGGTAGCCCGGACGGTTTTCGCGATAGCGTCCCGTCAGCTCTTCAGCGAAGTGCATGGCGTCGCAGTGGGAACCGCCGTTACCGCAGGAGAGCACTTTACCGCCAGCTTTAAAGCTGTCGGCAAGCAGGACCGCCGCGCGCTGAATAGCATGAATATTGGCATCATCTTTCAGAAAGTTCGCCAGCGTTTCCGCCGCTTCGTTCAGTTCGTTACGAATAAGATCCTGGTACATGAGGATAATCCTTCAGTATTGATGAAATAACACAGTGGAGTGTACCGGATAGCAGTAAAAGCGAGAAGCTAAAGCCATGCGAATCGTCCGGCGTTTTGATTTTTTGTGCCGGCTAAAACGCGAACAATGTGAACCAGGTTGTAATTATTTTGTAAACACATTGCTAAAGGAAATGACATCAACTACAACCATATCATCACAAGTGGTCAGACCTCCTACAAGCAAGGGAGCTTTTCTTTATGATGATTTTAAGCATTCTCGCAACCGTTGTACTGCTCGGTGTGTTGTTCTATCACCGTGTCAGTTTATTACTGAGTAGCCTGATTCTTCTGGCCTGGACGGCTGCACTTGGCGTCGCTGGCCTGTGGAATATCTGGGTTCTTGTTCCTCTGGCCATCATTTTGCTGCCGTTCAACCTGACGCCGATGCGTAAGTCGATGATCTCCGCTCCGGTGTTTAAAGGTTTCCGTAAAGTGATGCCGCCGATGTCACGTACAGAGAAAGAAGCGATTGATGCCGGTACTACATGGTGGGAAGGCGATCTGTTCCAGGGCAACCCGGACTGGAAAAAGCTGCACAATTATCCGCAGCCGCGTTTGACCGCCGAAGAACAGGCCTTTATTGATGGCCCGGTGGAAGAAGCGTGCCGCATGGCAAATGACTTTGCCATCACTCACGAAATGGCTGACCTGCCGCCTGAGCTGTGGGCGTATCTGAAAGAGCATCGCTTCTTTGCGATGATCATTAAGAAAGAGTACGGCGGGCTGGAATTCTCCGCTTACGCTCAGGCTCGCGTGTTGCAAAAACTGGCGGGTGTCTCCGGGATCCTGGCGATCACCGTTGGCGTGCCAAACTCCTTAGGCCCGGGCGAGCTGTTACAGCATTACGGTACGGAAGAGCAGAAAGATCACTACCTGCCGCGTCTGGCGCGTGGTCAGGAAATCCCGTGCTTCGCGCTGACCAGCCCGGAAGCCGGCTCTGACGCTGGCGCGATCCCGGATACGGGCGTGGTCTGCATGGGCGAATGGCAGGGGCAACAGGTGCTGGGCATGCGCCTGACCTGGAACAAACGCTATATCACCCTGGCACCTATCGCCACGGTGCTCGGCCTGGCCTTTAAGCTCTCCGACCCGGAAAAACTGCTGGGTGGTGAAGAAGAGCTGGGTATTACCTGTGCGCTGATCCCAACGTCAACACCGGGCGTTGAAATTGGTCGCCGTCACTTCCCGCTGAACGTGCCGTTCCAGAACGGTCCTACCCGCGGTCAGGATATCTTTGTCCCGATTGATTACATCATCGGTGGCCCGAAAATGGCCGGTCAGGGCTGGCGTATGCTGGTGGAATGTCTGTCGGTGGGCCGCGGTATTACCCTGCCATCGAACTCAACCGGCGGTCTGAAGTCGGTGGCGATGGGGATTGGGGCTTACGCGCATATCCGCCGCCAGTTCAAAATCTCCATCGGCAAGATGGAAGGTATTGAAGAGCCGCTGGCGCGTATTGCGGGCAATGCCTACGTGATGGACGCCGCAGCCTCGCTGATTACCTACGGCATCATGCTGGGCGAAAAACCGGCCGTGCTGTCCGCGATTGTGAAGTATCACTGTACCCACCGCGCGCAGCAGTCGATCATTGACGCGATGGATATCGCAGGCGGTAAAGGCATCATGCTTGGCGAAGGCAACTTCCTGGCGCGCGGCTATCAGGGTGCACCGATTGCTATCACCGTGGAAGGGGCCAACATCCTGACCCGCAGCATGATGATCTTCGGTCAGGGGGCGATTCGTTGCCATCCGTACGTTCTGGAAGAGATGGCCGCCGCGCAGAATAACGACGTGGACGCCTTCGACAAGCTGCTGTTCAAACATATTGGTCACGTGGGCAGTAACAAGGTGCGCAGCTTCTGGCTCGGCCTGACGCGCGGCCTGACCAGCGCGACGCCAACCGGCGATGCGACCAAACGTTACTACCAGCATCTGAACCGTCTGAGCGCCAACCTTGCCCTGCTGTCTGACGTCTCAATGGCCGTCCTGGGCGGTAGCCTGAAGCGTCGCGAGCGTATCTCCGCCCGTCTGGGTGATGTGCTGAGCCAGATCTTCCTCGCCTCTGCGGTGCTGAAACGCTATGACGACGAAGGCCGTCAGGAAGCGGATCTGCCGCTGGTGCACTGGGGCGTACAGGATGCGATGTATCAGGCCGAACAAGCAATTGACGACCTGCTGGCCAACTTCCCGAACCGCTTCGTGGCGGGTGCCCTGCGCGTTGTGATCTTCCCGACCGGTCGTCACCATCTTGCGCCGTCTGACAAGCTGGATCACAAAGTGGCGAAGATCTTACAAGTGCCGAGCGCCACCCGCTCCCGTATTGGTCGGGGACAATATCTGGCCCCTACCCCGCATAACCCGGTCGGTTTGCTGGAAGAGGCACTGCTGGACGTGATGGCCGCCGACCCGATTCACCAGAAGATCTGCAAACAGCTGGGCAAAAACCTGCCGTTTACACGACTGGATGAACTGGCAAAACAGGCGCTGGCGGGTGGCATCATCGACAACAGCGAAGCTGCGATTCTGGTGAAAGCCGAGGAGAGCCGTCTGCGCAGTATCAATGTGGATGATTTCGAACCTGAAGAGCTGGCGACACAGCCGGTAAAGCTGCCAGAGAAGCACCGCAAACCTGAAGCGGCATAAGACATTTCATGCCCACAAACCCCGCCCCGCGCGGGGTTTTTTATTGCCACATTTTCTGGTAATGACGTGCTACAGTGTCAAAAAGTGTTTATTAAGGAGCCTGTATCGTGCCTGGTTTAAAGATTTCTGTTTTGCAGCAACCTTTAGTGTGGATGGACGGCCCCGCCAACCTTCGCCATTTTGATCGCCAGCTGGAAGAGATGACCGGACGCGATGTGATTGTCCTGCCGGAGATGTTCACCACAGGTTTCGCGATGGAGGCAGCAAAACAGTCCATGCCGCAGGACGAGGTGGTGGCCTGGATGTACGCCAGGGCGCAGGAAACAAACGCGCTGATTGCCGGTAGCGTCGCACTCCAGACCGAGCGCGGCCCGGTCAACCGTTTTCTGCTGGTCGAGCCGGAAGGAAAAGTCCATTTCTACGACAAGCGCCACCTGTTCCGCATGGCGGATGAACATCAACACTATGAAGCCGGAAACGAACGCGTGGTATTTGAATGGCGCGGCTGGCGTATTTTGCCGCTGGTCTGCTATGACCTGCGCTTTCCGGTGTGGTCACGCAACCGCAACGATTATGATTTAGCGCTGTATGTCGCCAACTGGCCTGCGCCACGCTCGCTGCACTGGCAGGCTTTACTGACAGCGCGCGCGATTGAAAATCAGGCTTATGTTGTTGGCTGTAACCGCGTAGGAACGGACGGCAACGGGCATCACTATCGCGGCGACAGCCGGGTAATCAGTCCGCAGGGTGAAATTATTGCCACCGCCGAGCCGCATCAGGCAACGCGAATTGATGCTGAGATTTCGTTAACGGCGTTAAAAGAGTATCGGGAGAAGTTTCCGGCCTGGCAGGATGCAGACCCGTTTACGATCGGATAAACGCAACCCGCGGTGTTACCCTGGCTTATTGTCTTGCGTAACATCGGGGAAAAGCAGAAATGAAAAAGGCCCACGTTATAAATAACGTGGGCCTGAATAGTGGCGGAACGGACGGGACTCGAACCCGCGACCCCCTGCGTGACAGGCAGGTATTCTAACCGACTGAACTACCGCTCCACTGTTCCCGTTTGGGGAACGAGGCGAATATTACGGTTTGCCTCTGAACTCGTCAACGCTTTTTCTCAGGTTTTGAATCGTTTGCTGCAAAATTCACCCAAACGGCGATTTAACAAACGTTTCAGCACATTTTTACGTGCGCCACAGACAGCTTCCGCCCTTCTTCTGTACTAAATCGAGACGAGATTCATGGTTCATCAGTTCTTCATCACTGGCTAAAACAACCCGCAGGCGATTCGCCTGACGCACAATGCGCTGAATCCCCCCTTCATCACGCGTCTGCTGGGATTCATTTTCCATACTGAATTTCATCGACGTTTGGCCGCCGGTCATGGTCAGGTAGACATCGGCCAGGATCTGGGCATCGAGCAATGCGCCGTGCAGCGTTCGCTTGGTGTTGTCTATCTCATAGCGAGAGCACAGAGCATCAAGGCTGTTACGCTTGCCGGGGAACATCTTCCTTGCCAGCGCCAGGCTATCCGTGACCTTACAGAACGTATTCGTCTTGGGAATATCGCGGTTGAGCTTGCTGAACTCATAGTCCATAAAGCCGATATCGAACGACGCGTTATGAATGACAAGTTCCGCACCCCTGATGTAGTCGAGAAATTCATCTGCGACGTCAGCAAAGGTGGGTTTATCCAGCAAAAACTCATCGGCAATTCCGTGAACACCGAACGCTTCCGGATCCACCAGCCGATCGGGTTTGAGGTAAACGTGGAAGTTGTTGCCCGTAAGACGACGGTTCACCACTTCAACCGCACCAATCTCAATGATTTTGTGCCCTTCGTAGTGAGCGCCAATCTGGTTCATACCGGTGGTTTCGGTATCGAGAACAATCTGGCGAGTAATTGCAGTGCTCATAGCGGTCATTTATGTCAGACTTATCGTTTTACTGAACGTTTCAAATACAGGAAGTCTACCAGAGATGCGTAAACAGGTAGAAATTTTCACCGATGGATCTTGTCTTGGTAACCCAGGGCCCGGCGGCTATGGCGCCATTATGCGCTATCGTCAGCATGAAAAAACTTTTAGTGAAGGCTATTTCCTGACCACCAACAACCGCATGGAGTTGATGGCGGCCATCGTGGCACTGGAAGCCTTAAAAGAACATTGTGACGTGGTGCTGAGTACCGACAGCCAGTATGTCCGCCAGGGCATTACCCAGTGGATCCATAACTGGAAAAAACGCGGCTGGAAAACCGCAGAGAAAAAACCCGTTAAGAATGTCGATCTCTGGAAGCGTCTTGATGCCGCCCTCGGTCAGCACGAAATCAAATGGGAATGGGTAAAGGGGCACGCAGGTCATCCCGAAAACGAACGCTGTGACGAGCTGGCTCGCGCGGCGGCCTCCAACCCGACCCACGAGGATGCAGGTTATCAGCCTGAATCCTGATCACGGTTTTTTGTACTGCCGCGTGGCCCCCACAGTCTGGCGGATCCGCGTTTTCGATTTGCTTTGCTTCATTGGGTTAAGCGTAAGGGGGATCGTCCTCTTACGCGCCACAATAAATTGCATGCAGCCCAGTGCGGGGAAATGGGTGCTTAACAAAACCCCTCCTTTACGCGTCCAGGGGATGACCTGAAAACCCCCGTAGCTGAGCACTTCAAAATTTAACAGTGAAAGCCAGTCCAGCTGGCGCATCAGGGTAAACATGCGGCTGTTATACGGCGGCGTGCGACGCAACACGGGCGTGAGTTTACGTAGCCCCATCAGACTCAGCGGATTGAAGCCGCTCAGGATCAGCCAGCCGTCGTCAATCAAAACGCGGTCCGCTTCCCGCAGCAGGCGATGGGGATCGCTGCACCAGGGCAGCGTGTGGGCGAGCAGACAGGCGTCAATGGATTTTTCCGCAAACGGCAAATGCAGCGGATCCGCTTTCACCTGAACCGGAGAACCATTAAGCGATACGCTAACCTGATGCGAGATAGCGCAGCTTTCGGTATTGATTTCTGCGCTCAGATTGCCAATCTTAAGCAGGTGAAAACCATACATTTTCGCGAGCCAGGGTTTAAGCTGAAGTTCTAACGCCTCGCGATAATATTCACCCCAGGGCAATTCTGCCCAACGTTCCGGTGGTGCGACAGTCTGAGGTATCCTTGCCGGTTTCATCAAAACACCCGCCACGCTATAAGAGGTAATGCATGAATCTTATCAGTATTTCCGCCTTTCAGGACAATTACATCTGGGTTTTAGTCGACGACGATCGCAGATGCATCATTGTGGATCCGGGCGAATCCGCACCGATCCTGCACGCGATAAAAGAAAACGGCTGGCAACCAGAAGCGATTCTCCTTACCCATCACCATCACGATCATGTCGATGGTGTTCCCGATCTCCTTGCGCACTATCCCCACCTTCCCGTTTACGGACCGGCAGAGACACAAAATAAGGGTACGACGCAAGTCGTTGTAGAAGGCGAAAGTATCCTCATCCTCGGGTGGGAGTTTTCCGTATTTGCTACGCCAGGTCACACTTCCGGTCATCTCTGTTTCTACAGCAAACCTTATCTGTTTTGCGGCGACACGCTGTTTTCCGGCGGCTGTGGACGGCTCTTTGAAGGTACGCCAGAACAAATGTATCAATCTTTACAAAAAATTAATGCACTGCCTGCCGACACCGTAATTTGTTGCGCACATGAGTATACATTAGGGAATATGAAGTTTGCCGCGAGCATTCTGCCAGAGGATCGGGCGATTCAGGATTATTACCTGAAAGTGAAGGAGTTACGTGCAAAAAACCAAAAAACACTGCCCGTAATTCTGAAAAATGAGCGCCAAATAAATTTATTTTTGAGAATGGATGATGCTGATTTAATTAATAAAATTAATCAAGAAACAAATTTGTTACAACCAGAAGCGCGATTTGCATGGTTAAGGTCAAAGAAAGATAACTTCAGATAATTGCGGGTTGCCTTTTCAAATTTTCGCCGTTATCATCGCTCGTCTTTTAAGCAACTATTGACACACACATGAAGGCAAAAGCGATATTACTCGCCTCTGTCCTGCTTGTAGGTTGCCAGTCACAAAACGGCAGCAACGTACAACAGCACGCACAGAGCCTTTCTGCGGCTGGTCAAGGGGAAGCAGGGAAGTTTACGAGTCAGGCGCGATGGTTGGACGATGGGACATCCTTCGCGCAGGAACAAGACTTGTGGGCCTCTATTGGCGACGAGCTAAAGATGGGAATTCCGGAAAACAGCCGGATTCGCGAACAGAAACAGAAGTATTTGAGAAATAAGAGCTATCTCCACGATGTAACATTACGGGCAGAGCCGTATATGTACTGGATAGCCGGGCAAGTTAAGAAACGTAACATGCCTATGGAACTGGTACTACTACCCATAGTGGAGAGCGCTTTTGACCCGCACGCGACGTCTGGCGCCAATGCAGCAGGTATTTGGCAGATCATTCCGAGCACAGGGCGAAATTATGGTTTAAAACAGACCCGCAACTACGATGCGCGTCGTGATGTTGTCGCTTCAACGACAGCCGCTCTCGACATGATGCAACGTCTGAACAAGATGTTTGACGGCGACTGGTTATTGACTGTCGCGGCGTATAACAGTGGTGAAGGTCGTGTACTGAAGGCAATGAAAGCGAATAAAGCGCGTGGTAAATCCACAGACTTCTGGTCGCTCTCACTGCCACAGGAAACAAAGATTTACGTACCGAAAATGCTGGCTTTGAGTGACATTCTCAAGAACAGTAAACGTTACGGTGTACAACTGCCAACACCAGACGAAAGTCGTGCACTGGCGCGTGTCCGCCTCAGCAGCCCGGTTGATATTCAACAGGTTGCCGATATGACGGGTATGTCGGTAAGTAAGCTTAAAACCTTTAATGCAGGTGTTAAAGGCTCCACGCTGGGTGCAAGTGGCCCGCGCTATGTGATGGTTCCGCAGAAACACGCGGAGCAGTTACGAGAGTCTTTAGCTTCGGGTGAAATTGCAGCCGTTCAGTCAACGCTGATCGCTGATACGTCGCCTGTAAGCAGCCGCAGCTATAAGGTGCGTTCAGGTGATACGCTTTCAGGTATTGCTTCACGTCTTGGCGTGAATACGAAAGATCTCCAGCAGTGGAATAATCTGCGCGGGTCCAGTCTGAAAGTCGGTCAAACGCTGACCGTAGGTGCAGGTAACAGCGCACAGCGTCTCGCTAAAAACAGCGATAGCATTACCTATCGCGTACGTAAAGGCGACTCGCTGTCCAGTATTGCTAAGCGTCACGGCGTAAACATCAAAGATGTGATGCGCTGGAACAACGATACTGACAACCTGCAACCTGGCGACCAGCTGACGTTGTTTGTGAAAAACAGCGCTACGCCGGATTCCTGATAGTACGATCGCTTGTTAAAAAGGCACCGATTCCCCTCGGTGCCTTTTTTGTTTATCCCGCTTTTTGCGCTTCAGCCATAATGGTGTCGCTGGTAAACGAACCATCGTCATGCAGTTCAAAGTACGCCTTCACGTCAGCAGAGGCGCTCTCCTGATACAATCGGATCGCCTGCGTCAATGCCTCTGGTGTGCGCATCCGCGCAATCCATGACGCGAACTCCAGCGGCAAACGGTCGGTTATCAGCGAGCGTGAAATCAAACCGGCTTCGGTGATAAACGTCAGCCACTCGCCACTGGAGTAGTTTTGTACGTGCGAGGTATCACGCAGCGCTTCAACCGTCTGGAGCCAGATATTCCGTACCGGATGTCCGGGAGACATTACGTCCATGATGATGAAGGTTCCGCCCGGTTTGAGCACCCGTTTCACTTCCCGTAATGCCTGCCCCACATCATGCCAGTGGTGTGCAGAGTAACGGCTAATCACAACCTCAAACGACGCATCCTCAAAGGGTAAAGATTCCGCGTAGCCCTGGCGCGTTGTGATGTTATTCAACCCTTTCGCTTTCGCCGCCTCAGCAACAACATCCAGCATCTGGCTCGATAAATCATATGCCGTCACCTGAGCGACCTGCCGGGCGGCGGTAAAACTGGCGTGCCCCGCCCCGCAGCCTAAATCCAGCACCTGCGCGTCAGGGAACGCGGCGAGCCGATCACCGAGACGCACCAGATCGCGCCCAGAGGCATGCACGGCGCTGCTCAGATACGCGCCAGCCTGAGAACCGAACTGTTTTTCGACGTTGTCATGATGGGAGTGTGTTGTTGTCATGTTGCTGTCCTTTTATGGGTTAAAAAATAAAGGGCAGCACCCGCACAGGCCTGCCCCACGGCAGACCTGACGCACCATTATTTATCAGGTTTGCCGGGACTGAATTCTACTAGTAGAGGATTATGATCGGAGGCGCGCGTTACCAGAACGGAAGCATCGTGCACGCTTAAACCCCGATAGAAGACGAAATCGAGAGGACGACCAAACGCTTTCTTACGCTGGTCATCGCTAAAACGAACTTCACGCAGCGACATTTCCCGCGCGAAGCGGTACAACGCGTTCATACGCGGACGGCTCCAGGCATTGAAATCCCCGGCCATGATGATCGGCCCACTGTGGTGAGCAATCTGATCGCCAATAGGAAGTAACTGCTTACTGTACACATCAACACCCAGGCTGAAGTTCACCGCATGAATGTTTACCACCATCAACAGCCGGGTATCCGGCAATGGATAGACCGTGACCAGCGCCGATTTTGCCAGACGCAGAATTGGCTCACGTTCACGCAGCGGGCAGCAATAGACCGGATGTGCGGCTGAAAGGGTCATCACCCCAGAAGGATGCTGTGGCAGAACAAAGGCAGGCACCTGGTCGGCTGCGAGATAGTGAGTCGTTGCAAACCTGACCAGCTCTGGCGTGGTTTGCGCCTCCTGTAACAAAACCAGATGCGCATCTTTACCAAAATTTTTAAGTACGGATAACCACTCCGCACGCTGTTGTTTAAAGATGTTCCACACCAGTACGCGAATTTTTTCGTCACTGCTTAATGGCGTGCCCGCAGGTAATGCCTGACCCAGGCTCGCAAACGACCCCGGAGGTAAGATCCTCTCCGCGGGCATTCCGGCAACATAACGCATGGCATAGGTATTTTTTCGCACTTTTGGAAACGACCTCTGTAACATGAACCAGCCCGGAAAACGGACTGGTTCTAATGTTATAGGGATTTTAGGTCACACTTTCAACGCAATTACTGAGAAACCGCTTTCCAGTTTCGTAAGCAAGCACTTACTGATGCTTATCCAAGGGCGACGCGAGCGGGTTTATCAAGCCGTCCACTCAGACCAATAAGGAGGAACGCGACAAGCACAATCACCGCGCCAATCCATGGCGTTTGGGTTAATCCAATGTGTTCAACCGTCTGACCCCCTATAACCGATCCGAGGGCGATACCGATATTGAATGCGGCGATATTCAGGCCGGATGCAACATCCACCGCATTGGGCGTATAACGTTCGGCTTTCTGCACAACATACACCTGCAATCCCGGTACGTTACCAAAAGCGAATATCCCCATAACTAATACCGTTACCAGCGCGGCGTAATGTGTCGACGCGGTGAACTGGAAAATCATCAGCAGGACAACCAGCGCGGCGAAGATGAATTTCAGCGCCGGTACTGCGCCATGCTTATCTGCAAGCTTGCCGCCCCAGATATTGCCGATTGCTACGGAGATACCGTAGCCCAGTAAAATCCAGCTCACTGCGCCAGGAGAAAAACCAGCCAGCTCCTGCATCATCGGTGCAAGGAAGGTGAATGCGGTGAACACCCCACCATAACCCAGAGCCGTAACGGCATAGATCAGCAGCAGGCGCGGGTGTGTAAGAACCTTAATCTGATCGTTCAGGCTGGCGCTCGCACGCCCCGGTATATTCGACGGAACCAACAGCAGGCTGGCCACCAGAGCAATCACCCCCAACAGCGATACCGCGAGGAAGGTTTCACGCCAGCCAAAATGTTGTCCGATAAACGTTCCTAACGGCACGCCGGTGACCAGCGCGACGGTTAAACCGCCAAACATAATCGCAATGGCTGACGCCGCTTTCTATTTTGGCACCAGGCTGGTTGCAATGGTGGAACCGATAGAGAAGAAGACACCGTGCGCGAGGCCTGTCAGCAGACGGGCAATGACCAGCGTGGTGTAGTCCGGAGCTTTCCACGCCAGAATATTGCCGGCGGTGAAGAGCACCATCAGAGCAACTAACAGTTGTTTACGCGGAAAGCGTCCTGTCAGTGCAGTCAGCACAGGCGCCCCAACAGCGACACCTAATGCATAAATAGATACCAGCAGCCCGGCAGAAGGCAGTGAAATAGCGAGTTGATCAGCAATGGTAGGAACAAGCCCTACAATAACAAATTCGGTCGTGCCGATTGCGAAGGCACTGATCGTCAGGGCAAGAAGCGCCAGTGGCATAAAATACTCCGTCTCTTCAGTATTAAGATGACAGGCAGTATGCGCCAGTGTTTAAATAACAAAAATGGTTAGAATCTCAATAGAATTTTGCAGGTGATGCAATAATGAAAGCCACATCGGAAGAACTCACTATCTTTGTTGCCGTGGTGGAAAGCGGCAGTTTCAGCCGTGCGGCCGAACAGCTCGGGCAGGCGAACTCCGCCGTCAGCCGCTCGGTGAAAAAGCTGGAGATGAAGCTCGGGGTGAGTCTGCTCAACAGAACAACGCGCCAGCTCAGCCTGACGGAAGAAGGTGAACGTTATTTTCGCCGCGTTCAATCCGTTTTGCAGGAGATGGCGGCAGCAGAAACGGAAATTATGGAATCGCGTAGCACCCCGCGTGGGCTGCTACGCATTGATGCGGCGACGCCGGTTGTGCTTCATTTTCTGATGCCGTTAATCAAGCCCTTTCGGGAACGCTATCCGGAGATGACCCTGTCTCTGGTCTCTTCAGAGACGTTTATCAACCTGATTGAGCGTAAAGTTGATGTGGCGATCCGCGCGGGAACCCTGACGGATTCAAGTTTACGCGCTCGCCCTCTCTTCACCAGTTACCGCAAAATTATCGCGTCACCGCAATATATTGCAGAGCATGGCAAACCGGAGACGGTTGAAGAGTTAAAGCAGCATCTGTGTCTGGGCTTTACAGAACCTGTGTCGTTGAATACCTGGCCCGTGGCCTGTCATGACGGACAACTTCATGAGATCACCTGCGGACTTTCGTCTAATAGCGGGGAGACGCTGAAACAGCTATGTCTTGAAGGGAATGGGATTGCCTGCTTATCAGACTATATGATTGATAAGGAAATCGCGGCGGGTCAGCTTGTAGAACTCATGGCTGACAAACGGTTGCCTGTAGAGATGCCTTTTAGCGCCGTGTATTACAGTGACAGAGCGGTAAGTACGCGCATACGCGCATTTATCGACTTCCTGAGTGAACATATCAAAACAGCTCCCGGAGGAGCTGCGTGAGGGTTTAAAGGTACAGAGGGTGGGTTATTTATTAATCCCAGTCAGGTGCTAACCCTTCCGGGCTGACCAGACGATCGTTGCATTCCAGTGCGGCGATCGCTTTTTTATCTTCATGATCAAGCTGAAGATCACGCGCTAACAGGTTACTCGCCAGGTTTTCACGTTTGGTTGAAGACGGGATCACGGCATAGCCTTCACCCATCGCCCATGCCAGGATCACCTGCGCAGCTGTCGCGTTGTGTTTTTCAGCGATGCGTGCAATCACCTCATCTTTCAGCGCCTTACCATATGCCAGCGTCATGTAAGAGGTGATGTGAATGCCATGCTGTTGCGCCCAGTCCACAACGTTGCGGTTTTGCAGGTAGGGAGAGAGTTCAATCTGATTGGTGGCAATATTCTCTTTACCCACTGCGGCAATAGCCCTTTCCATCAATGGGATAGTGAAGTTAGAAATGCCAATTTCACGCGTTAAGCCCTGCTCTTTTGCTTCCAGCAGCGCCTGCATGAATTCCTCCACAGAGACGGCATCATCAGGTGATGGCCAGTGGATCAGCGTCAGGTCAACATAATCCGTACGCAGCTTTTTCAGACTTTCCTTCAGGCTTGGGATCAGCTTGTCTTTGCTGAGATTCTCAATCCAGATTTTGGTGGTGATGAAAAGCTCGTGGCGCGGTACGCCGCTCTCTTCGATAGCCTGGCCTACGGCACCCTCGTTATCATAAATCTGCGCCGTATCAATAGCGCGATAGCCCAGCTCGAGTGCGGTTTTAACAGATGCGATAACAACGTCGTCTTTCAGGCGAAAAGTACCCAGACCCAGTGCAGGGATAGTCATATGATTCCTCAATCGTTATGTTCGTAAACTGAGGAGAATTATCGCTGTGGTTGTTATGACAAAAAAGATCGTAAAACGCAGAGGATTTTTGCTAATTTCGCAATAATTAAACGACAGATAAGAAAAAAGCCCTGAGCGTTAGCTCAGGGCTTTTAATAAGTGGCGGAACGGACGGGACTCGAACCCGCGACCCCCTGCGTGACAGGCAGGT
>NZ_JBMKHS010000035.1:0-32446 GCF_049238105.1 Enterobacter cloacae complex sp. IR5418 | reverse complement strand
GCTGACCCGGCGGCTTGCGTGCCGTTGTTCCGTGTCAGTGGAGGCGCATTATAGGGAGTAATTCCGAACCTGCAAGGCTAAAGTGAAAATTATTTACTGACTGCTCACTTTCCAGGCAAATCACGCTCCAGACCTCAATTTTCGCCTGGTTTTTAAACAAAAACGAGCCGCAAGCGGCCCGTTTTTGCATTTTGTGACTTACTGCACTGCCACAATGCGATCGTCGTTGGCTTCCAGCCGGATAACTTTGCCCGGAACCAGCTCCCCGGAGAGGATTTGCTGCGCCAGCGGGTTTTCGATTTGCTGCTGGATAGCACGTTTTAACGGACGCGCCCCATAAACAGGATCGTAACCATTCGCGCTCAGCAGTTTCAGCGCATCGTCGGAAATGTGGATTTCGTAACCACGTTCTTCCAGACGTTTGTACAGACGCTGCAACTGGATCTGCGCAATCGACGCGATATGTTTCTCACCCAGCGGATGGAACACAACCACTTCATCGATACGGTTGATGAACTCCGGACGGAAGTTTTGGCTGACCACACCCAGCACCAGATCTTTCATATGGCTGTAATCCAGCTCACCGAAGCGTTCCTGAATCAAATCGGAACCCAGGTTCGAGGTCATGATCACCACCGTGTTACGGAAATCGACCGTTCTCCCCTGCCCGTCTGTCAGACGCCCGTCATCCAGCACCTGCAACAGGATGTTAAACACGTCAGGGTGTGCCTTTTCCACTTCATCCAGCAGGATGACGGAATATGGACGACGACGAACCGCTTCCGTCAGGTAACCGCCCTCTTCATAACCGACATATCCAGGAGGCGCACCGACCAGACGCGAGACGGAGTGTTTCTCCATAAACTCGGACATATCAATACGCACCATCGCGTCATCGCTGTCGAACATAAAGTTAGCCAGCGCTTTACACAGCTCGGTTTTACCGACACCGGTTGGCCCCAGGAACAGGAACGAACCGATTGGACGATTAGGATCGGACAACCCCGCGCGGCTACGACGAATGGCGTTAGATACCGCTTCGACCGCTTCGTTCTGACCAATGACGCGCTGATGCAGATCCTGCTCCATACGCAGCAGTTTCTCGCGTTCGCTTTCCATCATGCGTGCCACAGGAATCCCCGTCCAGCGCGCCAGCACTTCGGCAATCTCGGCATCCGTCACTTTATTACGCAACAGACGCATAGTTTTGCCTTCCGACTGCGTGGCGATCTCAAGCTGTTTTTCCAGCTCAGGGATCTTGCCGTACTGTAACTCAGACATCCGCGCCAGATCGCCAACGCGACGCGCCTGCTCAATGGCAATTTTCGCCTGCTCCAGCTCCGCCTTGATTGTCTGGGTGCCAGAAAGGGATGCTTTCTCAGCTTTCCACTCTTCTTCCAGCTCAGAATACTGGCGCTCTTTCTCATCCAGTTCTTCGTTGAGCATATCGAGGCGTTTCTTACTCGCTTCATCAGACTCTTTGTTCAGCGCCTGCTGTTCCAGCTTGAGCTGGATAATGCGGCGATCGAGTCGGTCCAGCTCTTCCGGTTTCGAGTCAATCTGCATACGGATGCTGGACGCGGCTTCATCAATAAGGTCGATGGCTTTATCCGGCAACTGACGGTCAGCAATGTAACGATGCGAAAGCGTCGCCGCCGCAACGATGGCCGGGTCAGTGATCTGCACATGATGGTGCAGCTCATATCGCTCTTTCAGACCACGCAAAATGGCGATGGTATCTTCAACACTTGGCTCAGCGACGAACACCTTCTGGAAACGGCGCTCCAGCGCAGCATCTTTTTCGATGTACTGACGATACTCGTCCAGCGTAGTGGCACCAACGCAGTGAAGCTCACCGCGAGCCAGCGCAGGTTTCAGCATGTTCCCGGCATCCATTGCGCCGTCTGCTTTACCCGCCCCTACCATGGTGTGCAGTTCGTCGATAAACAGGATGACGTTACCTTCCTGTTTCGCCAGATCGTTCAGCACGCCTTTCAGACGCTCTTCAAACTCACCGCGATATTTCGCCCCGGCCACCAGCGCGCCCATATCCAGCGCCAGTACGCGACGGCCTTTCAGCCCTTCCGGCACTTCGCCGTTGACAATACGCTGCGCCAGACCTTCAACGATGGCGGTTTTACCGACACCGGGTTCACCAATCAGCACCGGGTTGTTTTTAGTACGACGTTGCAGTACCTGGATAGTCCGGCGAATTTCTTCGTCACGGCCAATTACCGGGTCAAGTTTGCCCTGCTCGGCACGTTCGGTCAGGTCGACCGTAAATTTCTTCAAAGCCTGACGTTGGTCTTCGGCTCCCTGGTCGTTCACGCTTTCACCTCCGCGCATTTTCTCAATCGCCTGGGTCACATTAGCGGTGGTTGCACCGGCGGATTTCAGCAGATCGGTCAAGGTACCGCGTGATTCAAGCGCCGCCAGAACAAACAGCTCTGACGAAATAAAATTGTCCCCACGTTTTTGCGCCAGCTTGTCGCAAAGGTTCAGCACGCGCACCAGATCCTGAGACGGCTGCACGTCGCCGCCGGTACCTTCCACCTGCGGTAAACGGCTCAGCGCCTGATCGATGGCGGTGCGTAACTGGCCAGCATTAATGCCAGCGGACGTTAATAAAGGACGTACCGATCCCCCTACCTGATTCAGCAAGGCGCTCATTAAATGAAGAGGTTCGATAAATTGGTTGTCGTGCCCCAGTGCGAGGGACTGGGCATCGGCGAGAGCAAGCTGGAATTTATTAGTAAGACGATCCAGACGCATAACTCCTCCCATAACAGGTCAAATTTGCTACTGGAGATTAAATGAGGTCATCCCTCAATTATTCAAGGTTAATAACCTGAATTATGTGAAAAGAAAACGGCGCGTACCGGATCGTCTTGATTCTTTAGGTTATATCAGCCAAATGAAACTTGCCATACGGCCTGTCGTCTTGTCGCGACGATAGGAGAAAAAATCACCCTTTTCGGTGAAGGTACAGCGATCTCCGCCGAAGATCTGGGTTACGCCGACGTTATTCAGGCGCTGGCGGGCAAGCTGGTAAATATCGGCCAGATATTTATCGCCACAAGCCACAAACGCTTCGACCGCTTGCGGATCTTTTTCTATAAAGGCATCGCGCACTTCCGGTCCGACCTCAAATGCCTGCGGGCCAATCGCCGGGCCAAGCCAGGCGATGAGATTTGCCGAATCGTCCTGGAAGCAGGCGACGGTCTCTTCCAGTACGCCTTCGCACAAACCTCGCCAACCGGCATGGGCAGCAGCCACTTCAGTACCTGCCTGATTGCAGAACAACACTGGCAGGCAATCAGCGGTCATCACCGCGCAAACCGTTCCCGGCGTATTGCTGTACGAAGCATCGGCGCGTTTAGACGCATAGGGTTCACCCGTCAGCTTCAACACCGCTTTACAGTGCACCTGCTCAAGCCAGACCGGTTTTGAAGGAAGATTTCCCGCCGCAAAGAGGCGTTTACGGTTCTCTTCAACGTCTTCCAGGTTATCGCCACAGTGCGCACCGAGGTTCAGAGACTCCCAAGCGCCCTGGCTCACGCCACCGATACGGGTAGAACTACAGGCGGCCACGCCTTCAGGCAGTGGCCACTCCGGGACAATCAGTTTGGTCATAACCAGTCCACGTGATCCTTATGGTCTTCGAAATCTGCGCGCATCGCGTCGATAAGTTCCACCATATCCTGTGGGATCGGCGCATGCCATTCCATCTGAATTCCGGTGATTGGGTGGTAAAGACGCAGCATCGTCGCATGCAGCGCCTGGCGATCGAATTTACGCAGCACGGAGATGAATTCATCCGACGCGCCCTTTGGTGGACGCGGACGACCACCGTAAACCGGGTCACCCACCAGCGGATGGGTAATATGCGCCATGTGCACGCGGATCTGGTGAGTACGCCCGGTTTCCAGACGCAGACGCAGGCGCGTATGAATACGGAAATGCTCCATGATGCGGTAGTGGGTCACCGCCGGTTTACCCATCGGGTGTACGGACATATGCGTACGCTTGGTTGGGTGACGACTGATAGGCTCTTCCACCGTGCCGCCAGAAGTCATATGACCAATCGCCACCGCTTCATACTCACGGGTGATTTCACGCAGTTGCAAAGATTCCACCAGGCGAGTCTGGGCGGGAATCGTCTTCGCCACCACCATCAGCCCCGTGGTGTCTTTATCCAGACGGTGAACGATACCGGCACGCGGTACGTCGGCAATCGGCGGATAATAATGAAGGAGTGCGTTCAGTACCGTACCGTCAGGATTGCCCGCGCCCGGGTGAACAACAAAATCGCGCGGCTTGTTGATGACCAGAATATCGTCATCTTCGTAGACGATATCCAGCGGGATATCCTGCGGCTCGAAGCGGATTTCCTCTTCGATTTCAGCATTGATGGCGACAGCTTCCCCACCAAACACTTTCTCTTTTGGTTTGTCCCAGATCTTGCCGTTTACCAGCACGCGCTGGTCAAGGATCCATTCTTTTATGCGTGAACGCGAATAATCAGGGAACAATTCGGCCAAAGCCTGATCTAAGCGTTGACCGAGCTGATTTTCGGAGACTGTTGCGGTGAGTTCTACTCGTTGTGCCATAAACTGCTTCTTCGTTTAACGTTGGGTTTTACGGCTTTGCCGTTTAATATAGTGTGCTATTGTAGCTGGTCTTAATCGGGAGCAGGAACTGAGTTTCTCCCGGACAAACATTTGAGGAAAGTCAAAACGTCATGACGCGCATGAAATATCTGGTGGCAGCGGCCACGTTGAGCCTGGCTTTGGTGGGCTGCTCCGGTTCGAATGAACAGGTCCCTGACAATCCGCCGAATGAAATCTATGCGACTGCACAACAAAAGTTGCAGGACGGTAACTGGAAACAGGCGATAACGCAACTGGAAGCGTTGGATAATCGCTATCCATTTGGTCCGTATTCGCAGCAGGTACAGTTAGATCTTATCTACGCCTACTACAAAAATGCCGATCTGCCGCTGGCTCAGGCAACGATCGATCGTTTCATGCGTCTGAACCCTACCCATCCTAACATCGATTACGTGATGTATATGCGCGGCCTGACTAACATGGCGCTGGATGACAGTGCATTGCAGGGCTTCTTCGGGGTGGATCGTTCCGACCGTGACCCGCAACATGCGCGTGATGCTTTCAATGACTTCTCCAAACTGGTACGCAGCTACCCGAACAGCCAGTACATTACCGATGCCACTAAGCGTCTGGTGTTCCTGAAAGATCGTCTGGCGAAATACGAGTACTCCGTTGCGGAATATTACACCCGCCGTGGCGCATGGGTTGCCGTGGTTAACCGTGTAGAAGGCATGCTGCGTGATTATCCTGATACGCAGGCCACGCGTGATGGCCTGAAGCTGATGGAGAATGCGTATCGCCAGATGCAGATGACGGCTCAGGCTGACAAAGTGGCGAAAATCATTGCCGCAAACAGCAGCAACACCTGATACCGCTACAATGCATAACGGCAGCCCGCAGGCTGCCGTTTTTTTATTCTTTCAGACTTACGCTGAAGCGGTTTAGCTTCAACACATCCATTCAACTATGACCGCAATTGTTGGCTTCGACAAGGTAAATTTCACCTCTTCCTGCCCCGCCTCACAAAAAAGATTCCCTGACAAAAACCGACAAAATAACGTGATCTAAATCACACATTTTGACATTAGGTCGGGTATGCTGGAATCACCAAGACGGAAAGACAAGAGGTAAAATTTATGACAATGAACATTACCAGTAAACAAATGGAAATTACTCCGGCAATCCGCCAGCACGTCGCAGACCGTCTCGCCAAACTGGATAAATGGCAAACACATTTGATTAATCCACATATCATCCTGTCCAAGGAGCCGCAGGGTTTCGTCGCTGATGCAACTATCAATACTCCAAACGGCCACCTGGTCGCCAGCGCAAAACACGAGGATATGTACACCGCAATTAACGATTTGATCAACAAGCTGGAACGGCAGCTCAATAAAGTGCAACACAAAGGTGAAGCCCGTCGCGCCACCACCTCGGTGAAAGACGCCAGCTTCGCGGAAGAAGTTGAAGAAGAGTAATCCTTTACATTGAGTGTACCGACAACGCGCCTCCGGGCGCGTTTTTTATTGACAGGATCAAAACAGTACAGGTACTTTAACCTTATCAATTTCAGGATGACCTTATGAAACAGACGCCGTTCTTCTTCGCATTCTTTTTTACCTTCCCCTGACCGGGAGGCGTTTCGTCGTGTGATAAAGAATGCGAAGACGAACAACAAGGCCTCCCACACCGGGAGGCCTTTTTTATTGATAACGATAAAATGAGACAGACAACACTATGACACCGGAAAACCCGCTCCTGGATTTACGCGTAAAAATCAGTGCGCTCGACGAAAAGTTACTGGCCCTGCTGGCAGAACGCCGCGCGCTCGCCATTGAAGTGGGCAAAGCCAAGCTGGATTCCCATCGCCCGGTTCGTGATATCGACCGCGAGCGTGATTTACTGGAACGGTTGATACAGCTCGGCAAAGCGCATCATCTTGATGCTCACTACATCACCCGCCTGTTCCAGCTCATCATCGAAGATTCCGTTCTGACGCAACAAGCCCTGCTCCAGCAGCATCTGAACAAAACCAACCCGCACTCTGCTCGTATCGCTTTCCTCGGCCCGAAAGGCTCCTATTCTCACCTGGCGGCTCGCCAGTACGCCGCCCGCCATTTCGAAGAGTTTATTGAGAGCGGCTGTGCAAAATTTGCAGATATTTTCAACCAGGTCGAAACCGGCCAGGCCGATTACGCCGTGGTGCCTATTGAGAACACCAGTTCCGGCGCCATCAACGATGTTTACGATCTGCTCCAGCACACCAGCCTGTCGCTGGTCGGCGAGTTAACGATCCCTATCGATCACTGCGTACTGGTCTCCGGCTCAACCGATCTGAGTCAGATCGAAACGGTGTACAGCCACCCGCAGCCGTTCCAGCAGTGCAGCCAGTTCCTGAACCGTTATCCGCACTGGAAAATTGAGTACACCGAAAGCACCTCGGCGGCGATGGAAAAGGTGGCACAGGCAAACTCTCCTGCCGTCGCGGCACTCGGTAGCGAAGCGGGTGGCGCACTGTATGGCTTACAGGTACTGGAACGTAACCTGGCCAACCAGACGCAAAATATCACCCGTTTCGTGGTTCTGGCCCGCAAGGCTATTAATGTGTCGGACCAGGTCCCGGCGAAAACCACCCTGCTGATGGCAACTGGCCAGCAGGCGGGTGCGCTGGTTGAAGCGCTGCTGGTGCTGCGTAATCACAACCTGATCATGACGAAGCTAGAATCCCGCCCAATTCATGGTAACCCATGGGAAGAGATGTTCTATCTCGATGTTCAGGCCAACCTGGAGTCTGCATCCATGCAGAAAGCCCTGCGCGAACTGGGCGAGATCACCCGTTCGATGAAAGTGCTGGGCTGCTATCCAAGCGAAACCGTGGTTCCGGTTGACCCGGTTTAACGTTCAATAAAGCGGCTTTTCTTCATCCCTGCCACATTTACAGGCAGGGTGAAGATGGCACCGGAAAGCGGGTATTTCGCCAGTTCCTCCGTCTCCATATTTTCCCGCGTGGTGGTAATGAACAGCGTTTTCATATCGTCGCCGCCAAAGCAGACCATTGTCGGGCAGCGTACCGGCAGCCGATACTCTTCCAGCTGTTCGCCTTGCGGTGAAAACCGTGCGATACGCCAGCCGTCAAACAGTGCGCTCCAGTAGCAGCCTTCCTCATCCATTGCCGCTCCGTCGGGTATACCTTCTCCCTCGCTAAACCGGCGAAACTCTTCGCGCTTACCGGGTTCCCCCTGCTCATCAAGCGGCGTACGGTAGATCACCCCGTTTGGGGTGTCAGAAGTAAACATCCACCGTTTATCAGGACTAAAGGCTAAACCGTTATGCCCGTGAATATCGCACTGGATCACTTTCGGCGTAAGATCGTTGTCGATACGCATCAGCATGGCGCCGTTATAATCTCCCGGCCCCCAGAACGTGCCTGCATAAAATCGCCCCTGATGATCAGTACCGCCATCGTTAAAGCGTGCAAGCTGCGGGTTGGACGGGTTATCGCAAACCTTACGCTGGAGCAGGCCGTGTTTATCAGTCAGCCAGATGGCGTTTCGCATCGCGACGATAAATCCGCCGCGTTCACGCAGGGCAAAACACCCGACTTCTTCATGGAACGAGAGCACCGAGTGTTCCGCGGTGGGCAAATGATAGCGATGGATCTCCCCTTCCAGGATATCCGCCCAGTAGAGCGCCTTCTCGTCTGCACTCCACGTCGGGCATTCGGGCAGATGCCCGGTATAGTTCAACAGCAGCTGCGGTTCAGCCATGACAGTTCCCCAAAAATGAAAAAAGCCAGCAATGCTGGCTTTCAGTATATACATCATCAGATTACTGGCGACTGTCATTTGCCTGGCGTAACAGCGTGCGGCTTTCACTCTGGAACCGCGTGGCGTAATCACCGAACCAGTGCTCGACTTTACGGAAACTGTCGATAAAGGCTTGTTTATCGCCATGTTCCAGCAAAGTGATCGCTTCACCAAAACGCTGGTAGTAGCGTTTGATCAGCGCCAGGTTATTTTCAGACGACATGATGATGTCGGCGTAAAGCTGTGGATCCTGGGCAAACAGTCGCCCGACCATCGCCAGCTCCAGACGATAGATTGGCGATGAAAGCGCCAGCAATTGTTCAAGCTGAACGTTCTCCTCCGCCAGGTGCAGCCCATAGGCAAAGGTTGCAAAGTGGCGCAGCGCCTGAATAAACGCCATGTTCTGGTCATGCTCTACCGCGCTGATGCGGTGTAAACGCGCTCCCCAGACCTGAATCTGTTCCAGGAACCACTGGTAGGCTTCCGGCTGCCGTCCGTCACAGTAAACCACTACCTGCTTCGCCAGGCTGCCGCTGTCCGGGCCAAACATCGGGTGTAACCCAAGCACAGGGCCGGTGTGCGCCGCCAGCATTGCCTGTAGCGGACCATTTTTAACGGAGGCCAGGTCCACCAGAATGCAATCTTCCGGCAGCGGAGGAAGTTTAGCGATAATCTGCTCCGTCACATGGATCGGCACACTGACGATAACCATTCCGGCGTCTTTCATCAGCTCCGGCGCGTGCGACCAGTCCTCTTTCTCCAGAATGCGCACCTGATAACCAGAAAGCGTCAGCATTTTCTCAAACAAACGCCCCATCTGTCCGCCACCACCGACGATGACCACCGGACGCAGCGACGGACAGAGAGTTTTGAAACCCTTATCGTTTTCGCTGGAATAGGACTCGCGCATGACGCGACGCAGGACGTCCTCAATCAAATCAGGTGAAACGCCCAGGGCCTGCGCCTCTTTACGACGGGAGGCGAGCATAGAGGCCTCGCGCTCCGGAACGTAAATCGGCAGGCCGTATTTGCTTTTAACTTCGCCGACCTCAGCAACCAGAGCCATGCGGCGCGCCAGAAGATCCAGCAACGCCTTATCCACTTCATCAATTTGATCGCGTAATGCGGTCAATTCAGCAACCATAACTACCCTCTTATGCCAGACGCGTCGCCAGCTGGCCGTTCAAATCTTTGTGGATCTCACGCAGCAGCGCATCGGTGGTTTCCCAGCTGATGCAGGCATCCGTGACGGAGACGCCGGGCTTCATCGCGCTATGCGGTTGTTCCGATGACTGATTGCCTTCATGAATATTACTTTCAATCATCAGGCCGATAATTGAACGGTTGCCATCTTTTATCTGGGCAATCACAGATTCTGCAACCGCAGGCTGGCGACGGTAATCTTTATTCGAATTACCATGACTGCAATCTACCATCAGCGCCGGGCGCAGTCCCGCCTGTTCCATCTCTTTTTCACACTGCGCGACATCCGCCGGGCTGTAGTTTGGCGCTTTACCGCCGCGCAGGATCACATGCCCGTCCGGGTTGCCCTGCGTTTGCAGCAGACATACCTGTCCCGCCTGGTTGATTCCGACAAAACGATGGGGCATGGCGGCGGCGCGCATGGCGTTAATTGCCGTGGCAAGGCTGCCGTCAGTACCGTTTTTAAAACCAACCGGCATAGACAGGCCAGACGCCATCTCGCGGTGGGTTTGTGACTCGGTGGTACGCGCACCAATTGCAGACCAGCTAAACAGATCGCCGAGGTATTGCGGGCTGTTCGGATCCAGCGCTTCGGTTGCCAGCGGCAGCCCCATGCTGACCAGTTCCACCAGCAGGCGACGCGCAATTTTCAAGCCAGCTTCCACATCAAACGAGCCATCCATGTGCGGATCGTTAATCAACCCTTTCCAGCCAACCGTCGTACGTGGCTTCTCAAAATAGACGCGCATCACCAGATAGAGGCTATCGCTGACCTCCTCCGCTAATGCTTTAAATCGACGAGCGTACTCAATGGCGGTTTCAGGATCGTGAATGGAGCAAGGACCACATACCACCAGCAGACGCGGATCGCGGCCAGCGATAATGTCAGAAATGGTCTGGCGAGAGTGCTCAATCTGAGCTTCCTGCGCGACGCTCAGCGGGAATTCCGCCTTCAGTTGATCCGGGGTAATTAATACCTGTTCGTCAGTGATATGTACGTTGTTCAGCGCGTCTTTTTGCATGATTGCGATCCTGTAAAACTCGTTTGCGATAGTGGTTTTCCTCGAAGAGGTGACACAACGATACCACAACAAGTAAAGATTTCAATCCAAAATACGTACACATTACTTTACAAGTGCCATTTAAACACCAAAAACATCGCTTAAAAACGTAAAGATAAAATTACACGCACGCATTTACTGCCTGTCTACGCTCACACAAGGGACACTATCCAGGCGCTGGCCGTTAGCTTATTAACCCTCTGGTGAATTGGAGAGAAACTTGCGTGACCACTGATTCCTGGCAACAAAAAATGAATGAAATTATGAATTCCAGCTGGCTTAATCAAACCAGGCTTAATTCTCGGGAATATCGATCGCTGTAAGATTTAGCTTAAGTCAAAACAGGGATATTTCTGACATAATGACGGCTTTGATAAACAATGGTATTCTGCCGACAATTCTTAAGGACATCTATTTCCGGGGCGGTTTGGCGGATTCTGATGGGAAATGCAATCTTGATCGCTTTGCTCCGACTCCCCCTGGCGCTAATGCTGTTCATTTTAGTGACCCCTGCCACGGCAGGCTCGTTCACGGAAACGGATAAATCGGTACGTTCGATTGTTTCTGGTATTGTGAGCTACACCCGATGGCCAGCACTGTCCGGCCAGCCTAAGCTCTGTATTTATGCCTCTTCCCATTACAGACAGGCGCTCAGCAGTGAAGATATACACAACCCGTTGCCCTATAGTCCTGTCATTGTGCATAGCGATCGGGAAGTACTTTCAGCACGGTGTGATGCCCTCTATTTCGGGAGTGAGCCCCCGGCAAAACAACAGGAAATAATAAATCAATATCAGGGCCAGGCGTTGCTATTAATGTCAGAGCAAAATCCTGAATGCGTTATTGGCAGCGCATTTTGTCTGATAATAGAGCACGACCAGGTCAGGTTTTCCGTCAATCTGGATGCGCTGGCGCGCAGTGGCGTAAGAGTCAATCCGGATGTATTAATGCTCGCACGGAATAAGAAGCATGAATAAGGAAGTCGCACCAACACCGCGTCCGACGTTTAAAAGAACGTTGCGGCGAATCAGCATGATAAGCGTCATTATAACAATGACGTTTATATGGTTGCTGCTGTGTTTCGCTTCCGTGGTGACATTAAAGCAATACGCGCAAAAAAACCTCGAACTTACCGGCGCCACCATGAGCCACAGTCTTGAAGCCTCTCTGGTGTTCAACGATGCCGTGGCGGCAAATGAAACGCTGGCAACCCTCGGCAAGCAGGGGCAATTTGCCGTGGCGGAAGTGCTTAACGCCCATCATAAACGGTTTGCCTGGTGGTCATGGAACCCAGCGGATAATACCGACACGCTGGGCGCGCTGGTCAACCGTTGGTTGTTCCCTCTTCCTGTCGCACAGCCCATCATACATAACGGCAATGTGATTGGCGAAATTCGTCTGACAGCACGAGACAGCTTAATTAGCCATTTTATCTGGCTCTCATTTGCGGTCCTCACCGGCTGCATTCTTTTTGCCTCTGCCGTCGCATTGACCATCACCCGCTCGCTACATCATGGCATGGTGGCTGAAATGCAAAATATCACCGACGTTGTGCATGACGTTCGCACCAACCGCAACTTCTCTCGCCGGGTAACGGAAGGCCGCATTGAAGAGTTCCACCAGTTTGGTGAAGACTTCAACAGCCTGCTGGATGAAATGGAGGAGTGGCAGCTCAAGCTACAGGCCAAAAACGCTCAGCTGTTGCGTACTGCCATGCACGATCCGCTTACGGGGCTGGCAAACCGCGCCGCGTTTCGCAACAACATTGCGGCATTAATGAATGACGCTTCGGCAAAAACCAATTCTGCCCTGCTCTTCCTTGATGGCGACAACTTCAAGTTTATCAATGACACCTGGGGTCATGCCGCGGGTGACTGCGTACTGATCGAAGCCGCCAAAAGGATGGTCGAGTTTGGCGAAAAACGTCATCAGTCTTACCGCCTTGGCGGCGACGAATTTGCCATGATCCTGTACGGCGTCCACACCGCGCATGAGGTCGAATATATTTGTGCTGCGCTGTCGCAGCAATTTATCCGTCCGTTTGATCTGCATAACGGGCACACAGCATCAATGTCACTCAGCATTGGCTTTGCTCTGGCGTGGGAAAATGCCTCCGTTGAGGCCTTACTGGAGCAAGCCGATCGCAATATGTATCTGGTCAAGAACCAGCGTTCCAAAACAATATCCTGAAAGGAAGACGATATGTTAAAGCGATATTTTGCGCCGTTGTTACTGGCGTCACTGGTGATATCCGGATGCCAGACATCCCCTGAAGGGAAATTCACGCCAGAGCAAATAGCGGCCATGAAATCCTACGGCTTTAACGAACTGAATGGCGACTGGTCCCTGGGCCTGTCGGATAAGATCCTGTTTGATAAAAATGACGCCAGACTGCGCCCGGAAAGTGAAACGCAGATCCAGACTATGGCCTCACGTCTGGCGGCAACCGGGCTGAATCATGCCCGCATGGACGGCCATACGGATAACTATGGCGAAGAGAGCTACAACGAAGCGCTTTCGTTAAAACGGGCCAATGTCGTGGCGGATGCCTGGGCGAAGGGCGCGAACATCCCGCGCAGCAACCTCACCACGCGGGGTTTAGGCAAAAAATACCCTGTCAGCAGTAACCATACTGCGCAAGGGCGCGCTGAAAACCGCCGGGTTGCGGTGGTTATCAGCACGCCTTAAGGCTATTTAACGGATGTCCCGGCGAGCGACACATCTGAAGCCGCTCGCCAGCGCAGCCAGTCAATGACAATAAATACCGCCAGACTGACGCCCATGACCGGCAACGCCAGCCCCAGCAGAACGCTTATCAGGAACGTCACTCCCCTTCCCCACAGCGGCAATGCCAGCCAGCTTTGACAGAGCGTTTGTACCGGGTTCGCGGCTGACGTCGCAGGGCGACGCATCCACCACATCCGGTATCCCCAGATAATCAACACACACAGCGCAACACCAAACGCGATGAGCAGCAGCTGGTTTGCCAGACCAAACAAGATCCCCATATGGAAATCCACGCCCCAGCGGGTCAGTTTAGCCATCAGCGGGAAATCCCCGAAGCGAGTGCTGTCCAGCACCTTCAGAGAGTGAGGATCCACGGCTACGGCATCAACCTGCGTCGGCCAGCGGCGATCGATTTCCGTCACCGTCCAGGCCTGGTTAGCGCCTCTTCCCGGGCGGATCTCAACGTTGTTCGCATCAATCCCTGACTGGCGGGCGACCTGCAATACGCTGTCAAAAAGCGACAGTTTGACTGGCATTTCAGGCATCGTCACTCCCCCGTGATGACCACGATGTTCGGCGTGTTCATCCCTCATTTCCGGCGCACCGGAAAGGGTGGTATTTACCTGCGGCGTCAGCCAGTTCATCTCTGCCCGCAGCTTATCAACGTTACCCCCGGCCCATTGTGACCAGGTTAAACCAGTGGCGGAGAACAGCAGCATTCCCGCCAGCAGCGTCCAGCCTAAGATCACATGCAGGCGACGACGATTCTGGAAACGATTGTTAATGCGACGCTTCGGCCGGGTGTAGAACCACAGCGCGATCCCCCCCAGGGCAGCAACCCACATCCAGGAGGCGGCTAACTCGCTATAGAGCCGCCCGAGGTTGCCCAGCATCAGCGAGGTATGCAGATAATCGATAGTCTGACGCAGCGGTAAAATCCCGCTGGTGCCGTACACGGTCATATCCCCTCGAACCTCAAGGCTGGCGGGATCAATAAAAACAGCCCGGTGCTCGGAGGGACCCAGCGTCGGGTCGGCAAACATCACACGGGTCGTTTCGCCCTTTTCCAGCCCTGGACGAACGGCATGTAAACGCAGCGCTGAACCCACTGCGTTTTCCGCGACGGCAATTTGTTCAGCAAGAGGCTGCGCCTCACCCACGGCATCCGTGTGGAGTGCGTGATGGTACAGCGCATTTTCAAGCTGCGGCGTGGCCACATACAGCGTACCGGTCAGTGCGGCGAAGAAGATAAACGGACCGACAAACAGCCCGATATAGAAATGGAGGCGACGCAGCAGATTTCCCCATGCCGCGCGCGGAGTGCAGGTAGTCATACTTTTCCTTTTTAAGGCAAAAAGTGAGTGATTTTGTTTTAAAGGGAGAAAGCAGACCGACGCGGCGGCGCGCGGGTATCTGGGTAAAGCCAGGGGAAAAAGTGCCAGTGGCTGACCGCCTGACGAGGCGGCTTCACCCGCAACCGCTGCAACACCGCGCTGAGCAGAACAATCAGCGCCAGCATCACGCCCGGCACATGGGCTAACAGCACGCAGTAGCCGCACGCTTCTGCATGGTCGACTGGCATGGAATGTGACATTTCACCATGGTGCTCGTCCATCGACATCATGCTCATGTCATGGTGCATGCCAGGCATGGCGCTCATGGGATCTTTTTGCAGCGAGACGGAGATCAGCGGCGCCACGACGATCAGCAGGATCGCAAACAGCGCGGTCAATGCCGCTGCGCGTTTCCAGTTATGCTGATGCAGTACGTTATCCACTTACCCTCCACCCAAGAGGCGAACATTGTAAATGATTTATGACAGAAGGGTTAACGCGAGAGGTGCGATGAGATAAAAAAAGGGCCAGCCTTTCGGCCAGCCCTTTCTAACAGGATGTCGCTTAAGCGAATCTTAGTTCAGACGCTCTTTAATACGAGCAGACTTACCAGTACGCTCACGCAGGTAGTACAGTTTAGCTTTACGTACAGCACCACGACGTTTAACAGCAATGCTGTCAACTACCGGAGAGTGAGTCTGGAAGACACGCTCAACGCCTTCGCCGTTGGAAATTTTACGAACAGTGAATGCAGAGTGCAGACCGCGGTTACGAATAGCGATAACCACGCCCTCGAATGCCTGCAGACGTTTTTTGGAACCTTCAACAACCCATACTTTCACTTCCACGGTGTCACCTGGACGGAAGGAAGGTACGTCCTGCTTCATCTGCTCTTGTTCAAGTTGCTTAATAATGTTGCTCATAATTTAATCTCTTATCCTGGGTAAACTGATATTCGGGAGCGTATTACGCTTTCCCATCATGTTCATGCTGCTGGTGCGCGTGTTCAGTTTTGAACTCGGCCAGCAACTTTGCTTGCTCTTCAGTCAGAGCCAGGTTTTCCAGAAGTTCAGGTCTTCTAAGCCAGGTTCGGCCCAGCGACTGCTTCAAACGCCAGCGACGTATCTCGGCATGGTTTCCAGACAGTAACACTGCCGGGACCTCCATCCCTTCTAACACTTCAGGACGAGTATAGTGTGGACAGTCCAGCAATCCATCAGCAAAGGAATCTTCCGTTGCCGAAGCTTCATGGCCCAGAACACCCGGAATAAACCGGGCAACGGAGTCAATCAGCGTCATTGCCGGTAACTCACCACCGCTGAGAACGTAATCGCCGATAGACCATTCTTCGTCAATCTCGGTTTGAATTACGCGCTCATCTATCCCTTCGTAGCGACCACAGACCAGAATCAGCTTTTGATTCGTCGCCAGTTCGCTCACGCCCGCTTGATCAAGCTTGCGTCCCTGAGGTGACAGATAAATCACCTTCGCGCCTTCACCTGCCGCGGCTTTTGCTGTGTGAATGGCGTCCCGTAAGGGTTGCACCATCATTAACATCCCCGGTCCGCCGCCGTAAGGACGATCGTCCACGGTACGGTGCCGGTCATGCGTGAAGTCACGAGGACTCCAGCTCTGGATGCTCAGCAGGCCATTCTTTACTGCCCGGCCAGTTACCCCGTAATCGGTAATCGCGCGGAACATTTCAGGAAACAGGCTAATTATGCCAATCCACATAGCGCCGTCTTTTACCGTTTATCCGGAGAATTAAAAACCAGGATCCCAATCTACTTCAATGGTTTGAGTAGCGAGATCGACTTTCTTGATAACCTGTCCATCGAGGAACGGAACCAACCGCTCCTTGATGCCAAATGCATCTTTAAGGTTTGCCTTAATGACGAGAACGTCATTTGACCCGGTTTCCATCATGTCGATGACTTTACCCAGGCTGTAGCCTTCAGTGGTCACTACCTGGCAACCCATAAGGTCTTTCCAGTAGTAGTCACCCTCTTCCAGCTGTGGCAACTGCGACGAATCCACGACAATTTCACAATTAGTCAGCGCATTCGCGGCATCACGATCGTCAATGCCTTTCAGCTTGATGATGATGTCCTGATTGTGGTGACGCCAGCTTTCCAGCTCGACCTCTTCCCACTTACCGGCTTTCTGGATAAACCAGGGCTGGTAATTAAAAATGCTATCAGCGTCTTCAGTGGAGGAAAACACTCTGAGCCAACCACGGATACCGTAGCAAGAACCCATTTTTCCCAATACGATCGGTTCAACAGGTGCTTTATTGCTCATCATGACCACCGTGACAGATTAAGCTGCTTTGTTTGCTGCTTTGATCAGCGTAGCAACGCGATCGGAAACAGTAGCGCCCTGGCCAACCCAGTGAGCGATACGATCCAGATCCAGACGGGTTTCTTCTTCTGCGCCAGCGGCCAGTGGGTTGAAGAAACCAACGCGCTCGATGAAGCGACCGTTGCGTGCATTACGGCTGTCAGTCACAACAACCTGGTAGAACGGACGCTTTTTAGCGCCGTGACGTGCTAAACGAATAGTTACCATAACATCCTCTTGTGTGAATAAAACAACCGGGCCCCATCGAGGAACGGAGCCCGGGTGTCATATTAAAAGCCCGAAAATTTTACTGATTTCTGGGGAAAATGCAATCAGCATCTTGATACTGAGCATTAAACACGATTTATCTGCCGGGGAATCCTGGCGGCATCATGCCTTTCATGCCGCGCATCATCTTCGCCATGCCGCCTTTCTTCATTTTTTTCATCATGCGCTGCATGTCGTCGAACTGTTTCAGAAGGCGGTTAACGTCCTGTACCTGCATGCCGCAACCGGCTGCGATACGGCGCTTGCGGGAACCTTTGATGATTTCTGGCTTCGCACGCTCTTTCAGCGTCATGGAGTTGATGATTGCCTCCATACGCACCAGCACTTTGTCATCCATCTGCGATTTGACGTTATCCGGGATCTGCCCCATGCCCGGCAGCTTGCCCATCAGGCTTGCCATGCCGCCCATGTTTTTCATCTGACGCAGCTGTTCAAGGAAGTCGGTGAGATCGAAACCGTCGCCTTTTTTCAGCTTGCTGGCGAGTTTCTCTGCCTGCGCGCGGTCAACTTTGCTCTCGATATCTTCGATCAGCGACAGCACATCGCCCATGCCGAGGATACGGGAGGCAATACGATCCGGGTGGAATGGCTCCAGCGCTTCGGTTTTCTCGCCCACGCCGAGGAATTTAATCGGCTTACCGGTGATATGACGAATAGACAGCGCCGCACCGCCGCGGGCGTCGCCGTCGACTTTAGTCAGCACCACGCCAGTTAACGGCAGGGCTTCGTTAAACGCTTTCGCCGTGTTCGCTGCATCCTGGCCAGTCATAGCGTCAACAACAAACAGGGTCTCTACCGGGTTGATAGAGGCGTGCACCTGCTTGATTTCGTCCATCATCGCTTCGTCAACGTGCAGACGACCGGCGGTATCCACCAGCAGCACGTCGTAGAATTTCAGCTTCGCCTCTTTCAGCGCCGCGTTAACGATGTCGACAGGCTTCTGCGCCACGTCGGACGGGAAGAAGTCCACGCCAACCTGCTCGGCCAGCGTTTCCAGCTGTTTGATCGCCGCCGGGCGATACACGTCCGCCGACACCACCAGCACCTTTTTCTTGTGCTTTTCGCGCAGGAATTTCCCCAGCTTACCAACACTGGTGGTTTTACCCGCACCTTGCAGACCCGCCATCAGCACGACAGCCGGCGGCTGAGCCGCCAGGTTAAGCACCTGGTTCTCTTCGCCCATCGCCGAAACCAGCTCGTTACGGACGATTTTGACGAACTCCTGACCCGGAGTCAGACTCTTGTTCACTTCATGGCCAACCGCTTTCTCTTTCACGCGGTTGATAAAATCACGCACGACCGGCAACGCGACGTCTGCTTCCAGCAGCGCCATGCGCACTTCGCGCAGCGTTTCCTTGATATTCTCTTCGGTGAGGCGTCCACGGCCGCTGATGTTGCGCAGCGTGCGCGACAAACGATCGGTTAAATTATCAAACATTGTCTCTCGCCTGGGGTAGAAACGTTAGGTCGCCTGAGCGACACATACACAGAATTTTGCCGGAGTATAACATGAAGGCGCCTTTGTTGTTATGCAACGGTTGGAGCAGGCGTCACGTAACGTTATACTGCTTCTCTTTCTTATTAAGACAACTGTCGACGCCTATATGCCTGTTTTCGCACTGATCGCCCTTGTTGCCTACTCTGTCAGCCTCGCGCTGATCATTCCCGGACTGCTGCAAAAAAACAGCGGCTGGCGGCGCATGGCTATTCTTTCGGCAGTGATCGCACTGGTTAGCCACGCGTTTGCGCTGGAATCACGCATCATTCCCGGCGACGGCAGCGTCCAAAATCTGAGCGTGCTGAACGTCGGCTCGCTGGTCAGCCTGATGATCTGTACGGTCATGACGATTGTCGCGTCTAAAAACCGTGGCTGGCTGCTGCTGCCGATAGTTTACGCCTTTGCGCTGATCAACCTGGCGTTAGCCACGTTCATGCCCAATGAGTTTATTACCCATCTGGAAGCGACGCCGGGGATGCTGGTGCATATAGGCCTGTCGCTGTTCTCTTACGCGACGCTGATCATCGCCGCCCTTTACGCCATGCAGCTCGCCTGGATTGACTACCAGCTGAAAAATAAAAAGCTTGCGTTTAACCACGAAATGCCGCCGCTGATGGTGATTGAGCGTAAGATGTTCCACATCACCCAGGTCGGTGTGGTTCTGCTGACGCTGACGCTGTGCACGGGGTTGTTTTATATGAAGAACCTGTTCAGCGTGGAGAATATCGATAAAGCTGTCCTCTCCATCATCGCGTGGTTTGTCTATATTGTCCTGTTATGGGGCCATTATCATGAAGGCTGGCGCGGTCGTCGCGTGGTCTGGTTCAACGTTGCGGGTGCGGGCATTCTCACGCTTGCCTATTTTGGTAGCCGCTTCATACAGCAATTTGCTGGCTAAGTAACAAAAGGAGTTCCCCCTGGAACACATCTCTACCACTACGCTGATCGTCATTCTGGTCATCATGGTGGTCATCTCCGCATATTTCTCTGGCTCTGAAACCGGCATGATGACCCTGAACCGCTACCGGTTACGTCATCGTGCCAAGCAGGGTAACCGTGCCGCGCGTCGTGTCGAAAAGCTGCTGCGTAAGCCGGACCGCCTGATTAGCCTGGTGCTTATCGGTAACAACCTGGTCAATATTCTCGCTTCTGCGTTGGGCACCATCGTCGGGATGCGTCTGTACGGCAACGCAGGCGTGGTGATAGCCACCGGGGTACTCACGTTTGTGGTGCTGGTGTTTGCGGAAGTGCTGCCCAAAACCATCGCGGCGCTTTACCCGGAAAAAGTGGCCTACCCGAGCAGCTTCCTGTTAGCACCGCTGCTTATTCTGATGATGCCGCTGGTCTGGCTGCTGAATATGGTGACACGGGTGCTGATGCGCATGGTCGGTATAAAGGCAGACGTTACCATCAGTAGCGCGCTCAGCAAAGATGAACTGCGTACCATCGTGAACGAATCCCGCTCGCAGATTTCCCGCCGCAATCAGGACATGCTTCTGTCGGTTCTGGATCTGGAAAAGGTCAGCGTTGACGACATCATGGTGCCGCGCAATGAAATCGTCGGGATTGATATCAACGACGACTGGAAGGCCATTGTCCGCCAGCTGACGCACTCCCCACACGGGCGCATCGTGCTTTATCGCGATTCCCTCGACGATGCCATCAGCATGCTGCGCGTGCGCGAGGCCTATCGCCTGATGACCGAGAAAAACGAGTTCACCAAAGAGGTGATGCTGCGCGCCGCCGACGAAATTTACTACGTGCCGGAGGGTACCCCGCTCAGCACACAGCTGGTAAAGTTCCAGCGAAACAAGAAGAAAGTCGGCCTGGTGGTGGATGAATACGGCGACATCCAGGGGCTGGTGACGGTCGAAGATATTCTGGAAGAGATTGTCGGGGACTTTACCACGTCGATGTCACCTTCCCTTGCGGAAGAAGTCACCCCGCAGAACGACGGGTCAGTGCTTATCGACGGCAGCGCCAACATTCGTGAAATCAACAAAGCGTTTAACTGGCATTTGCCGGAAGACGAAGCGCGGACGATGAACGGTATGATTCTGGAGGCGCTGGAAGAGATCCCGGCGGCTGGTACGCGCGTGCGTATTGAGCAGTATGATATTGATATTCTGGACGTTCAGGACAACATGATTAAGCAGGTGAAAGTCCTGCCCATTAAACCTTTACGCGAAAGTATCGCCGAGTAATGTGTAGGCCGGGTAAGGCGAAGCCGCCACCCGGCACTACGGGGCGGCAAATTACGCTTTCGCTTTCGCCACGGTCACCATCGCAGCGCGAATAGTACGACCGTTCAGGGTATACCCTTTCTGCATCACGCCCAGTACGTTACCCGCGGTAACGTCTTCGGATTCCACCATCGCAATAGCCTGGTGAACGTTTGGATCCAGCGGGACATCCGTATCGGCAATCACTTCAACACCGAACTTACGCACCACATCCAGCATGGATTTCAGCGTCAGCTCAATGCCTTCAATCATCGCCGCGTTATCCGGGTTAGCTTTATCCGCCACTTCCAGCGCACGATCCAGGCTGTCGATCACCGGCAGCAGTTCGTTGACGAATTTCTCCAGCGCAAATTTGTGCGCCTTTTCAACGTCCAGCTCGGTACGACGGCGCAGGTTTTCCATTTCCGCTTTGATACGCAGAACGCCATCGCGTTCGCGATTCTGCGCTTCTACCAACTGAGCTTCCAGGTTGGCAATTTTTTCATCGCGCGGGTCCACCTGCTCAGCAGACGTGTCTGGCTCTACTGCCTCAACTTCATCGTGCTGTTCCGTGATAATTTCTTCAGGGGCTTGCCCCTCAGGCGTTTTCTGTTCTTTACTACTCATGAATTTCTCCGCGTTTTTCTGCATTCATCTCGCTAACTTCGCTTATTATGGGGATCAGTTTCCTGGATTCAAGGGAACAAGGCAGATTGTCATCATTCATCAGGCACAAGGACCTCCAGAAAATGAATAATCATTTCAGGTGTATTGGGATCGTCGGCCATCCGCGTCACCCTACCGCATTGACGACACATGAAATGTTGTATCGCTGGCTGTGTGGTAAAGGCTATGAAGTGATGGTCGAGCAGCAGATCGCCCAGGAGTTGCAGCTTAAAAGCGTCAGAACCGGCACGCTGGCGGAAATTGGCCAGCAGGCGGATCTCGCCGTGGTGGTCGGCGGCGATGGCAATATGCTGGGCGCGGCGCGAACGCTGGCTCGCTATGACATTAAGGTTATTGGTATTAACCGTGGCAATCTCGGTTTCCTGACCGACCTCGACCCGGACAATGCGCAGCAGCAACTGGCGGACGTGCTGGAAGGTCACTATATCAGTGAAAAACGGTTTTTACTGGAAGCGCAGGTGTGTCAGCAGGACTGCCAGAAGCGCATCAGCACCGCCATTAACGAGGTGGTTCTCCACCCCGGTAAAGTGGCACACATGATCGAGTTCGAAGTCTATATCGACGAAATCTTCGCGTTCTCTCAGCGTTCTGACGGGCTGATTATTTCAACCCCGACGGGATCAACTGCCTACTCGCTTTCAGCCGGAGGCCCCATACTGACGCCATCGCTGGATGCGATAACCCTGGTGCCGATGTTCCCCCATACGCTCTCGGCGCGTCCGCTGGTGATCAACGGCGACAGCACCATCCGTCTGCGTTTTTCCCATCGCCGTAACGACCTGGAGATCAGCTGCGACAGTCAGATTGCGCTTCCCATTCAGGAAGGAGAAGATGTCCTCATTCGCCGCTGCGATTACCATCTGAACCTGATTCACCCGAAAGATTACAGCTATTTCAATACATTAAGCTCCAAACTCGGCTGGTCAAAAAAATTGTTCTGATTTTGCATCCAGCACTTTACTGTATATAAAACCAGTTTATACTGTATACAAACACAGTCATGGTTTTTCATACAGGAAAACAATTATGCTGGCACAACTGACCATCAGCAACTTTGCCATTGTTCGTGAGCTTGAGATCGACTTCCATAGCGGAATGACGGCGATTACCGGTGAAACCGGTGCAGGTAAATCCATTGCCATTGATGCCCTCGGCTTGTGCCTCGGCGGTCGTGCAGAGGGTGATATGGTGCGCACAGGCGCAGCCCGTGCCGATCTCTGCGCCCGCTTCTCGTTAAAAGACACGCCTGCCGCCCTGCGCTGGCTGGAAGCGAACCAGCTTGAAGACGGACGTGAGTGTTTACTTCGCCGTGTCATCAGCAGCGATGGCCGTTCCCGCGGGTTTATCAACGGTACAGCAGTTCCCCTTTCCCAGCTTCGCGAGCTGGGCCAGTTGCTTATTCAGATCCACGGTCAGCATGCGCACCAGCAGTTAATCAAACCCGAACAACAGAAAGCCCTGCTTGATGGCTACGCAGGTGAGTACGCGCTTACTCAACTCATGGCGGAGCACTATCGTCAGTGGCATCAAAGCTGCCGCGAACTAGCGCAGCATCAGCAGCAAAGCCAGGAGCGTACCGCGCGCGCCGAGCTGCTGGAATATCAGCTGAAAGAGTTGAACGAATTTAACCCGCAGGCAGGTGAATTTGAGCAAATCGACGAGGAGTACAAGCGTCTGGCCAACAGCGGTCAGCTGCTTTCCACCAGCCAGAATGCCCTGAACATGCTGGCGGATGGCGAAGACGTAAACTTGCAGAGCCAGCTGTACAACGTGCGTCAGCTTGTTACCGAACTGACCGGCATGGACAATAAGCTTTCTGGCGTGCTGGAGATGCTGGAAGAGGCCGCGATTCAGATTTCAGAGGCCGGGGATGAACTGCGCCACTACTGTGAACGTCTGGACCTCGACCCGAACCGTCTGTTTGAGCTTGAACAACGCATCTCCCGTCAGATTTCACTGGCGCGTAAGCATCACGTCACCCCGGAAGAGCTGCCGAATTACTATCAGTCTCTGCTGGAGGAACAGCAGCAGCTGGACGATCAGGCCGATTCCCTCGAAACCTTGTCTCTGGCGGTCAATTTGCATCATCAGCAGGCGCTGGAAACGGCGAAACGGCTGCACGACGTGCGACAGCACTATGCGCAGGAGCTTAGCCAGCACATTACCGACAGCATGCATACGCTGGCGATGCCGCATGGAGTGTTTACCATTGATGTTCGCTTTGAAGAACATCACCTGACGGCGGAAGGTGCAGATCGCGTAGAATTCCGCGTCACCACCAACCCGGGCCAGCCTTTGCAGGCCATTTCGAAAGTGGCTTCCGGCGGTGAACTGTCGCGTATCGCTCTGGCCATTCAGGTGATTACCGCCCGTAAAATGGAAACCCCGGCGTTGATTTTCGATGAAGTGGATGTGGGTATCAGCGGCCCGACTGCGGCCGTTGTCGGCAAACTGCTGCGTCAGTTGGGTGAATCGACGCAGGTCATGTGTGTGACTCACCTGCCGCAGGTAGCCGGTTGTGGTCATCACCACTTTATCGTCAGCAAGGAAACCGATGGCGAAATGACGGAAACGCACATGAAGCCGCTGGATAAACGATCACGCTTGCAGGAGCTGGCACGCCTGCTCGGCGGCAGCGAAGTCACTCGCAATACCCTCGCGAATGCGAAAGAACTGCTGGCGGCATAAACTTTTTCGGGATCTCAGGGTCATACAGAACAACAAAAACGCCGCCAGACCGGTTTCAAAGTGGGGCAAGGTCTATTATCATCGGCATATTACATATGAGCCGCGTACTGCTCGGGCCCGAAAAGGAATCAAATCACTATGCGCTGTAAAACGCTGACCGCTGCCGCAGCGGTTCTTCTGATGTTGACCGCAGGCTGTTCCACTCTGGAGAAAGTGGTTTACCGTCCTGACATCAACCAGGGGAACTACCTTACCCCTAACGATGTGTCCAAAATCCGCGTGGGTATGACACAACAGCAGGTCGCTTATGCCCTGGGAACCCCGATGATGTCCGATCCGTTCGGCACAAACACCTGGTTCTATGTATTCCGCCAGCAGCCTGGTCATGAAGATGTGACCCAGCAAACCCTGACGCTGACCTTCAGCAGTGCCGGTGTGCTGACCAATATCGATAACAAGCCTGCCCTGACCAAATAATCAGGCGTCAGCAACGCAAAAAGGTGCTCAATGAGCACCTTTTTTGTGAATATTTTTTGGCTACTTACCGGATTTCTCTGCTCGCTGACGGCGCAACTCTTTCGGGTCGGCAATCAGCGGGCGATAGATCTCAACCCTGTCGCCCTCTTTCAGTACATCCCCAAGCTTAACCGGACGGCTATAGATACCAACTTTATTCTTCGCCAGATCAATGTCGCTGCGAAGCTCAAGAATGCCGGAAGCCAGGATAGCCGCCTCAACGGTGGCGCCCTCTTCAAGCATCACGCGCTGCAAATACTGCTTCTCCGGCAGCGCATACACCACCTCAACAGCAATCTTATGCGACACTGTAAACCTCTTTGGCGCGCGTGGTGAACGCCTGAACCATATTCGAGGCCAGCTCTTTAAAGATACGGCCAAACGCCAGTTCGATCAGCTTATTGGTAAATTCAAAATCCAGATGAAACTCAATACGGCAGGCGTCAGCGCTCAGTGGCGTAAACTTCCACCCTCCCATCAGTTTTTTAAACGGACCATCCACCAGATGCATCAAAATACTCTGATTGCTCGTCAGGGTATTGCGCGTGGTGAACGTTTTGCTGATCCCCGCTTTGGAGACATCCACGGCCGCAGTCATCTGCGTCGGGCCGGATTCCAGCACCCGGCTACCGGTGCATCCCGGAATAAATTCCGGATAGGACTGAACGTCGTTCACTAACTGATACATTTGTTCCGCGCTGTAGGGAACAAGCGCGGTACGGCTAATCTGAGGCATAGCATTTTCCATGGTCACACAACAGACAAATAATAACATTTATCACCTGTTAAAAAAACGCTAAGCCTTATCTCGTGCTAAGATAGCGCGTTAGACCTCACAGGACGCAATGAGGTGACTTTTTAAAATCAGATTACCGACGGCTTTACGACACTTATGACGAAGAAAAAAGCACATAAACCTGGTTCGGCGACCATTGCGCTCAACAAGCGTGCTCGCCACGAGTATTTCATCGAAGAAGAATTCGAGGCTGGCCTTGCGTTGCAGGGCTGGGAAGTAAAATCGCTGCGTGCCGGGAAAGCCAACATTGGCGACAGCTACGTGATCCTGAAAGACGGTGAGGCCTTCCTGTTCGGCGCGAACTTTACGCCGCTGACCGTCGCCTCTTCACATTACGTCTGCGATCCTACCCGCACCCGTAAGCTGCTGCTGAACAAGCGCGAACTGGAATCCCTCTACGGACGCATCAACCGGGAAGGCTTCACCGTAGTTGCGCTCTCTTTATACTGGAAAAACGCCTGGTGCAAAGTGAAAATCGGTGTGGCGAAAGGTAAGAAACAGCACGACAAGCGCACAGACCTGAAAGCCCGCGAGTGGCAGCTCGACAAAGCACGTATCATGAAAAACGCAGGACGTTGATTCTGCGCACTTATTGTACTATTCAATAAGTTAGCGTTTCGGGCTGGTATCGAAGAAGTGAAATCTGGTATACTGTGTTCAACACTATTGGGGCTGATTCTGGATTCGACGGGATTTGCGAAACCCAAGGTGCATGCCGAGGGGCGGTTTGCCTCGTTAAAAGCCGCAAAAAAATAGTCGCAAACGACGAAAACTACGCTTTAGCAGCTTAATAACCTGCTAAGAGCCCTCTCTCCCTAGCTTCCGCTCTTAAGACGGGGATCAAAGAGAGGTCAAACCCAAAAGAGATCGCGTGGAAACCCTGCCTGGGGTTGAAGCGTTAAAACTAATCAGGCTAGTTCGTTAGTGGCGTGTTTGTCCGCAGCTGACGTGCGAATGTAAAGACAAACTAAGCATGTAGTACCGAGGATGTAGAAATTTCGGACGCGGGTTCAACTCCCGCCAGCTCCACCACATTATGATCCGGATTCGTCCGGTGAAGTACAGAAAGCCCGCACGGCACAAGCCCTGCGGGCTTTTTTGTGTCTGTTATTGTCCGAGAACATCCGGCCAAATCCGGTGATTATTGGTATACGTTTAGGTATACGGTAGGATGTATACCTAAAAGCGTATACCAATTCATGAAGGAGCGGCCACAGTGGCACGGACAACACGCCCCCTGACCAACACCGAAGTTCTGCGCGCTAAAGCGTTAGAGAAGGATCTGACGCTGCATGATGGCGATGGGCTTTTCCTGATAGTGAAAACCAGCGGGAAAAAGCTCTGGCGTTTCCGCTATCAACGTCCGGCAACAAAGCAGCGGACCATGATGGGGCTCGGAGCCTTCCCCTCCCTTTCACTTGCTGATGCTCGAAGTCTAAGAGCGGATTACCTTGCTTTACTAGCCAACAAAATCGACCCACAAATTCAAGCCGAAGCCGCAGAGGAAGAGCAGCAAATCGCTCTGGAAAGTATTTTTTCAACGGTCGCCGCTAACTGGTTCAAGCTAAAAAGCAAAAGCGTTACCCCTGACTACGCAAAAGACATTTGGCGCTCACTGGAGAAAGACGTATTTCCTGCAATCGGTGAAATCCCTGTTCAGCAAATCAAAGCCCGGACACTGGTTGAAGCTCTTGAGCCAATCAAAGCTCGTGGGGCGCTTGAGACAGTACGTCGACTGGTGCAGCGCATTAACGAGATAATGATTTATGCCGTAAACACTGGCCTGATTGATGCTAATCCAGCATCAGGTGTTGGGATGGCCTTTGAGAAGCCCAAAAAACAAAACATGCCGACGCTCCGGCCAGAAGAATTACCAAAGCTGATGCGTTCTTTGGTTATGTCTAATCTGTCTGTTCCGACGCGTTGTCTTATTGAGTGGCAACTTCTGACTCTTGTGCGCCCTTCTGAAGCCTCCGGTACTCGGTGGGCAGAGATCGATCTCGATGCAAAGCTCTGGACGATTCCAGCCGAACGGATGAAAGCTAAGCGGGAACACATAGTCCCTTTATCTCCTCAGGCATTAGAGATCCTTGATGTGATGAAGCCAATCAGCGCCCATCGTGAACATGTTTTTCCGAGTCGGAATGACCCAAAACAACCAATGAATAGCCAGACGGCTAATGCCGCGTTAAAACGTATTGGTTATGGTGGAAAATTAGTTGCGCATGGTTTACGTTCTATAGCTAGTACAGCTCTCAACGAAGCTAATTTTAATTCTGATGTAATCGAGTCTGCGCTAGCACACACTGATAAGAATGAAGTTAGGAAAGCGTACAATCGGTCCATTTATTTGAAACAAAGAGTTGAGCTAATGGACTGGTGGGGTAATTTTGTCAAGATTACTAATAGATATTAAAGGATTACACATGAGCACAGTAAAATCTATCGATACCATTTCTTCATATTTTAACATATCGCCATTAATTCTTGATCAACTTGATGTTGTTGATGTTTTATTAGAAACAGATACTCTACTTTTTATTGACCCTATGCTCCTTCCTGAAAGTAAGCATAACGAAATGAGATTAAATGCTCATAATGAATATATATCCACTTTCACAAAAATCATTAAATTAATTAAGGCATCTAAGGAGCAAAAAGACAGTGACGTTGCTTGGAAGGCTGCCAAAAAATTATTTTCATTTTCCGAAATAGGATGGACATGTTTGGGTTATGGCTCATCGGCCAAAGGCTCAGGGTTCGGACCACAATTAGTAAACACCACCATGAATACTGCCTATCAAATTATCAATATGGATATCGATGACCCTGATTTATTTATGGTCATGTCGTTATTTGAAGAAGGAATTGGAGCTGATAGAATCAGTGACATGACTACAAATATTATATTTGAGTCCTTAGTGGAATTTTCAGAAAGAGTTAATAAAACACTACAAATTCCAACAAAAGAGTTCTCATTTAAGGGAAGTAAATACATCGCCCCACATAATCCTTTAACTAATACACCCCTAATACTTGTTCCTAAAGATATTGTTCGTGATTTACCTATATCCACTGACTGGAGCGGCGCAGTCAGTACAATGAAAGAAAATACAGACCTACGAGACAGGATTAATACTAATATTGGCAAACTACTCGCATCAATGACTCAAAAAGAAAAGGCTGAAGCTAAGCGCAGGGCTTTAGAGAAAAAAGAATATTTTGAAGATCTCTTAGAGTTAATAAAAGAAGTAGAAAAAGAACCTTACGATTTTAAAGCTGATAAAAATGGAGAGCTATTTTGGTCAAGGCTTGTATCTTCTTTAGATAAGAAATACCCCTTCAACCTTTCGAAATTCAATAAAAAACTAACATTAGATGAAGTTGAAGCTTTAGTTGATGAGATATTAAACCAATTCAAAGATCTAATTGAAAACAAGGGTCTGTGGAAAGAAATGTGGGCAGATGATAAAAAACCACGTAAAGAAAAAGCGGCCCAACGCTTACTTTTTGCTGTCGCATATTCATATTGCAGAGCTAATAACTTGGATATTAGCCCTGAAGCAGACTCTGGTAATGGACCTGTAGACTTCAAAGTTTCGCAAGGTTTCGCTCAGAAAGTTTTAGTAGAAGTTAAGTTATCATCAAATGGTAAATTACTTCATGGATATGAAAAACAATTAGAAATTTATAGAAATGGTGACGATACAGATCGTGCATTTTTCGTAATAGTTGATATTGGTCATTTAGGTGAAAAATATCAAAAGGTTCAACAGGCTAAAATTGCAGCAGTTAATGAAGGTTTCAGAGCCTCAAAGATCATTCATATCGACGCACAACAAAAAGATTCTGCTAGCATTCGTATATAAATAAATAATGGCTCAACGATCAACTTCGTTGAGCCTTTGTTATTTTATGCGAGATAAATATATTTTCTAACCCAGTCTTTCTCGAATCCAAATTATATGTGTACAATGCTCTCCCCTACAACGAGATCACAGCCAGCTAAATTCATCCACCTACGAAACTGTCAGCTTTGACGGGCTCGCACGGACCTATCGCGCCGCCGTACATCACAGCTCACCCATTGCCGTGAAGCGCAACATTCTGACCAGCACTTTTATCCCACATCCGCTGCTGAGCCAGCAGGCTTTCAGCCGGTTCATGCAGGACTATCTGGTATTCGGTAACGCCTATCTTGAGAAGCGCACCAACCGCCTCGGCGGTATTTTGTCACTGATACCATCGCTGGCGAAATACACCAGGCGCGGCGTGGATCTGGAAACATACTGGTTTGTGCAACACGGCATGACCAGGCAGCCATATGAGTTCACTTAAGGCAGCATCTTTCACCTGATGGAGCCGGATTTAAACCAAGAAATCTACGGCCTACCGGAATACCTGTCCGCAATTCCTTCCACCCTGCTGAACGAATCCGCCACTCTGTTTCGCCGCAATTATTACATCAACGGCAGCTATGTAGGGTTTATCATGTGCAGGACCGACGCCGCGCAGAATCACGAGGATGTGAACTATATCTGCAAGGCCATGAAAAGCGCCAAAGGGCCTGGCAACTTCCGCAACCTGTTTATGTACTCGCCAAACGGTAAAAAGGACGGCATCCAGATCATCCCACTGTCAGAGGTCGCAGCAAAGGATGAGTTTCTGAATATCAAGAACGTGAGTAGGGACGACATGATGGCTGCACACCGCGTTCCGCCGCAAATGATGGGGATCATGCCGAGTAATGTTGGGGGGTTTGGGGATGTAGAGAAGGCCAGTCGCGTCTTTGTTCGCAACGAGCTTACGCCACTGCAAAAACGATTACAGGAGCTGAACAATTGGTTAGATCTAGATATAATATTATTCAAATCATACGAACTTTATGAATAGATAATAATGATAAATTGCCGAAATATAAAATTAAAGGAGAGCCACGCTCTCCTTCTTGTCAAAGCCCCCTCAAAAAATCACGAACTTCATTAAATACATCGGAATCCAGGTTATAATAGCCCTTCTGAGCTGCTAGGCCAGCACTTGGGATAAATTTCTCCATACCTGCTAAAAAAGCATGCATATGAGCTTTATGAATATTTCTAGGATAATTAAATGCGCAGGTCTGATTAACGGGAGCTAATAAATTCTTTAAATTATCTAGATATTCACCCGATGCAATTTTAACGGGGTGATCACCTAAAGATTCCAAAATCAAACTCTCTAACATTCCTTTATCAGTAAAACCTGGCGCGATAAAGACCCCGACATTCCTGACACCGTCACTTTTAAACTGACAATGCCCATTTGGAACTGGTAATCCAACTTGACGGAGATGATGGCAAATACTATCTACAGCAGCTTGCTGACTTTCATCTGCATCCCTGATCACGCCTACAGATATTACATCTTCAAATTCACGCTCATTCATAATCAAGTCAAGTTCAGCTCGAAATTGGTCTTTTCCTTTAGATTCTAAAATTTGTATATCCGCAATCTCATACTTTGCGAGGAAAGCAGTGAAGAATTTTATTTCATCCTGACCTTCAACCAATAGCAACTTGTTTTTTATAATTTTAGATGGCATTAGCGAATATCCCAATCACGTTCAACAGATGTAAGCAGGGCGGAAGGACCATAATATTTAGGAACAACCACGCCTTCTTTATTTCTATCTAGCCTTATGTAACTAAATGAATTTTTTGAATTATCTAGTTCATTGTCTCGCATGAAATCAGAAACACCCTTTATGACATCATAACTATGTGTAGTGGCAAAAATTTGACAATTTTGTTTTTGCGCGGCAGAAAAAATTATTTCCCAAATTTTTGGCATCAAGGAATAATGTATACCATTTTCAATCTCATCAATCAAAATGATAGCATTTTTATTCGATAATATTGCAGTCAAAATAGATGTTAGTTTACTTATACCTTCCCCCATGTTTACCATGGGTATTTTTCTTTTCAATCCTACATCGACATAAATGGTTGGTTGACCACCAATTGAGAGAAGCGATACATTTCGCAATCTAGCATCGATCATCTTCAAGTATGAGACAAAAGTTTCCAGCCCATTGGTCATATCCAATTTGCTCATGAATTGTGCATCGGTAAAACTATTACCTCGTGCTGAAGCGGGAACAAAGACAACAACACGGTTAATTGTCATCACTGATTCAACTTTCATTTCAATTTGATTATTGACAATTTGAATTAATGCCTTCCCCTGAGGTTTATTATCTGAAGTGTATGTAATTTCAATCGCATTATTAATAACTGCCGCAGATGACAAAACAGAATTCATCTGAAAATTATTTTTATTTATAGCCAATCGTTGGTTTTCTGGCACAACCATAGCATATGAAGCAATGTTTTTATGACCACTATCTTCAGTTATAACTCTGAATGGTTTCTCATAATTAAAATTATTGAAATAAGGATGAAAAATATATTCTGCAGACAAATCAAATTGCTGAACTCCGCGACGTGCGAGAGGGGCAATCAAAACATCAGCAGCCATTCTATCATGATGTAAATAAATCGCTTCAAGAATAGATGTTTTACCAGTGTTATTCATACCTGCGATTAAATTAACACGTTGAAGCTTATCTAGCTCTAAGGAAGGTGCGAACAAGTCCCTGATATGAGATCATGTTTGTCATCTGGAGCCATGG
>NZ_JBMKHS010000034.1:0-35099 GCF_049238105.1 Enterobacter cloacae complex sp. IR5418 | reverse complement strand
GGGAAGATGCGTGATCTGATCCTTCAACTCAGCAAAAGTTCGATTTATTCAACAAAGCCATGCACCTGAAGAAAGTGGGCTTTCAGATGGTATAGAGGTATCGCTTCCCTCATTTTCAATCTTCACACCAAAGCAGGCATGTTCCTTTTGTACAAGGAAGGTTTCTTTTACAGAAACAGAATCCTGCTTTGAATTATCTAATTGTAGAGGTGTTAAATACTCCTTAAACTTTTGATCTAAGACATTCTCTAGCAATACATTAATAGGAGGCTTAGGTTCAGTATCTATAGTATTTCCATCATTCAGAAACCTATTAAGATCTGCAAGTGTTAATCTTTCGTTTAAACCATTTATAAAATTTGCCAAGTCAGGAAATAAATTATTTAATACCAACCCGGTACTAATAGCCGACCTAATTAAATCCAGTTGGTCACCCCTATGACAAAGTTCTGTTTTTTTCAAGAAACTATAAACATAGGGTGCTTTTCTTTCGGATATCCAGAAAGACCGGATCTGAATCCGGTCGTTATCTGCCTTATTTGAGATAGGGTATTTAGCCATGTTCTAGCTCATTATTCTGAATAAATAGTATCAGCAATTGCCAAAGATAATGCGAACTGCGGATTGTCTACCATGATAACTTTAGCCGTTTCAAAATGTTTACGAATAGCTGTTTCGATGAGATATGAACCTCCCCCAACAAGGAAAACATTATGAGGCCTCTCTTCGACTTGTGTAACCGCTCTGATTACTTTACTTTGCAACTTCTGTACCGCAGAGTTTACCGCATCAAAAACACCGTCACGCTTGTCCTCTGCAACCTTCAAAGCTGATTTATCATGACGATTATCAACAAGATGATGAATGTAAGCATTACTCGTATTCAGTTTCTCAGATTCAAGATACCTGCTGATCTCATCGTAAACAATAGAACAACCAATACGGTCAAAACCTTTTACTTTCGAAATCTGTTCTAATTGCCCAGTAATACTTGCAACATCAAGAGTAGTACCACCAAGATCAATTACCAAACTTGATTCAAATGAAGCAATATCCTCAATTTCATCTGCCCGGGTCACAGCTGGTAAAGATTCAGGGAAAACAGTCACAGACAAAACGTTAAAAGAATAGCGTTTACCGTCAAGATAACGCTCTACTGGTTTCATCAGATTATCTTTTTTTCTCTGAATATTTTCAATATTCGTTTCCCCTAAAGCAGTATAGAACTGGCTAAGTGGTAAAGTAACAAAGAGGTGAACATCCTGAGGAACTAAACCAGAAGCATGAAGTGCATGGTGAACATTTAACCGGCTAATTTCATCGTATTGGTGAGATACATCAGTCGATTCCAGTGAGTTACTAGATTCGCTGTGATGCGAAAACCTTTCCAGCCCATCAATAAGATAGTTAAAAGGATTGAGACCCTCATGGCGAACACGGAAATCTGGAACAAAACTATTTTGTGTAAGCAAGGGAACTAATTCGTTTCTTTCATTAAGACAAACCAGTTTTGCAGCTTTACTTCCATCATCGACAACGATTTTTAAAGCTTCAGTGATATCCTGCACTGATGGTGAAACAGGACTTTCAGATTTTAATAGTTCAGCCATAAAAACTCTCTTTTATTAATAGGACCATATTAGATATTAACTTTATACATTAATGGTGACCTATTATCAACATTAACACTATTAAAAAAATACGTAAGTCTATGTTATTTCAGCATCCTTCCATTTTAAATACCTTACCGTTAAATTTCCTGTATTCATGTATTAACCATGTTTATAAAGGAGCCAATTATAATCAGAAAGTTACTTTGCATCCTAAGTATGAACTGTTTGAGAGCCAGGACTGGGGCCTTTACCTGTAAGTAACAAAGGTCCTTAGGCTTAGAATCCAAAATGACGCCTTTTTGTAAAAAAATCATAGTTCGAAATACCGTATCATCGATGTAAACATACGTAGAGGAATTTATGGCAGCTGAGCACGTCCAAACTATAGACCTTACAAACTTCTCCGGAAGGATTTTCTTTCTGGCAGATCCTCATGGACATTACTCTGCGCTGTGCAACTTGATCCAATCAGTTACAAAGCCAGAAGAAGAGATAGTAATTTTCTCTACTGGAAATTTGTTTGACTATGGGCCGGAACCCATAGAATTGATGAAGGCGATAAACAGTGGCTTTTTCGATGGACGTTTTGTGAGGCATTTCTCAGCTGCCGGAGCCGGAGAAGAAATGTTAAAAAAATTGTTACCATTAAACAAAGACCGGAGAACATTTTACCCCAGCACATACCTCAATGAGAGATGGTGTGTAATGGGCGGAAAGTGGCATAAAGCTGTGAATCGTTACTATTTAGAGGAAGAGGTAAAAAAACTTCTTAATACCCAGCTTGGTACGATGATGCAGATTTTACTAAAAGGCGATATAAAAATTGGGGTTTGCCCTTCTGATTACGCCCCTATCCGCACATCATTCACTGATACTTATAATGCGCTTCAAGCATTCAACTATGCCAATGTGAATATTTTTCAGAGCCAGTTTCTATTCGGTATGGACCATGCCGTAATACCAATGATGATAAATGACGTCAACCTTATGGTCCTAGGTAGGAATCCTGTAAACAGCATTCGAAAAGCCCATGGTCGTACTCAAAACAATCTTCCAGTACTGATCGGTAATTGTTTGCATATAAATACTGGATCACTCTATATGTCAAAATTAGAAGACCAGGTAATAGTTGCTCCGGGTATACCGCAAACTGACTCACCAGCACTTACATTAGTAGAAATAATCATGAAGAACAATCCAGTTTTATTGTGTCATCAGCTAATACAAACAACAAACAAGTTTTATTCACTTAAAACCTATCCTTTAGAACTCGATTCGATTGAAAACAACATTGAGGTAATAAGATGAAGATAAATTGGAAGATTATCTCAATTTCAACATTACTTTTGCATCTTCACGCAGCAGCTGCACCACATCAAGAGAAAGAGCATAGAAAAGATGCTTTTTCTTCTGCCGCACAGAAAAGTGATTCACTTATATCTGCTAAAGCGGAGCTTATAAACGGAAGGTGGTTTATAAATGGTAAATATAGGCCTGTTCTAAAGACCAGCATGACCAAAACCAATTTCTTAGAAATCATGAATGTTTCAAATAAAGAATCACTTTTTATTGTGATACCAAAACTTGAGTATAATATCATTGCCAAAAATAAAATCTTACTAAATGAAAAAATTGCATTAAGCGAAGGCACATCCGGAAAAAGCATTGTTTGGGTCGAGCCAAAATCAAGTCTAACTATATCGTTTATAAATGACCTTGCTAATACGCCCCTTCAGGCTATCGTTTCGATCACAAGAAACAACAAAGATATAATTGCCATCTTTGGACCGGATCAGGGTAAAGGGTTTACTCTTCCCGGAAATACGTCTAATGATCAAGTGTCCGTTCCTGACTATTCTGACCTAAATATAAAAAAACTTAACATACCTCAAAGTGTTGGTAATCCAGTAACCATCAATCCTAAAGAGAAGAATTACCTCTTAGTTGGACAAGGAAAATATGAAATCTTATCTCTTCCTAAATATCAACATTTAGTATTTTCTGAACCCGTTTATATTGAGAAAAGAAAAAATATCCTCGGTGGTTATGGTTATTGGACGAAAGAAACAATTCTCTACCCCGGTGAATCATTATCTTTTATAACGAGCGCCAAAAACAATCTAAGGAAGCGGGATGATTAAAGTTATCACACTTTTATTGTTTGCATTACTGACTGGTTGTCAGTCAGTAGAAAGTAAAATCGAAGAACTCCCGACAGTTGGTTTTGACCCTATTCTATACAATAAAAGTGAGGCCTTTACTGACGGAAAAGTTACTTTACGTGTCGAAAGTTCAGGAACTGATGTTTGGCTTGTCGCCAAGAATGGAACCAGAAGTTTTATTGAGCTTTCAGGCCTAACGCTAGGTGGTAGTCGTTGTGCTTACAATGCCCGTAGTAAGCAACTTTTGCCCCCAGGCAGCGTAAGCACATTCGTAGTTCCTACGGTTGGAATGCTTGGACTTTGCTTCAACAATGAAGATCAACTTATGTTTATTAACCGTGCTTTTAGCAGAATCTCTCCCAAAGCAAAAGGAAAAGATTCGCTTTCGCTTTTATTTTCTGTTAGTTACGATTTTCCCGGAAAAGCGGACCTAATTACTAACCACGATTTTCAAGAGTTATATCTTTTATTTTTGAATGAGGATAATCTATGAAACAAACATTAATTGTTATTTTAATATGTTTTTGTCACACGGCTTTAGCATATCCATACCGTATCTATACTGTCCCGGAAGGGGCATTAGTAAAAAACATACTAACTAATGAATATCTAGGAAAAACCCCTGTGGTTGTGGACGTGAGCAATACCGAAGCTGGTTCTACTTTTGGGATTTCATTATTTAGACATGAAAATGTTGCTATAAAGATTTTTACAGTAATGCCTTCAGCAGAAAATAATTTTGCTGTTTCTGGACCTGACGTTGCAACTATGTCATTGCCGGGAAAAGCACCTTTAAACGTAGTAAATGATGGGAATGGCGCTTCTGTTCATATAGAACTAAGACCTTATATGTCTGAACCTGCGCACACCCCATATTAATATAACAAGAAATTAAAAATATAAATCATATGAACTGCATCATAAAGATGCAGTTCAATATTTATTCTGATACTTTTAATTTTTCTTTTATGAACTCCTCTAGTTCCTTAATAAAACCCGCATTTATCCTATTGAATTCAAAGCGAATTTTTCTACCAGTATTGTTTTTACTGATTCTTGCATACTTATCTTTGTTATCAAAAGTAATAAGATCACTTGTTTCCCATTTTGTGGAATAAGTTTTTTCACAAACACTTTCCACAGATTGTGTGATTTTTTCCATTACAACTTTTTGAGCAACCTGGAGATCTCCAATGTCTAAATCTTTTGTTTCCTCTTTAACATTATCTATTACTTCATCTAAAGGAAATAGATTTTTTTGCACATATTTCTGTAAACGAGACAAGCGACTATAATAGGAGTTCGGGATTCCTTCATAATCCGGGAATAAAGAGATCAATGTTTCGTCAATACGGGCCGCCTGGATTCTTTTGGCTACCGATACATGACTAATCCCAAGATATGCTGCGAGTTCTTCATTAGTAGAAAATCCTTTTTCTTCCATTTTTTTGATAAATTGAAACCCAACTTCTCTATATGAAAATTTTCGAGATGTTTGTGCTGCGGATATAATTGAATTTATATCATCTTCGGTTAGTTCATCCGGAAGAACCCACAGGGGGAGATCCTTTTCTGCCTTTATACAGCAGAAACGTCTGCGACTTCCTTCTATTAATAAATAAACCCCATCTCTTTTTACAGCGATCCCTTCGGTATCGACCCCTCTTTCTTCAATCTGCTTAAGAATATCTCTAACAGAATAATCTGTAAGGGCTTCTTGATTTCGTGGGTTCGCTGGATGGACTAAGGTCTCCTTCTCCACTCTCTGGGCTGGAACAATCACATGTTCCGCTTCAAGTCTCCGGCCCTTATGAAGAGTGAATAACTTTTTTATGCGAGGTGCTGTTTTCAAACCCGCAAGACCTGAACGGTGACCGACTTCTGTCCGCTTTGGTGCGTTTAAATATCGAGATTTATCATTCCCGATATGTTGCTCATCGCTCATGCGTTAACTCCTTGCTTAGCTGAAAAACTTTTTATTTCATTTATAAATTGCTGATATACCTGTAATACAGATTCTTCTGCGACATCAAGCTGCTTTGCGGAACAAAGTTCCTCTGATTTTTTGATATCAAGCACTGTACGCCCTTTGGAAGCAGCTGCCTTAAATGCTTCAGAATTTTTTATGTTAGCGGACATCAAAAGGTCCTGAACAGTTCTGATTAATTTATCCAAAACTATTCTTTCATATGGACTTTTGTCATCTACATTGACAGCAAGAACTTTGAACCATTTTAAATTGTCGCCCTTACTTGGTGATTGTTTAAACCTTTCACTTATTGTAAGCATGAAGTCTGTAGTAGAGGCGTAATCATATTCACGTGGTGACACTGCGACAAGAATCCCATCGGCCGCTTCGTCAGCAGCCCAGATCAAAGGTGAATCTTCAGGTGGAGTGTCTATAATAATCAAATCATAGTTCTGCTTCAGTACCGGTAAGATAACTTCCTTGAAACGTAGTAACAAAGACGTACGTTCTTCTCTAGAACATTGCCAGTATTTATCTTTAAAACGAGCATCTGTCGGAAAAGCCGTTATTACGTCCAAGTTTGGCAGATGCGTTGAAAAAGGCATATTAGTGATGATTTCTTCTTCAGAGAATCCTGAATCTAAATATTTTTTATACTCAGAATTTTCTTCATAAATTCCAAGGATTGCATCAATTGCTGTAAGGAAGACATCATCTTCTGAGACACTTTGAATCATGCTGCTTCCAATCGAACCTTGTGGGTCCCATTCGATCATTAATACACGTGCATTGAGTTGTAGATCTAAAGCAGCTGCTACTGCTAAAGCTACAGATGTAGTGCTTTTCCCTGTACCGCCTTTATGATTCTGAGTAACAATAGCTCTGCTAAAGTAATGATCGCGGTACTTGGGATAACCCAGGGCATCCATTATTTTTTGAACATCCCAGCGGGTGTAAAGATGATTTTTGTTTTGATAAATAGGTGCACCAACAAGTTCTTTTTCTTCTAAGTCCGAAAGTATTTTATTGAACGTTACTCGTGACTTCCCAAAAAAATCAGAGAGATTTTTTTTATTCAAACAGTGGTTATAGATCAGTCTATCAACACCATCAACACTATCATCAGAAACAGATACTCTTGATGAAGCCATCAGAGATTCCTTTAGAGAAATCTGCTCGCTTTTCATGCGCTGACCAACGAGGGCGATCTTTTCAAGTAAATTCATGGTTATGACCTTTTTGCACTGAAAACCGACTTTTACGCATATATGTAAACTTTACGTATAATGCGTCCATTTCCTTGTTATGCGTACAATTCTATCCTTAGTTTCAATCTTAAGCTAATGTTTGTTTACTTTTTTATGATTTTTTGTGAGCTTAACTTGCAGATGTGAGCTCAGACTCTCTAGTCCATACCTAATGCACAACCTGTTTAAACCACGATTCTTGTCTCCTTCTCTACGCTTTGAAGTTAAGAGCTCCATTAATGAATCTTCACGCCTACCCTATTTCTTGCTTAGACCCTAAAATCTATCTCACCGGTGTGCTGATATACGTTTCCTAACTGTGAACCGTTGTCGTCAGTCCAGTCTAAAGATATGAGGTGTTAATCTCTTGAGGAGGCACACTACGAATTATGGGAGCAGAGTTAGCAACCTCACCCCGAAATGAAACCCAACTTAAGGAGGCAACCCCAGTGTGGAGATTAAGGGGGTTAAATCTGCCAGCGGCTGACAGTGTCCCAGCTGCTGCTCAGTCACACCACGCCCTGATTTAATCCCCTGCCCGGTATTGTAATGACCGAAAAAAACCCGTGCACTGGTGTCGGCAGACCGGCATGCATGAATATGACGTTAATCTGTATCAGCAGGCACTTTTCGCATAATGGGAGCAAGTGATAGCAACGCCGCCCAGAACGGAATGCCAACATCAGGACTGAACCCAAGTTTGGCGATTAAGGGGGTTAAATTTGCAAGCGGATGACAGTGCCCCCAGCTGCTGCTCAGTCACACCACGCTTGATTAAATCTCTCGCCAGGTCTTGTTTTGACCGAAAATAGCCCAAGCACTGATGTCGGCAGACCGGCATATAGGAATATGACGTTAATCTGTATCAGCAGGTACATTTCGCATTATGTGAGCAAGTGATAGCAACCCAGCCCGGAACTGAAGGCCAGCATGAGGACAGAACCCCAGTTTGGCGATTAAGGGGGTTAAATCTCACAGCGGCTGACAGTGCCTTCAGATGCTGCTCAGGCATACTACTCTCCCTGATATAATCTCCCATATGTTCTTGAGATCGTCGGAAATCGCCCATGCACCGGTGTCGGCAGACCGGTATGCAGTAATGTGAATTTAATCTGCATCATCAAGCACATTTCGTATTATGGAAGTAAGTGTTAGTAAACCAAAGCCCGCCCAGAACGGAAGGTCAACATCAGAACAGAATCCCAGTTTGGCGATTAAGGGTGTTAAATCTGCAAGCTGCTGACAGTGCCCCAGTTGCTGCTCAGTCACACCACGCCCTGATAGAATCTCCTGCCCGGAAATGTGATGACCGAAAAAAGCCCGTGCACTGGTGTCGGCAGACCGGCACGCAGGAATATGACGTTAATCTGTATCAGGAGGCACATTTCGCATTATGGGAGCAAGCGATAGCAACCCAAGCCCAGAACTGAAGGCCAGCATCAGGACAGAACCCCAGTATGGCGATTAAGGGGGTTAAATCCGCCAGTGGCAATAAGATCCCGAGCGGTGTTTAAGAAATATTTCCCGAAGGACAATCTTCCGCTCGTACGATGAATATAGTGTTCAACCCGGGAGAGGGATCACTTAACCTGCTTAGCCTAAATCTTACGTCATTCTCTAAACGGAGTTTAAGCTTAATGGTCCTGAGAAAGTTAAAAGGACTACCCATAATGACGGTTTGAGATGGCGAATAAGGGTTTTTTCTGCCAGCGGCTGACATTGCCCCAGCTTCTGCTCAGTCACACCACGCCTGATTAAATCTTCCGCCAGGTCTTGTTATGACCGAAAATTGTCCGTGCACTAGAGTCGTAAGACCTGCATACAGGAATGAGGCGTAAATCTTTATCAGGTGGCAAGGTTCGCATCATGGGAGCAAGGGTCTTGAACTGGAGGTTAACATCATAAAATCCCAGATTGGCGATTAAGGGTGTTAAATCTGACAGCGACTGAAAGTGCCTTCAGATGCTGCTCAGGTATATTACACCCTGAAAAAATCAAGCATCTGTGCTTGCGAATATCGGAAAAGGCCATGCACCGGTGTCGGCAGACCGGCATGGGCAATGAGACGTTAATCTGTATCAGCTGGCGCATTTCGTATCATGGGAACAAGTGTTAGCAACCCTCTCCAGGACGGAAGGACACTATCAGGACTGATCCCAGTTTGGCGATTAAGGGGGTTAAATCTGCCAGCGGCTGACAGTGCCTTCTGATGCTGCTCAGACATACTATGCACAGATATAATCACCCGTCCGTCCTTGTGATTATCGGAAAAGGCCATGCACCGGAGTCGGCAGACCGGTATGCAGTGCTGTGACTTTCATCTTTATCAGCAGGCGCAGTTCGTAGTAAGGGAGCAAGTGTTAGCAACCCTGCCCAGGACGGAAGGACACTATCAGGACTGAACGCCAGTTTGGCGATTAAGGGGGTTAAATCTGCCAGTGGCTGACAGTGCCTTCTGATGCTGCTCAGACATACTATGCACAGATATAATCACCCGTCCGTCCTTGTGATTATCGGAAAAGGCCATGCACCGGAGTCGGCAGACCGGTATGCAGTGATGTGACTTTAATCTTTATCAGCAGGCGCATTTCGTATTAAGGGAGCAAGTGTTAGCAACCCTGCCCAGGACGGAAGGACACTATCAGGACTGAACGCCAGTTTGGCGATTAAGGGGGTTAAATCTGCAAGCGGATGACAGTGCCCCAGCTGCTGCTCAGTCACACCACGTCCTGATAAAATCTCCTGCCCGGTAATGTGATGACCGAAAAAAGCCCGTGCACTGGTGTCGGCAGACCGGCACGCAGGAATATGACGTTAATCTGTATCAGCAGGTACATCTCGCATTAGGGAGCAAGTGATAGCAACCCCGCCCAGAACTGAAGGCCAGCATGAGGACAGAACCCCAGTTTGGCGATTAAGGGGGTTAAATCCGGCAGCGTGAGTAAGTGCCCGTGCTGTGTTAAAGAAATATTCCCTAAGGACAATCTTCCGCTCGGCCTTTTGTATAAAGTTGTCACCCCGGGAGCGGGGATCACTTTACCTGCTTAGCCTAAATCTTACGTCAATCGCTATCCGGAATTTTAGCTTAATGGTCCTGAGCAAGTTAAAAGGGCTACCCATAATGACGTCCCCAGATGGTGATAAAGGAGTTAATTCCGCCTTCGGCTTACAGTGCCGCAGCTGCTGCTCAGCAACACCACGCCCTGATTAAATCTCCCGCCTGTCCTTGTGATGACCAAAAATAGTCCGTGCACTGGCGTCGTAAGACCGGCATACAGGAATGAGGCGTTAATCTTTATTAGGTGGCAGGATTCGCATCATGGGAGCAAGGGCCCTAGAACTGTAGACTAACATTAGAAAATCACAGTTTGGCGATAAAGGGGGTTAAATAAGTTAAAAGTCTTCGGTGAGCAAATTGGATAAATTTTCAGAAACCAAACCGTTAATAATAAACTTTTAGAAGAATGATTAAAGGATATTAAGTTTTGTATGCAAAATGACACCAGTGATCTGTTTTCACTAATAATGCCGCGCTACTTTGATTACCTTTGGTAAACAAAAATGTAATTTACGTGATTTTCATCTTATAATGTCAGTATTGAAGTTATAAATTTTGTTTACTTAATGCGTACACAACCTAACTGCGATTTGTATTTATGTCACTGTTTTTACACCACATTAATTATAAAACCAAAATTTGCAGCACAGTGATGAACTCATTAAGTCACAACCTCATTTGTTTACTTAAGGCATACAATAAAAAACCAGATTCTTATGAGACATCTGGTTTAATTATTTTTGCTTGAAGATATTTACTCTACGCGGCCAAACCCGCTGCTACTTCTTGAGCATAGAGAATTTCTATTGCCTCGCCATAGCTACAATTCTCGCGGCTTTGAATTTCCCATAATTTACTCCTGTCAGCACTATCCGTAGTAAAACAAAGCTCCATTTTCCGGTCTACGTATAACCGACAGATCTCTTGGAAGTTTTCGAACCTGACTAACATCTCTGAAAACACCTTTTTGACTGTACGAATATTTTTCATACGTTCATATTCTGCATCTGAAGTAGAAAAATATTTATTAGCCTTCATTGCTTCAATGCTTTCTTTTTCTTGTTTCATGATTATCTTCCAAGGCGAGTTAGCAGTCAGGGCCCGGCCAACAGAAGAAGTAAAATAATCTTCAAACGACTGTGTGATACAGATGCCAGCGCAGTTTGTTTTCCTGAACCTACGCCATGCCGCTTCGAGGAAGGAAGAGAAGAATTGGTTTGATTGATTTCCGGCACCTGATGAATTATCAGGACGAATGTACTCCCATGCTTCATCAAGGATGAACAAGCGACGACGCCCATCTTTTTTGATGAACATTGCATGCTGAGCAGCCTGAATGATAGACATTAATACAACTGTCTGAAGGTGGGGGGTGCCTTTTAGCTCCTCCAGTTCCAAAACAATAAATCTGCTGTCGAAGTTGATTGGAGGCAACGTATCGGTAAACCGGTGCCCATAAATTCCACCTTCGCACCATGCTCCGAGTTGCTCCCCAATATCCTTTATACGTTTGTCTTCATGCTTCTTGCAACGCAGAGCAAAGCCGGTTATTGAACCGGTCCGACCTGATTTTCTGGATTCTTGGTACTCTTCTGCAATAAGCTGAAGCATCACTGATTGTTGATAATCATCGATAAGGCCTTTCTCTGAAGCCATAATTTTTAGCTGATTCAAAACCATTATGGTCTGAGCAACTTTGTCTTTTTCTGCATCGTTTGAAGTTGATTCACCGGTAAATTCAGGTGCTTCGTTAAATACATCGTCGTTAACAGTGATGTCAGTTAGGAAGGCAAAGGGATTTAGGGTGAAGTCAGGGGTTTTACCGAAATCAATAAATTGACTGTTTGTATATTGTTCCGCAATCCCCTGGTAAGAACGGCCCACGTCCACAACAAATACTTGAGCACCGTCAGGATCATCATCTGGGTATTCGTTTTCTAAAAAATGCTTAAATGTTGAGCGATAATGAACGAGGTTATTAGATCGCGGTCCAGCTCCAAGATAGTTATTGATTAGATATGCTGTCCAGAATGACTTCCCTGCACCTGACGTTGCACCAATAACCATGTTATAGCTTGCAGAAGTCTTGAAAATATCAAGTCCCATGAGTTGACCTTCACGAGAAACTAAACTCAGTACTGGTCTATCTGTATTACCTTTCCAGGGCCCAAAGATCGGTGTCATATGAGCCGCTCCGGTGTTGCTCACTACTTCGGAACGGTCAAGGTCGAAAATTGTCTTTGGGTCATTGCACATTGGCAGACATGACATAAATGACGGGAAAACGATAAAGGAATCATCTGCTACTTTGACCCGGCTTTCGAGGTAAAAGGATTTGAGATCGTTAGCTGCTGTCTGCACAGAATTGGCATTACTACCCATAACAGTGAAAGTAAGATACCCTCTTAAAAGCTTTGCGCCATCCTCAAGCTCGCGAGTTACGGCCATGTAGTCATTATCCATATCCCGCAGGCGAGGGCAGAATGTGACAACTGAAGGTATACTTGCCTGTTTATTAGTGATTGCTTTGTAGCGGACGTTTTCTTTTGACAACTTGAGCGGATCGGCAAACTGAACAGTCTGAGTGATCATAAATGGGCTGAAAATTGTCTTACGTCCATGCATCCAGTTAACTACTAACTCATACATACAACCGAAATTGACGTATTCAGGAAACTTTACAACGGAAAGTTGTTTGAAGTAACGATGCTCAGATTCGTCGTCACTTTGTGTGACTGATGAGAAATGATTTTCTGTGACTGTATACTTACGGCCGGGAACGTTAACTTGTTCATTAAGCCTTTTCATAGTGTTAACGTCTATGAAACCTTCAGCCCACCGGGAGTTCTTTCCGGGGTTTACGACCTTATCTATACAATAGAGCCAGTTTTCTGCATCGACCTTAAACGGATGCAATCCAATCGTAATTAACTTACTTACAAGTTCAGAGTAAAGTGAATCGATACGCGAATGTTCCAGCTCGGTAGGAAGGGCAGACTGTAAAGGAATCGATAGCGAGATCCATACCTGAAAATCCCTCAACATAAGGTTATCATGATCAGGTTTTAAAGGCTTATGCATACTTCTGTCGTAGTAGTCCAACTGATAACCATTAAGCAGATCTGCTTTAAGCTTATCGTTCCCAGTCATACGCCCACCTCGCACAGCTGACCAAGCACTAAGCTGTAAAGTCAGGTCTGGCAATGCAGTCAGAGATATTTGACAGACAGTATCTGTAGGGAAATCCATTTTGAACATTTCAGCAAGAACATCTTGCTGATTATCAAAAACTCCAGGGGATGGATTACAGATAAACATAAACCCTAATCTGTTGCCATCAATCAAAAAATAGTGAGTCCCTGCTAATTGATCGTAAACAGGGATAAACCCACCTAATTGATGGCGATTTAAACCGCTATTGTAATTATTGATAGCTTCCATATTTGACCTTACAGTTGTCTAACAATGCCGTTCGAAGAGACAGCTTTAGTTGCTTTTTGTTGCTGCTGCATATTTTCCCGGGCCGCATCCTGTACTTCTAAAGGAACTATGCGAGCTGGGTTTGAGGTCGAATTCTTGCCAGCAATCCATGTTTGCGGTTTTACGTTGACATAAACGTAGCCGGGAAGATTAAGCGCATCGTTATCATCGGTATAAGGTGCAAAAGTAATTCTCATTACTTTCCCCTGTTGCAGAACAGCAAGTGGTTCAGGAGCCACTACAGCTTGTTTATAACCTTGCGAACGGTATTGCTGGATCTGCCCAGGGTTGAGAGTCGGGTTAACGGGCTGGCCATTGTAAAGAGAGTACATATCCTTACCAGGGCTGATATCAGAATTAGGTGCAACGTAGCGTGGGGCATTTCCAGCAGAAACCGGATAGCTTGTTTGTTTAACGACTTCCGCAGCCGGATGAACGAAAGGGTTACCAGTTGAAGAGGCAGTGCTATAACTGCTAGTCATCCTTACGTTTGAATTAACCGGTACACCAGAAATAGGCCGTGGTCCAATGGATGAAGTAGGGGCACCCATTTTTAAAGTTTTATCGTACATGACAGGTAACTGACCAACTGGCTTAATTTCGGTTTTTGAATAAGCCACAGGCTGATTTTTAAGGGTAGTAGACTGTGGATATTTGACTTCCCCTGGAGGGCTAATTTCAGTTGGATAACGGCTGTCATTGACAGCCGATTTCTCCTTTCCCGATTCCGACTCTTCCCCCGCCAGTGCAGACAGATCATCTCGATTATTAGTTAACTCCATAACTTCGCGAGGACCTTTACAGATAACGCCCTTTTCAATGCCTGGACATTCGGATTCGGAACTACCGATGGAGCACCCCGTAAGATATGAGGATGTACCTACAACCAGAGCACTGAGTACCAATCTTTTGATGTTCATAAACTAGCCTTAATTTGTCTCAAATGGATTTTTTAAGAGAGGTTCAACGCTTTGGTTCAACCAGTAGTCGAAATCTTTTGGAATGCCATTACCAGCCAAACCATCCTGTCTGACAACTGAAGGTACACCCTGCAATTTATAAATTCCTGCGAGCATCAATGACGCTACCAAAGGTTCCGCCGGACATTCTTCTGCTTCTTTTTGAGAGAGCAATCTTTTTTCAATGTCGGATTTGCTTCCCATTAGCCAACGAAGAATATCGAGGTTGTTTATTTTTCCTTTTTCTTTACTACACCAGAGCCTTCTAAGCTCTTCTTTTGGCTCACCGGGTGAGGGAACTAAAACAATATCTATCCGATACTTGTCCCGATCTGCATAGAATTTCTTAACAAGTTCCATGCAACCGTCACAATCAAGTGTTATGAAAATGGCTGCTTGTCTTTTAAGCTTTGAATTTCCCAGAGGAATGGACGCTACAGTTTCCAGAGGGAAGGGGGCCTCATCAAGACTAATAAAATAGGAATTCCTGATTTCTTCTACAGTCAGAACAGGTTTACGTTTAATTACATCAACAAGGCTTCCCCCAGTAAGGGAGTATCGGCCATCGGTCGTTACTGCCATTAGCTGCGAACGTTCGTCCTGAAAGAGGTATAGCCCACCAGAAGGAATGTATATGGCATCCTTAGGTTTATATCCTTTCATTTTTGATAACACACCCGAGATCTGACTGGGTGAAACGCCACCTTCCTTTGCCTTTGCCATTAACGCAGCAGCATCACTATTAGTTAGGACCTGCTCTGAAGCATAAGTGACCGTATTCGCCATAATGGCGAAAGCCGCCATTAAAGGGAAAAGTAACTTTTTCACTATTGGGTGCCCTCTACTTCTTTGCATTATAAGAACTTGATTGTACCGCTTCAGAGCTATCTTCAAGTTCCATATAAGTGACGATTTCAACACTATCCGGTACAGTAACGGCAAGCGTTGCATCAATAATTAAATAGCCACGGTCACGGTAGATCTTCATTAATGTTCTGAAATATTCTTCGAATTGAGATCTATCATTGTCAGCAGTACGGCCTCCGTGATGCTTGAAAAATTCCTTACGTAATTCAGGCATGTCAAGCACTGCAATCTTGTACGAAGGCTGGGATTGTTTATTGAAGTAATCGTAAACATTCATAAAGCCTTTATAACCATAAATAATGACCAATACGGCAAAGGCGAAGAAAAATAAATACTTCAATATTTTTTCAATATCAATTTCGAAGGTAATTTTTTTTGTTGTCCTTTCTCGCACCATTTTTTTAGTGATTTCAGGTCCAGCTGATTCAGGCGATTCTTTTTTTTCTAAACTATCCATTTAAACCTCAGCGACTGGTCAGATTCGTTGGAATTGTAGTTCCGGTCTGAACGACAAATGTAATAGCTCGGCCAGGGCTAATTTCTACGATTGGCCACTGTTGTTCTGCAATTGCGGTGTAGTAATCGACGAGTCGATTAAGACCACCTTGAGCTGCACCAGCCCCGGCTAATGCCCCAAGTGCACCAAAATTAGGGGACTGATACTGAGCCTGTGAATTAGGGTCGATGTTAAGTGAAGATACCTTACTGGGACTTAAGCTACCGGCAAGTGAAGAAAGTCCACCGGCAAATGCAGCTCCTGCAATTGCGTTACCATTTCGGCTGATAAGCGTGCCTCGGATCCCATTTTTTCCGTCATTTTCACTTACAGCATATGCTTCCAGTTTTACGTCAAAAGCTTTCCCTTTTGAATTAACACAAGAGATAGAAGTGGCACGTATGTAAGCACGCTGTGACGCCAGATCACCAACAGCTGAACCCAGAAGGTTACAGTCACGCAAATCCATGGTGAAATTATTGGGCATGATGACATCTTTTTTAATACGCATCGTTACTGGCATTGGTTCTGATTTGGAAGAAAGGCTTGTAGGCGCTTCAAGCCCGGTAATCAGAACACCAGTGATAATAGATGTTGCCGGAAGAAACATTTCATCTTTTCGGGCAGCATGCCGCGCTTTGCTATCAACTGGCGCAGTACCATCACCTCGTACAGTCCGAGTTGGCGCTTTATCTCCTGCAATGACCTCTCTGCCTTCCTTGATTCTGTTTTCAGACACGGGCATAACCTGAATGACACCATCGGTACCATTAGTCTTAATGGAACTTTGTGTGATTGTTCTCATTGGGCTATTACGCGTAGGTGTGATAGAAGCGTAATTAGGGTTTACGCCATTAATCGGCGCATTAGCATTAAGCTGATAAGGAGCTGCCGGTGCCTGCTCATTAATCGTTTTACGCGAACTACCAGCATCCAAGTTACGATTGCCGTTTCGATTTGTCTGCATATCATTAATTTGCTGAGACAGCTGCTGAAGTTGAGAAGTTAAACTTGCAACTTGGGCTTTAGTTTCCTGTTGGGCTTTTTCTGCTTTTTCGCGGTCCTCTTTCGCCGCATTTTGGTCAAGTCGGTTTTGCTTAACCATTTCTTTATATACTTTCTGGCTTTCTTCATTACTCAATTTGTTCATTTGCGAATCATCTAACAACAAATTGGTCTGCATGTCTTTTTTCTGTGTTTTCTTTTCTTTCTTAACTGGTGTGGAAAAAATAGACTGGCTAATAATATAAACAATCACTACCAGCAGAGCGCCAATAACAGAAAGTCTGACGGTCTTATTTTCCCAGGCCTTTTTAATGTCCATGATTAGCTCCACTTGTAGGTTTCTGGAATCGTTTAATTTTTAGATTTCGTTCGCTGTCAGACATCTGAGGAACGATATAGGGTTCACCTGCTCTGGCCCAGTTTTCACGAACAGATGGATGATTCATTTCAGCTTTATCTATCTGGCTCGTTCTAGATATTTCATGTTTGTAATTAGGTTCCAAAACGTTACTTTTGTGATAGTCAAAAGCATTCTCCTCATTAATATTGCCCTCTCCTACAAATTTATCAATAAGAGTTGGATCGTTCATTATTACTGTCTGAACGGGAAAAGCGTTACTGCCATCTTCGATACTAATGGGTGCGTCCGGAACGATTAATACACTCCTTTTTGGTATATATTCTGACCTGTAGTAAAAGCTGGTTAAAGCAAATACGACAAAACCAATCACGGTGGCCCCAAGCAGAGCAGGCAAAGTAACTTTTCCCATATTATTTTCTGATTAGACTTGGTCTGGTTGTAACCCGGGCCTCGCGTTCCTTGAACAATTTATCCCGGACTATGTAAAGCTCTGTTTCTTCTCCCGGTTGCAGGTATGCTTTATCAAATAAAGCACTTGCAATAACGCCTTCTGCCATACACTGCTGATCAGCAACGATTTGACCGTATGGTTTATCGTTTTTCACAAGAATTACATCAATAAGTTCACGTGAGCCAACCAGTCTCTGACCGAGCTTTGCATACATATTAAAGTTACATGGTGACTGCTCTGGCGCAGGAATACGAGAAAGTCGGTCCTGTTGTAAACTGAATCCTGAAGGGACCTCACCAAGAGCCACAGGAGTCAATAAATCAATGATTCTTTGTTTATGATCGTCTTGTTTTGGATCCGTTGGAGCCAGTTCTTCTGACTGGGAGCGGGCCAACATTTCCTCATAGTTTTGCTTATCCAATGAGGTTTCACGTTTGGCTTGCATAGATGGGCTTAAAGATGTAGTAACTGAAATCATCGCACCGGGAACATCAAGCGGTACCAGGGTCAGGTTATAGGTCGATTCAGGTACCTGATCTTCAGACAACATAATCCCGATTGGTTTATCGGTATTAGTTGAAATAAAGACATCGCCACCATTAACAAATATGCTTGCCTCTTCAGCAGGGGTAGAAGTACTGACAGAAGCATTCTTGAAGCTGGTCGATATTCTGTTTTGAAGTCCTCGTGAAACTGGCAGTACCACATTCCCACCAGGCGGCACATTTACACGCTGAACTTCTTTATATCGGTTACGAGCTTCGACATAAAGTTCATCGGCTTTTGACGTGGCGGTCGCATTGGTTGCATTCTGCTGGGAAGAGGTACCTGTTGGTCTCCCATAGCTATCAATTGCACCAGATCGGGTCTGTGCGTCAAATCCGGGGAGACTAGGATTATTTGATAATGCTCCAGTAATAGCGCTTACCGCAGGCGAAGCATTGCTGGCTGGGGAAAGTTGCACGGTAGGGAGATCAGTTGTAGGTTTTTGTCCCTGCGCATTACCGGCTTCACTAAGGTTTGTTTGTGCACCTGACTGTTCAGAACCAGCTTGACCCGGAATAATGGCTTTTGCAGCTCCATTCTGAAATCCGTCAGCACCAACTGGCATTACAACCGGGTTATTAATTGTTGCTGGCAATTGGTATTCTTCAGCGATTACGCAGTTCGAAGTCGTGAGCATGATCAATGCTGTAATTGCGTTGAAGCCTAAGCCCTTTTTTTTAATCATCACTTGTTACCTGTAGACGGTGGCGGATTATCCAGCGTTGCCAGTTGCTCTTTGCCGTTTATCGTAATTTTTTTAATATTCGGTGTTCCGGAATATTGATTTACATATGCAATTCTTGGGCGACCATTTTTCATCCCGAGAACCCATTCATAAGTCCATTTCGATGATTCAGTTTTGTCCGGAACATTTACAAGTCGAGTCGTTTTGGTACCCCAGACATAGACCATGTCATTTTTTGGATCAAAGTAAATATCATTAGGCTTAAAGGTCTGCTCAACACCACGAGCCTGCATGATATTTATCTGCTCCTGTAAAGACTCACTCGTTTTAGCCTGTAGTTCAGGTGAAAGGGCATCGAGGACATAGGCCGTCACAAAGGAAATATTAGTTGGATTAATATTCCCTAAAAGGGTACTAAAAAAGAGAGCCCATTGTGTTTTATAAGATTCCGATGCTTTGTTACCAACAACCGTGATCTCTTCATTCATGTTTGGAGGGGTAACAATCGTCACTGGGTCAGTGAAAAAAAGAATCTTTGCAACCAATAACCCAATGACGGCTATTGAAACAGTATTAATGCGGATAAGTTTTGTATCACGATTAATCAGGGCGCTGTATGTAATTCCAGCACCTGACGCTTCAGCTTGTGGGCTAAATCGTTTTTTAATGTCCAAAAAACGTCCCTTAGCACTTTCATCTTTCTTTACGTATGACTGTTCAAGATCACCGTTTTCATCCTTTTTAGATTTTTTGAAAAAAGGGATGTTAATGCCACTTAGCATTTTCATTCATAGCTCCATCAAGAATACAAATCTCTGATAAATGGATCGTTGAAATAACGGCTACTAAAAACTGCTTTACCTGGCAAAAAACCGAGCCACCAGAGTTTGTGTTTTAGCAATCCTCTTATTCCTGACTCAGCTGCTTTGTTATACGCAATCCAATACACAACCGCTGCTACAACAGAAAACCCGAAGCATTCGAAGATATTCCCAAATGCAACCAGAATGAATGCAAGCCCTAATTTTTTGGCATCCCAAAACAAAATCAGTAGAGGCATGTTGATCCTGAAAGGGAATCTATAGGTATGCTGAGGAACGTCGTTCTGCTTACTCATTAAAAATCCAGAGAGGGGGATGAACCCCCTCATGCATGATTAACAATAAATTACAGCGGTACGCCAGCATCCATAAAGGTGCTGATAATTTTCTCGCCGTTGGCCATTACCAGCATCATGAATAATGAAACCAGTGCCAGGCCCGGGTTAGGCTTAAGGACAGAGAAATATACGCTTGAGATCAACATCGCGGCTGCCAGAATTTTGCCCGGAGCTCCAGTCATACTTTCACTCATGTATGACCAAATATCTCCCAGTGCCCCATCATCTGAACCCGCATATGCCAGACCGCAAAAAAGCACGGTCAGCAGAACAAACAAAATCACTTTTGCGCTTTTTGTTTTAAAAAGTGCAGCCGTGTTAGATTTCTTTTCACTAAGGCCAATATTTAAAGAAAGTTCCATAATTACTCCGTGTAGATTTGAGTTCACGTAAACGCGAATGAATAATACTTTTTTATTCCGATCCTTCCGTTCGCATAAACCCCCTTTTTTTAACGTTTAGCGATTGGTGAATTTTTAAGCAAAGGGCCTAAAGCATAATCTTTGAAAGGTACCAGTGAACGCTTAGTAAAAGTTTGAAAGAGGGGAGGGGGTAAGATTACGTTAAGCTCAATCCTGAAGCTGATGAGACTCCTCAAGCATAAAAGTCACTTTTGATGGTTTGAAAAGCTCTAACTAGATATCGGGCAGGTAACTAAGCTTCATATCTAATCTTTTTTGTTCCCTTATTATCTATCTCTTGATTCTGAGAAGGCCGCATATCACTGTGCTCCCTGGTTCGGCAACTATCAGTTGGAGAAACTACATACAATCCTCGGGCCGGTGCGTCATTCATCTAAATGCCTTTTACACCTCTGGGCGTGAGTGGGACTTTGTCTTGTCCATACGAACATCATTCATTCGAATGCTTTTGGCCAATGCTATTTAAGCAAATGCTTTCTGGCTGAGTCCTTTTGCGAATGAGTCTTTGATATAACTGCATGAATTTTGGGTTGTTTGGTGTACTAACAAAACAAAGGCATTTCTTTGAATGCCATTGGAGTTGTGATGCTTCTGATATTTTTTTGATCTCATATCAAGCACATAGTCCTTCTGATGCCCAATGTCATAGATGTCTTGGACCATTCTCGCTCTTAACAAAGCTGAACTGTGTGTCATTCGACCTAATGCCATTCACCAAAATGCCTTTTTATACCACTGCATAGCTATGCTCGGGATACAGTGGCAAACAAAAGCATTTCAATGAATGAATTTTTGGGATACCGACATCAAAAGCATTTGTATGAATGTAAGAGGCGTAATCCACAAAAGGCATTCACGTGAATAGAGTGCGCACGAAACCATCTTGCTCAACGGCATTTAATGAATGGGCTAGCATGTACGCTTGAGTCAGAAAGGCATACAGATGAATAGTCAGGAGTTCGTTTGAAAAGTTACTTTTTTGCACATTAAGCCGAGATGTAAGACCAGTAGTAAAAGAAGCACTAAGCATAGCACTGATAAATAACTTATTTTTCAGCAGGTTATAACCAGTGCATACCAGATAGCTTTCAACCTTGTTTGGCAAGGGCCAGCTTAGGGCTTCTTTTGAAGATCTGAAATTGTATGTCGCGACCTTTCTTAACTTCTTGATAATCGAGATATCCGATAGATTCAAGTTCCCGCATTGCTTTACGAATTATCTGGTTTTGCGTACGAATAGGGGTTGTAAGAAGCAACCTTTCCCTCAACCGTTTCATATTAACGAACAACGTACCAGCTGGCATTGCTTCAAAATAAATATAGAGAGATTGCGCAGCTTCTTTTTTAGCCAAAATGTATAGAACCTGAAGGCTTAACAATGTCTTATGGTCGTAACGATACAGTTCCCACATAGAAGGATCCCCAACCAGCTCAACAGTATCGCTTTTTGGATCAATCATAGCCTTCTGCACCAGATGCGTTACTGTGAACCGACCACTACGAGAGTCTGAGAAGGCAAGCACTACCGATGCAAGGTTCATTAATGACTCTTTAAAGCGCGCACGAGTTCGTTTGTTGATGTTTGTTGAACTGATACCACACATCTTCGCAAACTCGTTAAAAGTCAGGCTAATCTTCTCGGAAGTAAAATGACCTGCTCCCCGTTGATTAACACACCGCGATGTTAGTAATGTCTTCATAAGCCACATGAGGACACCCCCATGAAGAAGCGTTTTTCCGACCAACAGATCATCAGTATTCTCCGCGAGGCTGAAGCCGGGGTATCCGCCCGGGAACTCTGCCGCAAGCACGCTATTTCCGATGCCACGTTTTACACCTGGCGTAAAAAGTATGGCGGCATGGAGGTGCCCGAGGTTAAGCGCCTGAAGTCGCTTGAGGAAGAGAACGCACGACTCAAGAAGCTGCTGGCCGAAGCCATGCTGGATAAGGAGGCGCTTCAGGTGGCCCTGGGCCGAAAGTACTGACGACAGACCAGAAGCGCGAAGCCGTGGTGTTGATGTGTGATGCGACCGGTCTGTCGCAACGTCGTGCCTGCAGGCTGACAGGTTTGTCCCTGTCGACCTGCCGTTACGAAGCGCAGCGTCCGGCATCGGATGCGCATTTATCCGGGCGCATCACCGAACTGGCGCTGGAGCGCAGGCGTTTTGGTTACCGCCGCATCTGGCAGCTGCTGCGCCGCGAAGGGCTTCATGTTAATCACAAGCGAGTATACCGGCTCTACCATCTGAGTGGACTCGGCGTAAAACGCAGACGTCGTCGTAAAGGGCTGGCAACAGAACGTCTGCCGCTGCTCCGCCCGGCAGCGCCGAATCTGACCTGGTCGATGGATTTTGTCATGGATGCGCTGGCCACCGGTCGCAGGATCAAGTGCCTGACCTGCGTGGATGACTTCACGAAGGAGTGCCTGACGGTCACCGTTGCCTTCGGGATTTCAGGCGTGCAGGTCACGCGTATTCTGGACAGCATTGCGCTGTTTCGTGGCTATCCGGCGACGATAAGAACCGATCAGGGCCCGGAGTTTACCTGCCGCGCGCTCGATCAATGGGCCTTTGAGCATGGCGTGGAGCTACGGCTCATTCAGCCCGGCAAGCCGACACAGAACGGATTTATTGAGAGTTTTAACGGACGCTTTCGCGATGAATGCCTGAATGAACACTGGTTCAGCGACGTCAGCCATGCCAGGAAAACCATCAGTGAATGGCGTCAGGATTATAACGAGTGCCGCCCGCACTCCACGCTGAATTATCAGACGCCGTCTGAGTTTGCGGCGGGCTGGAGAAAGGGTAATTCTGATAGTGAAGGATCCGACATTACTAAGTGAGCGTTGTATCTAATCCTGGGGGCAGGTCAAAAACCATATTTACTGAAAGCCATGATGATCCCGAGCCAGCACTTAAAGTCGGTAGACATAGATAGTTTGACACCAGTTATCTTGATGTCGTCATAACCCTCCGATCTTGCAATTTCCATACACGAAAGCTCATCAGAGGCATCAACTTCAAAGTTTCGGTCGCGGTTTTCTTTTGTGCCGACAGGGGTAAATACACTCAATCTCAGCAGGGCCACGGGCTGAACCGACTTGGACGAGTTAGGCGTCAGTTGATAAGTCTTACCTGATTCATTACTGGTTACGTCAAAAGGATGGATTAACTCGTTGTTTTTAATCATTAACTTAACTCGTCGGTGATAAGATTTTCATTTGGCAAACTGTTTATAACATATTCTTGCAAATGCTTTTTACGCATTTACCTAAATGCCATAAGCATTCCAGTAAATGCCTTCCTTATTCATTCAAATGCTTTTCGCATGCATCCGAATGCCGGATCCTTTCATAAAGTTACTATAATCAATGAGTTAAAGATGCCGTGATCTTTACTTGAACTCTATTGATCTTTAGTGATCTAAAGAATTGATCTAACCTGTTGAAAACAATGATAAGTCCATATAAAACAAGGAATAGCGCTCCTTTATCAATATCTACAGATCGCAAACGGAAATGAAAGTGGGTTTACTATCATTGTTTTATTCAAGACAGTTTTTATTTTAATTTTATTAAGCAAATTTTTTGAGTTTACCTTTTAGATGTATCAGCCCTATTTGGCAAATTTGAGGTTCATGTATCATGTAGTAAACAGGAGGAAGATATGAACAACAGCAAACATACAGTCATTGAAGTGGATACTAATCTAGTTGAAATTGAAAAGGGATTTAATCCCCGAGAGGCGGTAATCGGAGATTTGTGTTACGAACAAGAACCTGTCAAATCGATGATTGTGTCAATCAAACAAGCCTTTAAGGAAGGAAGGCAGGTTGATATGATCAAGGTCGTAAAAAGAAAAGGTAAATATTTAGTTCGTCAAGGTCATACTCGTTTTCATGGCTTAAAATTAGCAATTTCTGAAGGTGCTAATATTCCAAAATTATCTGTTATCTTAATCGATTATAAAAACGAAATTGAAGAATACCTTGAGAACCTCGATGGTAACAGAAGCAATGGGCTAAATCCGGTTGGGCAAGCTCATGCATTAGCTCATGCTGTTAGTCTCGGGTATTCGGTTGAAGAACTAGCAATGCGATATCAACGATCAACTACCGCAATTCGTAATATGCTAAAAATCCTTGATATGCCATTAGAGCTTCAACGTTTGATTAGCCTAAATCTAATCAAAAAAACGCTCGCCATTGAAATAATGTTAAAATATTCCAACGATCACAAAATGGTTTTAAAACATATAGAAGGTTTCTTACCTGGCGTTAAGAATATTGAGACTACAACGAGCAAAATTGTAGGCATACCTGAACACAATGCAGCTGGAGCAGGACCAGACACCTTAAATAAAGGCGGACCAGAAAAGAAAAATTCGGCAGTCACACGTAAGACTTTGGGTATTAAGCGCCTCTCGCATAAGAAAACAGAACGGCTAAAATCTGAATTTCTTGAGCTTGTGGAAAGTACACATACGGAATCTATAACGAATACTCAAACAGAACTAAAATTTGGTAGAGATAGTGCACACTTGTTCAAAAATGTTGATAGTAAAAATGTAATATTTTCTGATGATGGTGTTCAAATAATCTTGAATGATGAAAAGCTAAATATTTTATTGTCTTTACTTAACGACGAAAATACAGCAATCATTCTTTCTAAACCAAAATTAGAAGAGCTTCTGGAAATTCGAGATCTCCTTAAGGAATAAAAACCCGAGGATTAGTTGAGTGATTAAACCTATAAAGCTGACTCTTATCGATAATTATAATGATTTGCTTCTAACTCATGAAGTCCTTAAACGCAACATGGAAGAGTTAGAACACGGTAAACGTTTTGACCAATTTCCTGAAGGGCATGACCACTATGAAAAAACTGTGAAAGAAGCTGTAGCAATCGTAGAGGCACGTTTGGAGGTGTTTCGAAAATGAAATCTCTTTTCTTTACTCTTGATGGTCATATGGTACCAGCCTCAGTGAATGTATCCCTTAACGGAGATGGAAATTATTATGCACCTATCGAAAGAGAATGTAACGAATGTGCGGGCACAGGCCACAAAGGGGCTGATGTATGTGAAAAGTGTCATGGGGTGCAAACAGTTGGACCCATTATTGAAAAATTAGTGGTACTAGAGCCAATTACCTTTCTCGATAACATTCCGGAACTGCGTGTTAACCCAACACTCGAAGCATGGAAATCCAGAAACCACGTACTTATTGAGAAAGCAAAAAAGGCTAACACTAAGTTTTCTAATAGTATATTGGCGCAACTAGACAATAACCGTTTTTTGACAGAACGCCAGCTGGATTGTTTCTTTACAACCTTTGATGTGATGTTGTCTGAAACTCCGGAAAATGAACAAGAAATTTTAAAACATAGCTACAATATCGGCCAGGTCATAAGCATTGAACTAACATTTACTGAAGTCAGGGCCGCGTACGCAAAAAGTAAAGGGAGTTATTTTTTTACATTTACTGGTAAAGTTAGAAATGACGGGATCGCTTTAACGGCCGATAAACAGGATCACATTTTATTGGGTGAACGTTATCATTTGACTGGAAAAGTCAGAAAATTCTATGATTTTGATTCGAAAAATTATGCTGCAATAACAGTTTTTAAGTTAAGTAAACTCCAAGACAGTTAAATGTTTTACTGCTTAAATATAGAGCCAAGACTTAAACTGTCGTTAGGACTCACTCACGTAATATTGTTGCTTACGCAATGGGTTTTATCCCTCATAAAGATCTGCGAGTATAAATCTTTTACATTTAAATTCCCCTCTATCACAACCTTTTCAATAGTAAAAAAATGATAATCTTATTAATTATAATTTTTAATTTTTTGTATACCAATACCATACAGTTAAGGCTAAAAGGTGATGATGGAGATGGACTTTAAAATGCACAATGATCTGGGTCTCGGTTTCATTTGTAAAAATGCAAGAACATCGTCAAAGCCAACGTTAAGAAAAGTTACTTTTCCGGTAAGCGCATATGAAACGTCTAAGCTTTCTTTAACCGGTTTTCAATGCCCCACAGCCTGCCGATTTCCTTTTTTTGTGCTATGCATGATAATCCATAACCATCTTTCGTCTGCATGCCCTATCAACCAAAATGAATGTTCAAATCATATATCGCAATTTTCTATCGACATTAAAGTACAAGATTGGCTTAGCCGTTCAAGAGTAGCGTTTATTGATTTCCATAATCTAAGAAATACAGATAAAACCACATTAATAACAGTGGAACATCTTGAAGCTTTACTTACTGTTATGTCAACTACTCTTGTCGCTTACGCTCCATATTCAAAAAAGAGACTTAACTTTAGCTTTCTAAATTCATTTACTTTGTCTAAAACTTCTCAAAGTTACACATTAACTTTCCCGGTAGTTCTCAGTCCGCTTTTAGATGCTCTTGGCGGTTTCATTCAGGAATGCATAACCGAAAAATTGTTAAAACGACGAAATTCGAATTTCATGGTTTACGAGTATCTTAAACGTTCAGGCCAGAGCTCTCATAAAGTGGAGGACATTAATAACGACTTACAGCTTAAAACTCTAAATATAAGACTTATGAGCGTCCTTACTGGGCTTTCTCAGCAAGGACTCATTTCATTTATTTGCGAAGGAAAGAGGGGCGACCGGAGAATAGAAGAGCTTCAGTTTATACCTTATGTTCAACGAACTCACCCTGAGGTATTAACTTTTCAGGAATGGATTAGCCCCGTTGATTAGAATTAACTCTATTTCAGCACGGCCAGTATTTCTGTTTCCGTTTTCCGTGTATTTGGCTTACTTCCTACGGATCGGTAAGCGCTGAGTCTGTGTATGACGAATCCACGCTCTTCATAGAGGCCCAAAGTGAATGGTGTCAGGCTATTTGATATCGCAACAGCAGCGCCTTTTCTGTGAGCGTCAACGAGCATATTTGCTAACAGCACGTGGTCGCTTTGGCTGAACGGTTTACCATCGTAACTGACAAAACTAGTTTTGCTTGTTTTGTCATATGGCGGATCACAATAAATCTGATCTCCTTCGCCGGTTGCGGCCAGAGTCTCCTCAAAACCAGCGGTGATCAGTTCAATACCTGAAAGACGAAATGAAAGGTAGTCTATTTTATTGAAGTCAAGCTTCAGTTCTGTATGTTTCCCCCAGGGCACTGAATAGATTCTTTCTGAGTTATAGCGGCACATACCGTTATAGCCCAGGCGATTCAGGGAGTAAAACAAAGCCGCTCTTTGAAGCGGTTGACCAGAAATACAGGTTTTGTTGAAACGGTCCCTCATCTCATAGTAGTCCTTTTCGACAAAGGTTTTATCCGCTAGGTTTTGGACCTGATTTATAAAGTTAGTTTTCTGTCTTTGAATAGTCCTGTATAGGTTGATCAAGTCTGGATTGCTATCTGCAAGCAATGCATTTTGTGCAAACATGTTCAGAAAAACGGCACCACCGCCTATAAAGGGTTCTACCCACCGGCAACTATGATCGTGTGGGTAGTGATGGCTGATGAAAGGCATCAGTTTCGTTTTTCCACCAGCCCATTTGATTATCGGCATGTGTCTGAGATGTCGAGTCAAAGTGTCTATACCTGAGAGAGAAATTTAGGTGCTGGTATCGTACCTAACCACGGGCTTTAACTAATAACTTAGGGAGCAAAAAAAAGTTGTTTAAGACGCACAGTTTTGACTTTCAGCATTGCGGATTTATAAGATTTTTCCTCACTGATACCTGAACTTTATGTTTTGGATTTATGTCTTTGTTTATGAAGCGATTTTGATGCCATCACAAGAAATGGGGAGCCCTCTTTTTTTGTGAAAAATCAGAATAGGCTCAAAAAGTACCTTTTTTGCGAAAAATTATGGATTTTTTTTTCGGTAGTATCCCCGCTACGCAGAAAGTAAGCAGAAAAATGTAACGGAGCCCCTATGAGTGTTTTACTGACAGAACCTACACAGCAAGCTAATGACAAGGTCTTTAAAACGGCCCATGTTGCCTTTTCAGTAGTTACTGGCACAGGTCGTTACGTCACTGGGCTTAAACAGTTCCGTGATGCAAACCCTGAACTTTGTACTGAAGTAAGTGACCAGAAAGCATGGGCTATCCACCCTTCAGTAATTCAGGTCACGCCAGGCTTCAACTCCCGCGAAATGGGAATGGGTGACGATTACTATAAGCTCCCTGAGGTTGAAGAACACATCTACAACATCAAGAATGCCTACATTCGAGGTGACTATGTAGACCCTATCCGAGTACGTGTCATTGATGGGGTACCTTTTGTTCGCCAGGGGCACTGCCGTTTAAAAGCCGCAATGATGGCATGTGATGAAGATCATGACATCACAATCCTTTGCGTTGAGATTAAAGAAGATGAAATTGGCTGTGAGCTCGCGACCATTGATGGTAACCGTGGTCTTGCGCTTTCTCCTGTTGCGCTTGGCGAGTCCTATCGTCGCCTACATTCTCTTGCTGGCTGGTCACTCGAACGAATTGCTCAACGTGAAAATAAAAGCCCGACGACCATCAGTTCTCTTATCCGCCTGACAACCTGTTCTGTTGTTATCAAGAAATGGATTCATGCTGACGCTATTTCGTATGTTAACGTGCTTTCACTGATCGATGAGCTCGGTGAAACAGAAGCAATTTCACGTATCAAGAAGATGATCGCGGAACTTGAGCAGGCCGATGCGAATGGCATCACGGTGAAAAAAACCCAACATGGTCAGGTACGAGTCAGACCTTCAGACTTCAAGCCAGCACGGATTCCGCCGGTTATTGCCACAAAAGCCGTAGAAGGCGTCAAACTCATCACCACCAGCTTATTACAGAAACTGGGGGATATTGAATTGCCGGAGATGACAGATTCAAGTGCTGACGAAGAAATCAACATTACGTTGAACCGCAGTACTCTGGAGATGCTGAGAAATCTTTCAAAAGAGATCACAGAATCAGAGAACAAGCAGCTTCGCCGTGCGGAGAATCGTCAGGCAAAACTTAATGGTGAGAAGCCAAAATACCCACGTAAAAAAAATGCTAAGAAGGCAGGGGAAGAGACCGATCAGGATACTGACCCACAGCCGGACGCAGAATAATTTACTTTTGGCAAAGTGTTGGTTTTGTCAGAGTCATTAAGGATTCAGGCTTTTTGCCCGCCTTTTTTAAACCTCCATGTATCGTTCTTGCCCCGTTTATGCGGGGCTTTTTTTTTGCTTCTTTCTATGAGTTGACATCTTTAAGTTTTATTCAGAGACATAAAAAACTTTTTCGTGTCACTGAACCTATTAGGTTACAGAGCGACGTTGCTATCCTGGTAAAAGTTTTTTCTAAAGGACCGGTAAAATGTCATCTCTTGATTCTGAAGCTAAACCCGATAATGCAGGTCACAGCGTACTGGCTTTAACAACCTCTCATAGCCTGGTGGTTAGCTCTTCTGAAACATTTCTTCCAGATATGCGCAAAGAGCTCGGCATTATCGCGGATCTTGTTGAGTCCTATAATGATGAACTCTGCTTGTTGAAACACATGGCTGTCCAGTTCAAAACCCACAATCACCAGAAACTTTATTCTTATCTCTCAGGCTACAACCACAGTATCTCTGAAGCGGATGCCTTGTTCGCGGAAAACGCTCTGAGATCTGAATACTGGAAACGCGTTATGGCACTCACTGATGTTTTGCCTATCATGTCGGATGCCAAACGTAACGAATGGGATAAGCAGTTTACGGCCGACCGCTATATTATGCCGCCTCAGGTGATCCCTGATTTCACAGCTGACGCTGTAGTAGGCACAGTCGTTGCTTTGCTTAATGACCGCAATCAATTTATTAAAGAAAGGGTTTACGACGTCTTCCAGTCTCTGAGCCGCAGTCATAAGACAAACAAAGCTTTTGGGTTCTCCACCCGCATGATCACTACCGGAGTTTGCGAGCCGTCTAAATACCCCTGGCAGAAATTAAGGGTGGATTTTAAAGAGTCTGGCATTTCACCACTGAGCGAGCTCCGCGTTATATGCGCATTCTTCCGTGGCGAACAGGTGAAGGCGATCCATAACACCAAATCATTGGTTGAGGCGTTGGTCGAACATGAGGGGTTCAGAAAATGGATCTGCATCGATGGCAACAGTATTCGTTTCAGGGTTTACAAAAATGGATCAATGCATATTGACGTCCACCCTGATATCGCCGAGCGGCTTAACAATATTTTATCAGCTATCGTACCGCTGGCATTACCTGCCGACCGCATGGCTCATAGCAAGAAATCTTTGGAGGCATTCCCTGTACTTAAGCAGTGCATCGACTTTGATACCCGGATGCAGCTTTCTGAACTAATGTTTAAAAATGACGGGGACAATAAATGGAGTTGCTGGACATCTTTAGGGTCTCTCGCCGAACGCAAATCTTCGAGTGTTGCCGCTGACACCCTTCGGTTCTTAGGGGCAACAGTAACAAAATACGATGTGACATTTTCCTATGATCCGTGTGAGGTTATTCGTTACATCGGCCAGATAGGGGAGATGCCTGATATTGTATCGCATCAGTTTTACCCTTCATCTTGCCGAATCAGCGAATATGTATATTCCCTGCTCGGTGCAGGGGAAGGGGATACCCTCCTGGAGCCTAATATTGGCCATGCGGATTTGCTTAAATCATTCCCTGCCGGTGTGATCGTTACTGGCATCGAGCTTGATACTTTGAATTGCCTTATCTCCCGGGCTAAGGGATACGATACGACAGAAGCTGACTTCCTCACATGGTCTAAGTCTAATCAACAGAAGAAGTTTGATTATGTCGTGATGAACCCACCTTTTGCCGATAACCGGGCCAGGCTGCATCTCCAGGCAGCTGCATCTCATCTCGCAGCCGGGGGATCTCTAGCAGCCGTTCTTCCATTATCTCTTCAGGGGCTCGATAACCTTCTGGGGGAAGAATTCCGGACGGAATGGATGGACGTTTTTGAGAACGAGTTTGAAAACACGACCGTTTCGGTTCGCATCCTGTACGCCGAACGTATTCAACAAGAGGAAGTCCTATGAGCAACCAACCCACCAGCCTGCCAGAAGAAGATATTGAGTTTGTTATGGATACCTTTCAGAGGAGCATGGGTAAATCCAAACCTGTCAGGGATACTCAAATAGAGGGCGAGAAACCGCAAAGTAAAGAGTCCGCAAACTCAACTGAAAACCCCGGTTATGAAGAATTCTTTTAATTACGCTCATGATATCCTGGTGCAGTTATTTAGAATGATATTTGAGGGATGGGGGACATTGTGATTAAAAGGCGTAACATTCGACGATCAGTTTATGGATTGCTTATTGTTCTTATCGCCGGAAATGTGTGGTTAGGCCTTAGAGCTGATAAAATTCATAAAGTGCGTTATCAGGATTTCTGGTCACCGGCAACTGTGATTAAAGTAACTGTAATGCCTTCAACGAATGAAATCCAGCTCAGTGGTAAAATCCCTAAATCGGTAAGAGTTTCAAACAATTATGTTGAGTACTCGTTACCGGGCACACTCTCGGACAAGACCATTTACCGAAGCGTGTTAGAAGATGAGATGCTCACTTTGCTTAATGCTGGAGGTCAACTTGAAGTTAAATACACTCTGGACAAGCAGACAAATCGAACTAAGGTATGCACTAAGTGCTTACGGGTGATTAAAGATATTAACCATCAATATTCAGCCACTGAGGTAAAGCATGGGCAGTCCTAAATTTGAAATTGCTGAGCAAATTAAAATGTGGATCGTTGTTTATCTAGTTTGCTTTTTAGCACTTTACTGTGTGTTAAGCGCTCTACATGCGCTTTATGATCCGCTAAATTTACCTGCCCTGACGTGGCCTATCAGCTGGTTCGTGGTGCCTGAAATGACAAGTTTTGGCAGTGCATTATTAGCTTTTGTCCTAACGCCAGGCCTTTGCTCTATAATTGCTGTTTTATTCGGTAAGTCTACCTTTAAAAAAGCTAAAACAAAAATATAGAGTTAATTAGATTGGTGGCTCAGGTTTATAAAACCTCTCACTAGAGAGGTTTATTTATTATTTTTGACTGAGATTAACAGCGTTTTCCATAAATGTATCAATAACAACCGTAAGAGACTGGCTGGTACCATGGCTATACTCAGGCCAAGGTAAAAAAGGATATGAAGAATACGCCATCAACATGATACTGGTTGGGCAACGCCAGTCCGTTGGAACACCTTTACTGTAATGGACAATCATAGCCGGGCGACTACAATCAATATCTCCAGCGTTTTTATCGAGTACGAAAGTAGCCAGAACGCCGGTGTCCTTCTGGGATACGAAAACAAGGCTGTCAGTAAAAATAAAGGCCATTAAGGAAGAGGCCAGGAAAGCGCCAGTAAATAAGGACTTCTTCTCTTTCCAAACGCGTCGAGCATATAACCCCATTAGCGCTACCGCTGAAACCATTCCGGACCACTGAGCACCCAAAGAAAAATCTGTTACTGTTTTAGATGTCATACTTTCATTAATAGTAATCATTGCGACAATGAATGGTGATGCAATTCCAAGTGTTGCTAGGACTATCAGCGATATTTCAGACCGGTTTTCTTTAGCGGATCCTTTACTTATTGCAGACATTGCTCTGAACATAACGAATGTACTGTTGAGCATCAGAAAACAGCATAAGAGCATGTATAACATTGGGTTTCCTCAACCTAGAAGTGATGGTTACCCTGTTATTTTACATAAATTTGACTCAACAGATGCTTTTAAAATCTCGCTTCCTTGAATTTAAAAACATATCAACACAATTGGCAAACATAAAGGAGCAGCGTCTATCAAAAGTTACTTTTATGATTGGTTGAATACTCATTTTGAAGGCTAAAATCCAAAAAAGTGGGTACAAAAAGTTACTTTTGCGTCATCCAGATGCACTGCCGCCATTTTGCATTCTGTACGTTGGTTGCTTTCTCACTTGATGTCTCTTTTAACAGGCAAATTATCACTTTATCCGACCGGACCTTGTAGGCTGAATCCGTAGAATAAGGCTATAACCTATTCCCGGAGCATCATATGCGTAAAACTCTAATTGGCTGCATGGTTGCAACTGCCCTTGCTACTGTATCTTCGGCACATGCTCAGGTATTTAGCTACTCATTTACAGATACCAATAAGGCTGTTCGGAATATTAAGCCTGCAACACAAACATATCTTAATCCCGCTGGTGTTTTGACTCTGAACTTGATATCGGGTCTTGATCGGTACGAGCGAGTGACGGTCACACGAGACAGCGATAAAAAGGTTATGTATTCCTCCGTCTCGACCAAAACGAGCGTTGCAGATCGTATCGTTGCTGCCGATGGAACAGAATACTATGGAAAGGATATGGTTCTACCGGCGCTCGGAGAAGGGACCTTTACTGTAGTCAATGAAACTCTGGATATTCGCCAGACTGTAGTGAGCACATCTACTTATCATTTCATCGTTGATACAACTCCTCCACGCTATAAGAGTATTTATCCGAGTCAAAACGCAGGTTACGACATGGTACTTTCTGGGCCACTTTGGGAGTTGGGCCGAGGCGGTAGTGGCCAGTTTTCTATATTTGCAGACGGTATTGAGGATGCTAGTGGAATTGCCAAGATCCGTCTTGTCATTAAACGAAGTAATGGTTCTGTGGTCTCCGACAATAACCTGAGTTATGACACAGCCAATAAACGTGCGTTCTATCCGTGGATTAAAGATATGAACACCCAGGCTGGCATGCCCTCAAGTGATCTTGATGAAGAATTCACCTTCAATTTCATCGTTACGGACCTGGCAGGAAATACGCTTAACATTCCTCCCCAGCGGTTTTTATATGACGATCAAATGGGAGAATTTACGCCATTTGCAGTTCATGACTCACGTGTAAGCACCAGTGTTGTACCCGGCATTTCTTCGGGATACGTCCCGTTTAAACGAGGCCTTACAGTGCTGGAAAACCCCTACAAGTTGGTTATACGTATCCCAAGAACTAACTGGAAGCCATATCGAAATGGTGGCATGAGCATTACCAATAACTATGGCGGAGTACAGGTCCTTTCCGAAGATGCCACCTATGTCTACGTGGAAGTTAAGCTGCCACAGGGTGCCTTAGATGGAAACTACTATAGACCTGTGAATACATATCAATGGTCTGGAGGAGATCTTGGTCAGTATGCCAGCTGGCTCAACTGGGATCCTGCCTCTGTAAAGAGTCCGGCTTGGGGAAGTTCACCCATAGAACGACAAAAGGCTGATGGAACATGGTTCAACAGCGTAAACTGGAACCTGTTCAAGGCATCTGATATGCCTATAAAACTTACTAATATCCGGTTCAATGTACAGGCTAGGCCATATGATCAAAAAATCACTGGCGGAGCAACATGCAGTATTCCAGCTGGCTCAACAACCTGTACCGTCTCTTTGCCCCAGGATATTATAAATGGCACTACCGGCTATCTTCATAGTGGCTATGAAGTAAGGTCAACCACCGAAGCAACCTTCTTTGCCCCTATATGGGAGAATATAGCCTGGCATACACTGGGTCCCTCCGTCACTGGATTTGATTACATTGAAACGGCTTTGTTGAATAAATCAGATTTCGGGTAAGTCTCCCCCGTAGCGGGTTGTGTTT
>NZ_JBMKHS010000033.1:0-38599 GCF_049238105.1 Enterobacter cloacae complex sp. IR5418 | reverse complement strand
TAGCAAGGAACATAACGTGAACGGAATGACCACTACCGCCGTATGTGCCCCTCACCCTACCCTCTCCCCAAAGGGGCGAGGGGATGGTTCACTGCTCGCATTCATTTGTGGGGATCCCTCAACCCACCGGGAGAGGGATACGGTGGCATCAGGCAATGGTGACTTTACTGTCCAGATAGACATCCTGAACCGCATTAATCAGCTTCACGCCGTCGGCCATGGATTTTTTGAACGCCTTACGGCCAAGGATCAGCCCCATACCACCGGCGCGTTTGTTAATCACCGCCGTGCGCACCGCGTCGGTCAGGTCGGTTTCACCGCCTGCCGCACCGCCGGAGTTAATCAGCCCGGCGCGGCCCATATAGCAGTTCGCCAGCTGGTAGCGCACCAGGTCGATCGGGTTGTCGCTGGTCAGCTTGCTGTAAACACGGTCATCGGTGTAACCGAAGTTCACCGCTTTATAGCCACCGTTATTCTCGGCCATTTTCTGCTTCACAATGTCCGCCCCGATGGTCGCCGCCAGGTGGTTTGCCTGACCGGTCAGATCCGCTGAAACATGGTAATCCACGCCATCTTTCTTGAACGATGCGTTGCGCAGATAAGCCCACAGCACGGTCACCATGCCCAGCTCGTGGGCACGTTCAAACGCCGCGGAGATCTCTTCTATCTGACGGCGCGACTGTTCAGAGCCAAAATAGATCGTCGCCCCAACCGCCACCGCACCCATGTTGAACGCCTGTTCGACGCTGGCATACAGCGTCTGGTCATATTCGGTCGGGTAGCTCAGGGTTTCGTTGTGATTCAGTTTGACGAGGAACGGAATGCGGTGGGCATAGCGACGCGACACGGACGCCAGCACGCCATAGGTAGAGGCCACGCAGTTACAGCCCGCCTCAATCGCCAGCTCAACAATGTTTTTTGGGTCAAAATAGAGCGGGTTAGCCGCAAACGACGCCCCTGCCGAGTGCTCCACGCCCTGGTCCACAGGCAGAATGGAGAGATACCCGGTCCCACCCAGACGGCCGGTATTGTAAAGCGTCTGCATATTTCGCAGTACGGCAGGCGGACGGTTGTTGTCGACCATGACGCGGTCTACGTAATCATGGCCAGGCAGATAAAGCTGGTCGGCTGGAATGGTCATACAACGATGCTGTAAAAGGCTGTCGGCGTCTTTGCCAAGCAGCTGCGCAATATCAGTCATAGTGATGCTCCCGTAAGTCCGACGTGATGTCGGAGCGTGTGATCCAAGCCCACGTTTTTGGAGGCAGACTAAGCCTGGTACCGACTTAACCTATTTTCCACCATTTGCAACTTTTTTAAGCACAATCTGCTGGCTCGTTTCGTGTACAACATTTTTGTTACACTGATCAAACAATCGCCTTAAAGGTATTTAAAAGGTATTATCACATGGTATGTTACAAGCGTACCTCTGACATGCAGGATTAAAAAATGAAAACGAAAGTCCAACTGTCATTCATGATGTTCGTTGAATGGTTTATCTGGGGCGCATGGTTTGTGCCACTGTGGCTGTGGTTGAGTAAGAGCGGGTTTACCGCCGGAGAAATCGGCTGGTCGTACGCCTGTACCGCAATAGCCGCGATCCTCTCTCCCATCCTGGTCGGCTCGCTGACGGACCGTTTCTTCGCCGCCCAAAAAGTCCTGGCCGTGCTGATGTTCGCAGGCGCGATTCTGATGTACTTCGCGGCGCAGCAAACCCAGTTCAGCACCTTCTTCCCGCTGCTGCTGGCTTACTCCCTGACCTATATGCCGACCATCGCGCTGACCAACAGCATTGCCTTCGCGAACGTCGATGATGTGGAGGCTGATTTCCCGCGCATCCGTGTGATGGGTACCATCGGCTGGATCGCCTCTGGCCTGGCGTGCGGCTTCCTGCCGCAGATGATGGGCTATAGCGACATCTCTGACACCAATATTCCGCTGCTGATGACCGCTGCCAGCTCCCTTCTGCTCGGCGTCTTCGCGCTGTTCCTGCCGAATACCCCGCCGAAGAGCACCGGCAAGCTGGATTTCAAAGTGATGCTGGGGCTGGATGCGCTGATCCTGCTGCGCGATAAAAACTTCCTGGTGTTCTTCTTCTGCTCGTTCCTGTTTGCCATGCCGCTGGCCTTCTACTACATCTTTGCCAACGGCTATCTCACCGAAGTGGGGATGAAAAACGCCACCGGCTGGATGACCCTCGGCCAGTTCTCTGAAATCTTCTTTATGCTCGCCCTGCCGTTCTTTACCAAACGCTTTGGTATTAAGAAGGTCTTACTGCTGGGCCTGATCACCGCCGCCATTCGCTACGGCTTCTTTGTTTACGGCGGCGCCGAGCAATACTTCACCTACGCCCTGCTGTTCCTCGGCATTCTGCTGCACGGCGTGAGCTATGACTTCTATTACGTCACCGCGTACATCTACGTGGATAAAAAAGCGCCCGTGCATATGCGCAACGCGGCGCAGGGCTTGATCACGCTGTGCTGTCAGGGCTTTGGTAGCCTGCTGGGTTACCGTCTCGGCGGCGTGATGATGGAAAAAATGTTCGCATATAAAGAGCCGGTGAATGGGCTGACCTTCAACTGGGCCGGAATGTGGACGTTTGGTGCAATCATGATTGTGGTGATTGCCGTGCTGTTTATGCTGTTTTTCCGCGAATCGGATAAAGAGATCACCGCAATTGAGGTGGTTGATGGCGATACCGCGCTGACACGAGGGGAAGTTAAATGAAACAAGACCGTATTCTCGGTGCTCTTTACGGGCAGGCGTTAGGGGATGCGATGGGGATGCCGTCGGAGCTGTGGCCGCGCAAGCGGGTGAAAGCGCACTTCGGCTGGATCGACCGTTTCTTACCCGGCCCGGCTGAGAATAATGCCGCCTGCTACTTTAAACAGGCCGAATTTACGGATGATACGTCGATGGCGCTGTGCCTGGCCGATGCGATTATCGAATGCGACGGGGAGATTAATCCTGACGTTATCGGTAAGCATATTCTGGACTGGGCGCTGGATTTCGACGCGTTCAATAAGAATGTGCTCGGCCCGACCTCCAAAATTGCCCTGAACGCCATCCGTGACGGCAAACCGGTGAGCGAGCTGGAAAACAACGGCGTCACCAACGGGGCGGCGATGCGCGCCTCTCCGCTAGGCTGTCTGCTGCCAGCCACGCGTCTGGCCCACTTTGTGGAACAGGTTGCGTTAGCCTCCAGCCCGACCCATAAATCGGATCTCGCCATCGCCGGTGCGGTGGTGATCGCGTGGGCGGTTTCACGCGCGATCGACGGCGAGCGCTGGCAGAACATCGCTGATGCCCTGCCGGGCATTGCCCGCGCGGCGCAGGAGGCGAACACGACCACCTTCAGCGCATCGCTTTCCGCCCGGATTGAACTGGCCCTGAAAACCGTGCGCGAAGCCAACGGTACGGAATCCGCCAGCGAGCAGGTCTATCAGCTTATTGGCGCGGGAACGAGCACCCTTGAGTCCGTTCCGGCGGCGATTGCGATGGTCGAACTGGCAGGCACCGATCCAAACCGCTGCGCGGTGTTGTGCGCCAACCTGGGCGGTGATACTGACACTATCGGCGCGATGGCAACGGCCATTTGCGGCGCGCTGCACGGTGTCCAGGCCATTGATCTGGCGCTAAAAAACGAACTTGATGCCGTAAACCGGCTTGATTTCGGCCTTTACTGCGAAAAACTGCTGCACTTCCGGGAGCAAAGGGAGGGGGTATGAGTGCTTTTGCCCGCCGTCTCGAAACCCTTCACGCCACGCGACCCGTAACGGTGCTTGGCGCGGCGGTCATCGACGTGATTGCCGACGCCTACGCCCTGCCCTGGCGCGGATGTGATATCGAGCTGAAGCAACAGGGAGTGAATATTGGCGGCTGCGCGCTGAATATCGCCATCGCCCTGAAGCGGCTCGGCATAGCAGCGCAAAATGCCCTTCCCGTCGGTCACGGAGTGTGGGCCGATATTATCCGTAACGCCATGGCGAAGCAGGATCTGCACAGCGCCGTGGAAGCGGAAACGGGCGATAACGGCTGGTGTCTGGCGCTTGTGGAGCCTGACGGTGAACGGACCTTTATGTCGTTTAGCGGCGTGGAGAACCAGTGGCAGCAGCGCTGGCTGGACGGGTTAAGCATACCGGCCGGGAGCCTGATCTCGTTGTCCGGCTACCAGCTGGCGTCCCCCAGCGGTGAGTTGCTGACGGCCTGGCTGGAAAACCTTCAGGATGTGACGCTCTTTATCGATTTCGGTCCGCGCATCGCAGATATTCCCGACCCGCTGATGGCGCGGATCATGGCCTGTAAACCGATCGTCTCGCTCAATCGGCAGGAGGCGGAACTTGCCGCCGAATGGCTTGGCGTGAACGTGGAACAGCTCGGCACACAGTGGCAGCAACGGTTTGGCGCTGCGCTGATCGTGCGCCATGATAAAGACGGGGCGATCTGGTATGACGGCGACGCTTCCGGACACGTTCCGGCGTTCCCGGCTACCGTGGTCGATACCATCGGCGCGGGTGACAGCCATGCGGGAGGTACCCTTGCCGGGCTGGCCGCGGGATGGTCACTGCCAGAGTCGGTGCAGCTTGGCAATGCCGTAGCCGCCTGGGTAGTCAGCCATCGCGGTGGAGACTGCGCCCCCACGCGCGAGGCCCTACTCCTCGCACACAAAGACGTATAGGTCGCTGCGGCAGTAGCTGATGCTGTACTCAATTGGCCGGTGCTGTTGATCGAGCGCGACTTGCTTGATCACCAGCACCGGTATCTTATCGTCCATCTTTATGTGCGTCTGAAACTCGCTGTCCGGCATCCGGGCGCTGACGCGGGAACGGGTGCGCTGCGGAAAGATATTCTGGCTGCGGAAGTAATCATAAAGCGAGACGCCGATGTCGTCCGGGTTGGGGATTAACCCTACCGGTACCCAGGACTCCTCTATTGATACCGCATCGTCATCCACGTAGCGGATGCGCTTAAGCAGAAAGACATCGCTGTCCGGCGCAAGGGAAAGGTGGCGGGCGATCTCTTCCGGGCACTTCACGACGCGTTTATTGACCCACAGCGTGTTGGGCGTTTTGCCACGCAGCACCACCTGCTGAGAAAACCCGCGCGCCTCTTTAAGCGAATATTCAAAGATATTGTTGATTTGCGTACCGTATCCACGCGCGCGGGTGACAACACCGGCCTCTTCCAGCGCCTGCATTGCTTTACGCACCGTAATGCGCGACACACCGGCCAGCTGGCTCAGATCGCGCTCGCCAGGTAAAATATTACCGTGCGCGAGCACGCCGCTGCGTACCGCGTTTTTAACCGTTTCGGCAAATTTCAGATACAACGGCGTGTTGTCCGGTGCGGCAATTCGTTCCTTGAGTTGAGCAATTAACCGGGTATGCGCTTGTTCCATCTCTGTTTTTCTCTGGCATAAGGTTTTATGCCAGTATACGGCTTACCACCATGCATGAAAATGGTGAACCGGCCCAATACCGTGACCCACTTCCAGAGAATCGGCTTTTGCCAGCGCGCCGGAGAGCCAGATCTTCGCCTGCTGTACCGTCTCCGCCCAGCTAGCGTGACGGGGACGCAGCGCCGCCAGCGCCGCCGAGAGCGTGCAGCCCGTGCCGTGGGTGTTTTTGGTTTGTACGCGCGGGGCGGTGAAACGTTGCGCGCCATCGCGGGTGAAAAGCCAGTCCGGGCTTTCGGCATCATCAAGATGACCGCCTTTCATCAGCACCGCGCTGCATCCCATCGCCAGCAGCGCATTGCCCTGCTCTTTCATCTCACGTTCGTTTTGCGCGTGTGGCGCATCCAGCAGCGCGGCGGCTTCAGGCAGGTTTGGCGTGATCAGCGCCACCTGCGGCAGCAGCTTTTTACGCAGCGTGTCGACGGCAGAGGCGGACAGCAGCAGATCGCCGCTTTTGGCCAGCATCACGGTATCGAGCACCACGTTTTTTATCCGGTAATGTTTGAGACGTTCAGCAACCGCTTCAACAATGTCCGCCTCTGCGAGCATGCCGATTTTAGTGGTGTCGATACGTACATCGCTGAATACCGAATCCAGCTGTGCGGCGACAAAATCCGGCTCAATGCGATACACCGACTGTACCCCGCGCGTGTTTTGCGCCACCAGCGCGGTGATAACCGAGCAGCCGTAAGCGCCGAGCGCAGAGAAGGTTTTCAGGTCTGCCTGGATCCCCGCGCCACCGCTGGGATCGGTTCCCGCAATAGTCAGGGCGTTAATGCGTGTCATACCTGCTCCTCCAGCGCGTAAAGCGCATCCAGAAACGCCGGGGCAAAGCTGCCGGGGCCACGGCTATGAGACAGCGCAACTGACCCTGCACGTTTCATAAAGCCGCAGGCTGCCGTTGCGTTATCAAGCCTGTCGCCAGGCAGCGAGCAGCAGGCGGCGACAACCGCCGAGAGCGCACAGCCTGTCCCCACCACGCGGGTCATCAGCGGGTCGCCACCCGCGACCCTACGGGTTCGCTGGCCGTCGGTGATGTGATCCACTTCCCCTGTGACGACAACAACGGCGTGGGTCTGGCGGGCCAGCGCCTGCGCAGCGCTCAACGCGCTCGCCGCCGTATCGGTGGAATCCACCCCACGCCCGCCCGCACTCATTCCGGCAAGGGCGAGGATTTCGGAGGCGTTTCCACGAATGGCCGCAGGTTTAAGGGATAATAGTTGCTGGCAAAAGCGGGTGCGGAACGCCAGGGCGCCAACCGCGACCGGATCCAGAACCCAGGGAGTGCCCGCGCCTACTGCGCTCTCAATGGCCCGACGCATCGACTGGGCGCGCGGCGCGGTGAGTGTACCCACGTTGATGAGCAGCGCATCGGCAAGTGCGGCAAACTGTTCCGCTTCCTCGGCTTCGATCACCATTGCCGGGGAAGCCCCCAGCGCGAGCAGAACGTTAGCGGTGAAGGTCTGCACGACATCGTTCGTCATACAGTGCGTGAGCGGAGAACGGGTTCGGAATTGATGTAAAACGTGTGAGTCGAGCAGGTCAGGCTGCATGGTTTCGCTCCTGCCGTACGTGAAGAAGCGATGACCGGGTAGGCATCTGACTTCCCTACGCTGGCATTATCCAGATCAGGTAATACGGGTATTTCTCAGCCTTCACAAAGAAGGGCACCCCGAGTCAAATTACTTATAAAACAGCATATTACGAACTAGCAATTCGTAGTCATGTAGTGTAACCGGGGGGTAACATGGGTGCAAGGAGTTTCGGGCTGTCCGTTAACCACCCGTTGTGACCAATAACCTGCAAGATATTACCTACGCTCAATATGTATACATTATTGTTCAGTAAATTATCCTGCTAGATTTGTTAATAACTCATGAAAAACATTATTCACTCTCTATGCGAGGAAATTTTATTTTTATCCATAATGACGCACCGGGAGCGCTTTTATAAGATAGTCCACCTTCTTTCGTATGAAATAAACCCGCATATTAATGTAAACATTTATTTTGCAGAATTTTATTTCTGTTAAACACTTAATTTAACCCGCTCATTTACCACGTCATTTTCACCTTAATGTTTACACTAATAACAACCGCAAAATGACTTTTACGCCGTCGGAACTATTCATAATATTTATGACTTAGATCAAAATCATTGGTTTGTGTTTAATTGATAGTTTACTCGCGTTACTAAATAAGATTTAGACAGCGTTTATCCGTTTTTTAAATCCAGAAAATAAAGCTGTTCAGCTTCAGTATTTTTCAACAGTTAATGATGTGAGCTTTTCAAATGAAATCCATGAATAAAACCTTTGTTGCTATATTTGTAATGGGCGTTGTCTTAGCGGGTACAACAAGCCTCGCTGAAGCCGCGAATACGGTTTGGGACAATCAGCAAATCACTAACATTGTCGATGACCATCAGAATCAGATTACACAAAACAAAGCTGATAGCATTAACCGTGATATCGCAACGGATAACCGCTTAACGCAGGTTGATGACGACCTTCAGTCCACAAAACTAGGCGTGTTGGTCGTGGATAAAATGGCTCACGACGCACATCAGAAAGCGTTGCTTGCAGGCGCGCTTGCCGATACCGCCAGTCTGAAAAGTGAGGCGGCCCTACAGGGTGTGGCGACTAACGGAGCAGCAATTATCAACCTTCAACACGTCGATAATATTCAGGACAGCCGCCTTACTGCTCTCGAAAATGCACCTAAACCCATCAACGGTACAGATGGCGCGAAAGGTGATAAAGGGGATACCGGTGCGACTGGCGCGAAAGGCGATAAAGGTGATACCGGTGCAACTGGCGCGAAGGGCGATAAAGGCGATACCGGCGCGACAGGCATGAAAGGTGATAAGGGTGATACTGGCGCACAAGGCATTGCGGGAAGAAACGGTCGCGACGGTGCAGACGGTCATAACGGTAAAGATGGTGTAACAACCACCGTGACACAACGACAACTGGATACGGCTACCCAGGCGAAGGTCGCTAAAAATAGCCTGGCTGTTACCGCCGCCACGCAGGATCTGCAAGCCACCAGGCAGACATTACAGGCTATGAATACTAACACCAGCCAGCAATTTAAAACTCTGCGTGATGAAGTGGACAATAATAAGAAGCAGGCCAATGCCGGTATTTCAGGGGCGATGGCGATGGCGGGTTTGCCACAAGTGCAAACGAATCAGCGCCTCATGTTCTCTGCTGGCGGCGCGACTTACAACGGCGAGAGCGCGCTTGCTGTCGGTGCGTCCGTTAACGTTAATTCCCATGTCATTGCGAAAGTGAGCTTCTCAGATGATACCGCGAATAATATGGGTGCTTCGGTTGGGATTGGAATGGGCTTTTAAAGCGTAAAACAATCATCGGACAAATATAAAGTCTCATTTTTTACTGATGAGCATTTCGTTGATACAAAAAGATGTCTAAATATATTTTTATTTCAGCAGCCCTGTATCTGATGCTGATTTCGGTCGGGATCTGGATCGGCGTGATGTACGTCTCCTGGTATTTGTGTCGTTTTTAAGGTGAAAAAATGAAGAAATCAATGATGTTAGTTATAAGTACTGCCGTGCTTGCAGGTTGTGTCTCGCCTGCGCACGCCATAAACGCCCATTATCGCGCTCAATTAGAACGTTCAGGATGCACGCAAATTAGCGCTGGCGATGGCTCCTGCGATATCAGCAAAACCAAAGCGGAAAACGCGGCACAACACAAACCAGCGGAATCCGTTCACGATCCCCTGCGAGAAGCCTCATTCTCGTCGGATACGGTTAATGCCACCCTTTCAAACGGCTTTTTTAGCGCCACGGTCAACGGCAAAAAAGCCAGCGTTAAACGTCTGAATGCGAATTTCTATGAGATTCAGGGTAACGGTTTTGTGATATCGCTAAGCCTGGATGAAAACGGTATTACGGACGCGTCGTGGAATAAAACGAAGGGGCGCGAACACGGCGTTTTACACGTTACCCAGAAATAAACAGCGTAAGGAGGCTCTCCGCCTCCTTTTCTCTTGCTAATCGCACGATTTGTCACACACTTTTGTCTGATTTTACAATGCTGACAAATCACACGTAAGCCACTGTTTTTATTTGCCATAAATTGCAACTTTCCGCCTGAAAACGAGGTTCTACTCTCCCCTGTGCCCTGTGTCACAAAACAGTAAACAAATTAACCATTGAGCCAGGTGACAAAAGGCTCTATATTGGCGGCGTTTTTTTCAGGCCCCATCTGTTTTTTAACTTTTTATTCAATCGTTGCTCATAACGAAGCGGCGGTTGTAGGAGTGATATGATGACGGATAAAGTCCGTATTGACACCGTAGATGCCCACAAAAGCAACGAAACCTATCTGGCCCGTCAGGCCGAGTTTGAATCTAACGTCAGGAGTTATCCGCGCAAACTGCCTTTAGCCATCACGAAAGCAGAAGGCGTGTGGATCACCGATGCAGATAATAAAGAATACCTTGACTGTTTAGCCGGCGCAGGCACCCTCGCGCTTGGACACAATCATCCTGATGTGCTGAAAAGCATCCAAAATGTCATTACCAGCGGCTTGCCGTTACATACCCTGGATCTGACCACGCCTCTGAAAGACGCGTTTTCAGAATACCTCCTTTCTCTGTTGCCTGGTCAGGGCAAAGAGTACTGCTTGCAATTCACTGGCCCGTCCGGGGCTGACGCCGTTGAAGCGGCACTGAAGCTGGCGAAAAAAGTGACCGGTCGTAGCGGTATCATCAGTTTCTCTGGTGGTTATCACGGTATGACCCACGGCGCACTGTCCGTCACCGGTAACCTGTCTCCGAAAGAAGCGGTTGACGGTATGATGCCAGAAGTCCAGTTCATGCCTTACCCACACGAGTACCGTTGCCCACTGGGTATCGGTGGTGAAGCGGGCGTGAAGGCGCTGACCTACTACTTCGAAAATCTGATTAACGACGTCGAAAGCGGCGTGCGTAAACCTGCCGCGGTGATCCTCGAAGCCGTTCAGGGTGAAGGCGGCGTCAACCCGGCACCTGTTGAGTGGTTGCAGCGCATCCGTAAAGTCACTCAGGAACACGGTATCCTGCTGATCCTCGACGAAGTCCAGGCTGGCTTTGCCCGTACCGGTAAATTCTTCGCCTTCGAACATGCAGGTATTGAGCCAGACATCATCGTGATGTCTAAAGCGGTTGGCGGTGGTCTGCCACTGGCTGTGCTCGGTATCAAGAAGCAGTTCGATGCATGGGCGCCTGGTCACCACACTGGTACCTTCCGTGGTAACCAGCTGGCGATGGCAACCGGCCTGACAACGCTGAAGATCCTGAAAGACCAGAACATTGCAGGCAAAGTGGCTGCTCAGGGCGAATGGCTGAAAGGCCAGCTGAAAGAGATGGCGAAACGCTATCCGGTGATCGGCCACGTTCGCGGTCTGGGCATGATGATCGGTATTGAGATCGTTAAGCCACATGAAGCCGCCGACCACATGGGTTGCTTCCCGGGTGATGGCGAGCTGTCCGCTCTGATCCAGAAGAAATGTTTCGAAGCGGGCCTGGTTCTGGAGCGTGGTGGCCGTAACGGTATCGTTCTGCGTCTGCTGCCTTCCCTGCTGATCAGCGATGAAGAGCTGAAAATCTTCCTGGATAAATTCGAGCAGGCACTGCTTGCTGCGGGCGTTCGCCCGGCGTAACCGGAGTTGTTGATTACGATGTCTGATTCAAACCCAATTTTGTTCTCCTCTGCGCAGAGCATTGAAGCTTACCAGCAGGCGATTGAGCAAAGCACTCAGGCTGTGATGCAGTGGCTGAAACAGCCTGAGATGTACCAGGGCAAAACGGTCGCGGAACTGCGCGACCGTATTAAGCTGGATTTCAACCCGAAAGGGCTGGGCAACGAAGCGGCGATTGAACGCGCCGTGGAGTTCTTCCTGAAAGACAGTTTGTCCGTTCATCACCCGCAGTGCGTGGCGCACCTGCACTGCCCAAGTCTGGTCGTTAGCCAGGCGGCGGAAGTGCTGATTAACGCCACCAACCAGAGTATGGACTCCTGGGATCAAAGCCCGTCCGCAACCATCATTGAGATCAAGCTGATCGAGTGGCTGCGTACCCGCGTGGGTTATCAGGCTGGCGACGCAGGCGTCTTCACCAGCGGTGGCACCCAGAGTAACCTGATGGGCCTGATGCTGGCGCGCGATGCGTTCTTTGCGCGTCAGGGCCACTCGGTTCAGCAGGACGGTCTGGTGGGCGATCTGCGCAAGATCCGCGTACTGTGCTCAGAAAACGCGCACTTCTCCGTGCAGAAAAACATGGCGCTGATGGGTCTGGGCTACCAGTCCGTGGTGCAGGTGAAAACTGACGAATTCTCCCGCATGGATCTCACCGATCTGGCGGCGAAAATCGAACAGTGCAACGCGAACGGCGAGCAGATTCTGGCGATCGTCGCGACGGCTGGTACTACCGACGCGGGTGCTATCGATCCGCTGCGTGCGATTGCTGAGCTGGCGGCGAAACAGAATATCTGGGTGCACGTTGATGCGGCCTGGGGCGGCGCGCTGCTGATGTCTGAGCAGTATCGTCACTACCTGGACGGCATTGAGCTGGTGGATTCCGTCACCCTGGACTTCCACAAACAGTTCTTCCAGACCATCAGCTGCGGTGCATTCCTGCTGAAAGAAGCGCGTCACTATGAGCTGATGCGCTATCAGGCGGCTTATCTGAACTCTGAGTTCGATGAAGAAGCGGGTGTGCCTAACCTGGTTTCCAAATCTCTGCAAACCACACGCCGTTTCGACGCGCTGAAACTGTGGATGAGCCTGGAAGCGCTGGGTCAGGAACAATATGCGGCCATTATCGATCACGGCGTGACGCTGGCGCAGCAGGTTGCGGCTTACGTGAAAGAGCAGTCTGCGCTGGAGCTGGTGATGCAGCCTCAGCTGGCAAGCGTGCTGTTCCGCTTCCGTCCGCAGGCGCAGATGGATGACGCCGGTATCGCCCTGCTGAACCAGAAAATTGGTGACGCACTGCTGGAGTCTGGTCGTGCAAACGTAGGTGTAACCGAGCATAACGGTATCACCTGCCTGAAGCTGACCCTGCTGAACCCAACCGTGACGCTGGAGGACGTTAAAGTCCTGCTGTCTCTGGTTGAGCGTACTGCACAGGAAGTTCTGGCGAAGTAACGCTTTCCCCTCTCCCGACCGGGAGAGGGGTTATTTTCCCCGTTTTACCGCCCTTCTCTCTGATTCTTCGAAGCATAATCGTATTCATAGTGACTACACCCCGAGCTATAAAAGAGCGCTCTGGACTTAACAATATCGTTGAGAATTGTACCGCTAATCTTCACGCCAACGTGCTGTAGACGTTTAAAGGTATTCTCCATCTCTTTGACGCTGGTTTTGTCGTAACGGGCAACCATTAGCGTTGTTCCGGCTGTTCTGGCAACCAGTGCCGCATCGGTAACAGCGAGTACTGGCGGGGTATCAATAATGATGATGTCGTACTGCTCATTTACCCATGACATAGTGGAAAGGAATTGTTCGCTTAACAGCAATTCCAACGGACGCAGCGGTGTCGGCCCGCAGGTGATGACGTCGATGTCCCCTTTTTCAGCGTGCTGAATCACCTCCGCACAGTCGCGTTTGCCTTCGAGTACGCTCGACAGTCCATAGCGATTATCCAGACCAAAAATGTTGTGAACATAGCCCTGGCGCATATCGGCATCAATAAACAGCACACGCTGGCCACTCTGTCCGGCTATCGCCGCCAGGTTCGTCCCTACCAGGGTTTTCCCGCAGTCCTGCGTCGGGCCAGAAATCATGACAATACGATTCTCAGCCTCCATCATGGTGAAATGCAGGCTGGTACGTAACCCGCGCACCGCTTCAACAAACATATCCGCAGGCCGATCGACAGGCAGGAAAGGCACATCCGTGGTTTTGTGTTTCCACTGACGAGAAAACGGTAATTTTCTGTGCAGATGCGTTTTCTTCCACAACCACTGTGAACGCGGCAACGTAGCCAGAACCGGCGTTCCCGGCATTTCCAGCTGTTCGGAAAGGGTGATCCCACGTTTAAATGCCTGACGTACCAGCACACCGCCCACAGAAACCACCAGCCCGAACAACGTGCCAAGAATAATAATTAACGCTTTTCGCGGCTTTATTGGTTCCGGGTGCGTGACGGCCGTATCAATGATCCGCACGTTTCCGATGGCGCTGGAACGGGAAATATTCAGTTCCTGCTGACGCGTCAACAACTGCAAGTAAATCGTGCGGCCCGATTCAACATCGCGGCTCAGACGTAAAATCTCCTGCTGCGTGGAGGGCATGGCTGACACGCGGTTATTCAGACGATCGCGTTCCCGCTCAAGCGTTTGTCTTTTTTCAGCTAATGCACGATAGGTCGGGTGACTCCTTTTAAACAGCTGGGAAATCTCCGCCTCACGGAACGTCAGCTCGTTAAGCTGGTTCTCAACATTAACAACCTGGTCGAGAACGGACTTTGCCTCCAGCGACAGATCGACGGAGTCGCGCTGTGCCCGGTAGGCATTGAGCCGCGCTTCAGCCTGATCGAGTTCGTTTCTGATTTTCGGCAGCTGTTCCTGTAAAAACGCCAGGCTACGGGAATCTTGAGCCTCCTGACGCGCAATATTTTGTTCAAGGAAATTGTCAGCAATCGCATTCAACACGCGGGCGATTTTATCGGGATCTTCGCCTGTCAGGGTCAGCGCCACGATACCGCTCTGCTTCGCCGACTCCGCAACCGTAAGATTTTTCTTCAGCGCGTTGATCGTTTCCAGCCGCGTCAACGCCCTGAGAGAGAATTGCGTACCAGGTTCCGCCGCAATCGAGCCCACCAGCAGAGAGACGCCTTGCTTAACAAGCCGCTTTCCGACCGCCCCCTCCGCCTCGAAGTTTTCGCCCGACAGATGGAACTTGCCCTCTTCTTTAACAGTCAGCGTAAGTTCTTGCGGTTTGGCCTCCAGCAGTGGGATCTGGAGTTCACCTAACGTTATTTTGCCCAATCCACGCCCCTGCAAACGTTGCCAGAGACGTCCCACCACAGGGAACACGCGCGGCGTGGCCTGATACGACAGATCTAATTTATCGACGGTTTCGCCGAGTATCATGCGTGATTTGAGCAGCAATAGTTCAGGGGCAACATCTGGCGAAACGTCAGAGCTTAACTGGGACAGGCCTTTGAGCAGGCTGTTATCCTGTTTATTTTCGATTTGCACCATCGCATCCGCCTGGTACACAGGGGGCGTAACCCAGGCATACATGCCCGCACACAGGGTGAACAGGAACGTCACGCACAAAATTATCGTGCGATGGTCGATCATTTCACCGAGCAAACGAACAAGATCGATTTCACTTTGCTGGGGTGCCGCTGCACCATAATTGTCTGTAGTGTAAGACGACATTAATGCTTCATTCCTTTCTGACCCAAACGACGTGCCCACTCCTGGCTGGCTTTACCCAATAGCCCGAACACATATTCAAACGCTTCCCGACTTTTACGGTAGGGATCGGGGATATCCTGCGGCTCCAGCCACTGCCCAAACAGCAGCGATTTCCCTCTGATCTCCGGTGCCATGGCGGAAATAAAGCGAAGATGCTCCGGCTCCATAACCAAAATAAGATCGGATTCCTGCATCAGCCCTCGCGTCAACTTGCGCGCCACATGGCCGTCGAGGGAGATCCCATGCCGCCAGGCCACTTCCTGGGCATAGTCATCCGCCGGCCGTCCCTCAAGACCAAATATCCCCGCCGAGGTGATATGTCTGTCAGGTAAGTACTGACGTAAAAGCCGCTCTCCAATGGGAGAACGGCAGACGTTGCCGGTGCAAACCACCAAAATGGTATTGAACATTATTGCGGCCACGATCTGATGTAACGAACCGTTTCGGTGATGTCATGCACACCGCTTATCGTAGGGACAAGTTGCGTAATCACACGATTCCAGCGGGACAACGGCGCAGTTGTGACATACACAATGTCATAAGGCTCAAGCTGGAACTCGGTGCCTAACACCATTGCGGATGCATCTTTGGCATTGAGCTGGTAGATGTTGGCGATTTTGCCCGCCCGATCTTTTTTCGCTACTGAACGAATGACAAAAATACCGGTGGCATCCGCCATGTCCTGGTTCAGCCCGCCTGCATTACCCAACGCTTCGGCGAGGGTCATGCCGCTGCGATCCATTTTCAACGTACTCTGCTTAACGACTTCGCCCATGACGAACACCTTCAGCGCATCGTTACGTGGTACAAAAAGAATGTCGCCTGGATGAAGCAGCTTGTTTTGGGTGAGATCGCCATGCTGCATCAACGCATACAGAGAAAGGCGTGAATCCTTACCGTTATGCGTGAGCACGACGTTACGCCAGTCCGCGTCAGCGGAGAGGCCTCCCGCGGCGTTCACGGCATCCATTACCGTTAAGGGAATATTGGTGATAGCCTGCTGCCCCGACTTGACCACCTCGCCAGTGATATAGGCTTTTTGCGAGCGGAAAGCGGCGACACTGACGTCCACCTGCGGGCTTTCAATGACGTCGTTCAACCGGGCCGTGATCTCCTCGCGCACCTGTGAGACCGTTTTACCTGCCACATGCAGTTTTCCGATGTACGGATAGAAAAGCGTGCCATCGGCATTCACCCAGTTACCGGTGTCACTTGCGCTACGATACTGCCCCGCCGGGGTTGTCAGCTCTGGGTGGTCCCAGACGGTAACGGTTAAAATATCACCCGTGCCGATACGGTATTCCCAGTTTTTAACCTGCTCATCCAGATTAGGATTTGCCTGAGAATTTAAGACCTGAGGCCGCAATTTTTCTATTAACGCGGGGGTCAGAGGATAAACCTCTACGCGTTTCTCAAGATCGTAATTTGCATCTTCTGCGGTGATAACCTGTTTTCCCTCGACATTCAGGTTCTGCCCCGGGCTAAAGACGCAGCCGGATAACGGGAAAATACTTAATAATAATAGCGAGAATGCTGTTGTGTTTTTCATTTATTAAAAATATCTTTTATAGTAGTGGTTATCATAAGTACGATTGAAATTTAATTCTCTTTAAGAACAATAACCTGTTATTCCATAACTTAACGAACGAAGAAAAGAAATCATATAAAACAGCCCGCCACGCCATCATCCGTTACGAGAGATCATCAACTTATGACTCTGGAATGTGGAAGCTTAGTTTAGTGCAATCTTAAATGTTTCATTTATCGAATGCATGCGTTGATCTTTGGAAATTTGCGCTGAAAATGTCTTTTCAGAATTAATTAATAAATCGATAAATATTTTTACTATATAAGCAAAACCCTATTCATCGCCCAAATATTTAATCATCACGTTGACTACACAAATCCGTTCACTTTTGTTACATTTTTTTTCAAACTCACCTTGTTTAGATACTTAAAATGAACTGCCTGCCATCCTTATGCGGATCGGCGCACAAAAAGTATCAGTAACGATATGACTGGAGAAAAAATGGCTAAGCGTAAACTGTTGCTTCTGGGTGTATTACTGTCACTGGCGGGGGCTGCACACGCTGCACCGCAAGCATCGACTGCGCCTTCTGGCATCAAAGCCTATGAAGAACAAGAGTTCATTGCCGATTTTACGAAGTTCAAAATTGGCGATACCGCGCCCGCGCAGTATCAGACGCCCGAGTACACCATCAAACAGTACCAGTTGCGTAACCTTCCTGCGCCTGATGCCGGTACCCACTGGACCTACATGGGTGAAAATTATGTTCTGATTGGCGATGCCGATGGCAAAATCTACAAAGCCTATAACGGAGATATTTTCTATCACCGCTGATACGATCCTCATCCGTCCGTGGCAGGAGAGCGATCGCCCTTTCCTGCGCACGCTCTTTCTCCACGCCCGGCGTGAAGCCTGGCCGTGGCTGGACAGTTCTGTGTGGCAGCTTGAAGATTTTGACGCGGCAACCCTGGACGAAGAGATTTGGGTGGCGGAGCAGGATGGGCACCGACTTGGCTTTGCCTCAGTCTGGACGAACGATAATTTTCTGCACAACCTGTTTGTCGACCCGCAGTATCAGAGCCTCGGAGTGGGTCATTTGTTACTGGAACAGGTTCAGAAGACGTTTACCAGTACAGGCGCGCTGAAGTGTCTGGTGAAGAATGAACGGGCTATTGCGTTTTACCAGCGACACGGCTGGCACATTGAGGCGACGGGGATTCTCCGGAGGGAGAGTACTATCTGATGCACTATCGGCTTGGGTAAAGTCAGGTGGCGCTACGCTTACCTGACCTACAAAATCGAGCCAGGCCGGGTAAGGCGAAGCCGCCACCCGGCACTAACGTGCAGAGGCGTTACACCGCGCGGAAGGCGATCTCGCTTGGGATCACCTCACCCTGCCAGTACAGTTGCGCCGCAACGCGCCCCGCCAGCTGACGATAGATTTCCGCGAATTCACTTTCCGGACGGCTGACCACCGTCGGTTTCCCGCTATCCAGATCTTCACGCAGTGTGATATGCAGCGGCAGTTGCCCCAGCAGCTGCGTGTGGTATTGCGCCGCCAGCTTTTCGGCACCGCCAGTACCAAAGATAGGCTCATGGTGCCCACAGTTGCTGCAAATATGCATGCTCATGTTCTCGACGATACCCAGCACGGGCACCTCCACTTTCTCGAACATGACAATGCCTTTTTTGGCGTCGATCAGCGCGATATCCTGCGGCGTGGTCACCACAACGGCGCCCGTAACCGGAATGTTCTGCGCCAGCGTCAGCTGAATGTCACCGGTGCCCGGCGGCATGTCCAGCACCAGATAATCAAGATCCGGCCACATTGTCTCCTGCAACATTTGCAGCAGCGCTTTGCTGGCCATTGGGCCACGCCAGACCATCGCGTTATCGTCCGTCACCAGGTATCCAATGGAGTTGGTCGCCAGACCGTGCGCCATAATCGGCGCCATATGGGTGCCGTCCGGCGACGTTGGACGTTGGTTTTCTGCCCCCAGCATGTTCGGAATGGACGGGCCGTAGATATCCGCATCCAGAATGCCGACTTTCGCCCCTTCTGCCGCCAGCGCAAGCGCCAGGTTAACGGCGGTAGACGATTTACCCACTCCGCCCTTGCCAGAGCTGACGGCGATGATGTTCTTCACGCCGTTAACGCCCGGCTGATTTTTCACGCGTTTGAGCGTGGCGATGCTGTGGCTCAGCTTCCAGTCAATCGCTTTTGCGCCGGTAATGCGCAGCAGCTCCGAGCTGGTTTGCTCTTTCAGGGCATCAAAGGCGCTGGTCCAGACGAACGGCATCTGTAGCTCGATGTGCAGCGTATCGTCCAGCCATGCGACGTGATGAAGCGCTTTCAGCGTCGTGAGATTGTGCTTCAGGGTTGGGTGCTGAAAATTAGCCAGCGTCCCGGCGACCATTGCTCGTAAGGCTTCCGGTGATTTGGCCTGGGATTGAGAACTCATCCCGACTCCTTTGTAGTGGTTCTGAAAAAGACGTGTAATCACCAAGTTTACCCCAGAGGTAACAATTAATCATTTATGGATTAATGCCCTTATCACTTGGCGTAGTTATTACCTTTCGGGTAACATCGAAAACCCTTTTCACAGTTAAAAGAAGTAATGCCTACTATGACTCAAGTCGCGAAAAAAATTCTGGTAACGTGCGCCCTGCCGTACGCCAACGGCTCAATCCACCTCGGCCACATGCTGGAGCATATCCAGGCTGATGTCTGGGTCCGTTACCAGCGAATGCGCGGCCACGAGGTGAACTTCATCTGTGCGGACGATGCCCACGGCACGCCGATCATGCTGAAAGCACAGCAGCTGGGGATTTCCCCGGAACAGATGATCGCCGAAATGAGTCAGGAGCATCAGACCGATTTTGCTGGCTTTGACATCAGCTATGACAACTATCACTCCACGCACAGCGACGAAAACCGCGAGCTGTCGGAGCTGATCTACACCCGTCTGAAAGAGAACGGTTTCATTAAAAACCGCACCATCTCTCAGCTGTACGATCCGGAAAAAGGCATGTTCCTGCCGGACCGTTTCGTTAAAGGCACCTGTCCGAAATGTAAATCCCCGGACCAGTACGGCGATAACTGCGAAGTGTGCGGCGCGACCTACAGCCCGACCGAGCTTATCGAACCGAAATCCGTGGTTTCCGGCGCGACGCCGGTGATGCGTGACTCCGAGCACTTCTTCTTCGACCTGCCGTCCTTCAGCGAAATGCTGAAGGCGTGGACCCGCAGCGGTGCGTTGCAGGAGCAGGTGGCGAACAAAATGCAGGAGTGGTTCGAATCCGGTCTGCAACAGTGGGATATCTCCCGCGATGCGCCCTACTTTGGCTTTGAAATCCCGAACGCGCCGGGCAAATATTTCTACGTCTGGCTGGATGCGCCAATTGGCTACATGGGCTCCTTCAGGAACCTGTGTGACAAGCGCGGCGACACCGTAAGCTTCGACGAATACTGGAAGAAAGATTCCGATGCCGAGCTGTACCACTTCATCGGTAAAGATATCGTTTACTTCCACAGCCTGTTCTGGCCAGCGATGCTGGAAGGCAGCAACTTCCGCAAGCCAACCAACCTGTTCGTACATGGCTACGTAACGGTGAACGGCGCGAAGATGTCAAAATCTCGCGGAACGTTTATTAAGGCCAGCACCTGGCTGAACCACTTTGACGCGGACAGCCTGCGCTACTACTACACCGCGAAGCTCTCTTCCCGCATCGACGATATCGACCTGAACCTGGAAGATTTCGTGCAGCGCGTGAACGCGGATATCGTCAACAAGGTGGTGAACCTGGCGTCCCGTAACGCAGGTTTTATCGCCAAACGCTTTGACGGCGTACTCTCTGCCGAACTGGCCGATCCTGAGCTGTACAAAACCTTCACCGATGCCGCCGCTGCGGTTGGCGAAGCCTGGGAAAGCCGTGAATTTGGTAAAGCCATTCGCGAAATCATGGCGCTGGCAGACGTGGCCAACCGCTATGTGGACGAGCAGGCACCGTGGGTGGTGGCGAAACAGGAAGGCCGTGACGCCGACTTGCAGGCGATCTGCACCATGGGTCTGAACATGTTCCGCGTACTGATGACCTGGCTGAAGCCGGTTCTGCCGCAGCTGTCAGCCCGCGCGGAAGCGTTCCTGAACACCGAACTGACCTGGGACGCCATCCATCAGCCGCTGCTCAGCCACAAGGTGAACACCTTCAAGGCGCTGTATAACCGCATCGAGATGAAGCAGGTTGAAGCCCTGGTCGAAGCCTCTAAAGAAGAAGTGAAGGCAGCTGCCGCTCCGGTGACCGGCCCGCTGGCTGACGATCCGATTCAGGAAATCATCACCTTTGATGATTTCGCTAAAGTCGACCTGCGCGTGGCGCTGATTGAAAACGCGGAGTTCGTAGACGGTTCTGACAAACTGCTGCGTCTGACCCTGGATCTCGGCGGCGAGAAGCGTAACGTCTTCTCCGGCATTCGTTCCGCGTATCCTGACCCGCAGGTGCTGATTGGTCGTCAGACCGTGATGGTGGCAAACCTGGCACCGCGCAAAATGCGCTTCGGCATCTCCGAAGGGATGGTGATGGCCGCAGGCCCTGGCGGGAAGGATATCTTCCTGTTAAGCCCTGACGAAGGCGCGAAGCCAGGACAGCAGGTGAAATAATAAAAAAGCCGGATGAAAATCCGGCTTTTTTTTGCCCGGCGGCGCTACGCTTGCACGGGCCTACAGGTTTTGTAGGCCGGGTAAGGCGAAGCCGCCACCCGGCTAAAAATCACCCCTTCGTGTTATGCACCCGGTGAGTCAGCCCGCGCAGGAAATTACGCAGGAACTGGTCGCCGCACTCGCGGTAATTTTTGTGGTCCGGCGCGCGCATCATGGCGGTCACTTCCGGCACGGACACGCGGTATTTTTGCTCAGTCATGATCGCCACAATATCGTCCGTTTTCAGCGAGAACGCGATACGCAGCTTTTTCAGCACCGTGTTATTGTTCACCCGACGCTCCAGCGCCAGCTCAGGCGCAGATTCATCTTTGCCGCGCTTGTCGTAGATCAGACCGTTCAGAAAGCCCGACAGAATGATGTCCGGGCAGCGAACGAAACCCTCTTCATCTTCTTTGGTCATCCAGGTGTCGAAACCGGCGGACGTGGATTCCATGTCGGAGAGCGCAAGAATGCGCACCATATCATTATTGTTCGCTTTCAGGGTGTAGCGCAGGCTACGAAGAATGTCGTTACTTAGCATAGAGCCTTCGAATGTCGATGATGCAATGGCGCGCAGTGTACCAGTTTTACAGGCCAATCGCCTCTTTCAAACTTTTCAGGTAGCGACGGCTGACGGGCACGGTCTGCCCGGCACGTAACACCAGCTCGGCCTGGCCGTTATCTTCCAGGCGGATCTCCTTCAGGTGCGCCATGTTCACCAGATACTGACGATGGCAGCGGATCAGCGGCGTGCGGCTCTCCAGTGTGCGCAGGGTCAGCTCGGTAAAGCCTTCGTTGCCTTCAGCGCTGGTGACATACACCCCGCTCAGACGGCTGCTGACAAAGGCGACGTCGTCCATTTGCAGGAGGTAAATCCGGCTGTGTCCGGTACACGGGATAAATTTCAGCGGCTGCTGATGCTCCGGCAGGAGCGTCACGTCCTGCACGGAACGCTCCTGACGCAGACGGGTCAGGGTCTTTTCAAGACGCTTCTCTTCAATCGGCTTCAGCAGATAATCAAACGCGTGCTCTTCAAAGGCCTTTACCGCGTACTCATCAAAGGCCGTCAGAAAAACGATATAGGGACGGTGCTCCGGGTCAAGCATGCCGACCATCTCCAGCCCGCTGATGCGCGGCATCTGGATATCAAGGAACAGCACGTCCGGGCGCAGTTTATGCACCGCACCGATGCCTTCAATCGCATTGGCGCATTCGCCCACGACCTCGATATCACTCTGCTCCTGCAACAGGACACGCAGGTTTTCCCGTGCTAACGGCTCATCATCAACAATCAGCACTCTTAACATGCGTTCTCCTCCAGCGGCAATCGTAAGGTAATTCGGGTATAGCGGTCTGGCTCACAGGCGACGGTGATACCGCAGTCGTCACCAAAATGCGCGCGCAGGCGTTTATCCACCAGGCTCATGCCCAGGCCGCCTGACGCGGAAACGTCATACAGCCCGGCGTTATCTTCAATATCCAGCACCAGATGATGGTTAAAACGTGAAGCGGAAATCATAATCTCCCCCGTGCCCAGCAGCTGCGACGTCCCATGCTTAATGGCGTTCTCCACAATCGGTTGCAGGGTAAAGGCCGGAAGATGCTGATACGCCAGCTCATCCGGGACGGATAACGACACCTGTAAACGTGACTGGAAACGCGCTTTTTCAATTTGCAGATAGGCGTTTACATGTTCAATCTCATCCGCGAGGGTGACGATTTCCGAAGGCCGCTTCAGATTTTTGCGGAAAAATGTCGACAGAAATTGCACCAGCTGCGCGGCCTGATCGCTGTCGCGGCGGATCACCGCCTTCAGCGTGTTGAGCGCGTTAAACAGGAAATGCGGATTCACCTGAGCGTGCAGGAGCTTAATTTCTGACTGCGTCAGCAGCGCTTTTTGCCGTTCATACTGCCCTGCAAGGATTTGCGCCGAAAGCAGCTGGGCGATCCCCTCCCCCAGCGTGCGGTTGATGGAGCTGAACAGGCGGTTTTTGGCTTCGTAAAGCTTAATAGTGCCCATCACGCGCTGGTTTTCGCCCCGCAGAGGAATGACCAGCGTAGAGCCGAGTTTGCACTGCGGATGCAGGGAACAGCGGTACGGGACTTCATTTCCGTCGGCATACACCACTTCACCCGTTTCAATGGCGCGCAGGGTGTAGGCTGAGGAGATCGGTTTTCCCGGCAGATGGTGGTCGTCCCCGGTACCGGTAAACGCCAGCAGCTTTTCACGATCGGTAATCGCCACGGCCCCGATATCCAGCTCTTTATAAAGCACCTGCGCCACCTTCATACTGTTCTCTTCGTTGAACCCCTGACGCAGGATCCCCTCCGTCGACGCCGCAACTTTTAAAGCGGTGGCAGAAAATGCCGAGGTGTATTTTTCGAACATGGCGCGTTTGTCGAGCAGAATGCGCATAAACAGCGCCGCGCCTACGGTATTGGTGACCATCATCGGCGCCGCAATGCTGCTGACCAGGTGTAACGCATCGTCAAACGGGCGCGCAATCAGCAGGATGATCGCCATCTGCGCCATTTCCGCCACGAAGGTGATCGCCCCGGCGGTAAGGGGACTGAACACTTTATCCGGGCGACCGCGCTTAATCATATAGCTGTGGACGAGACCACCGAGCAGCCCTTCGACGATGGTGGAGATCATGCAGCTTAGCGCCGTCATACCGCCCATCGAATAGCGATGCAGGCCGCCGGTTAACCCCACCAGACCGCCCACGACCGGGCCGCCAAGCAGCCCGCCCATTACCGCGCCGATGGCACGCGTATTGGCGATGGAATCTTCGATATGGAGCCCAAACCAGGTCCCCATAATGCAGAATATGGAAAATACGACGTAGCAGAGGAATTTGTGCGGCAGACGGACGGTGACCTGCATCAGCGGAATAAACAGGCGCGTTTTGCTCATCAACCAGGCGATGACAAGGAACACGCACATCTGCTGAAGCAACAGCAGCACCAGATTAAACTCGTACATACTCACAAACCGCACATTCTAAAAACGCGTAACATACACTGATGGCGATTAACTTTCTTTGAAACATGCCAAAAAAGCGATAAATCGTGTCCGCCATCACACCTTTTGCCGGAGATAACCCATCTTTCGTATAATTTGTACAAAAAAGAATCAAATCTTCCTGGTTCCGCAAAGTGGGTCTACAGTTAAGCTGGGGACGCGCAAGCCTGGGGGCGAAAATGGCGCTTTACACGATAGGTGAAGTGGCACTCCTGTGTGATATCAATCCCGTTACGCTACGGGCGTGGCAGCGACGGTATGGATTGCTTAAGCCGCAAAGAACGGACGGCGGGCACCGCCTGTTTAACGATGCGGATATTGACCGGATCCGCGAGATCAAAAGCTGGATCGACAACGGCGTACAGGTCGGCAAGGTGAAATCGCTTTTGAGCCAGGACGATCCTGATACGCAGCATCTCTGGCGCGAGCAGCAGGAAACGCTGCTGAGGCTGTTGCAGAGCGGTAATGTGCAGCGTCTGCGCGGCTGGATCAAAGAACAGGGTCGCGACTACCCCGCGCAAACCCTGATCACCCATCTTTTTATTCCCTTACGGCGACGGCTCCAGTGTCAGCAAACCACCTTACAGGCGCTGCTCAGCATGCTTGACGGCGTGCTGATTAACTATATTTCCGTCTGTCTTGCCTCAGCGCGGAATAAAAACAGTAAAGATGCGCTGGTGATCGGCTGGAACGTGCACGATACCACCCGGCTGTGGCTCGAAGCCTGGATTGCCACCCAGCAGGGCTGGCGCGTTGACGTGCTTGCCCACTCGCTGGCCCAGCTCAGACCGGAACTCTTTGAGGGACAGACGCTGCTGGTCTGGTGCGGCGAAGTCCCCTCTGCTTCCCAGCAGCAGCGCCTGATGGAGTGGCGCGAACATGGTTATCCCGTTTACTCGCTGGGGCCAAATGCCTCGTAACGGCATTTAATGGTTCATTAACAGCTGCGCTTCACCGTATAATTGTTCCGTTAACAACAGGAGCACATGATGAAGGCAACGAAACTGGCCGTAATTACCCTTTTTGCACTGATGGCCGTCAGCGGTATCGGTGGCGTTATGCTTGCAGGTTATTCATTTATTGTTCGCGGCGGTGTTGGCTGAGGTATCCAGCCAGGCGTTCAAACAGGCGATCCACCACAATCGCCCCCAGCGCAACCAGAACCGCCCCCTGAATAATGTAAGCCGTATTAAACCCGCTTAATCCGATAATGATCGGCGTCCCCAGCGTATTCGCGCCGACCGTCGAGGCGATGGTTGCCGTCCCAATGTTGATAATCACGGACGTCCGCACGCCAGCGATAATCACCGGGGCGGCCAGCGGCAGTTCGACCTTCACCAGCCGCTGCCAGGCGCTCATTCCCATTCCTTCCGCTACGCTCAGCACCGATGCAGGCACCGCCGCAATGCCCGCCAGCGTCCCTTGCAGAATGGGCAACACGCCGTACAAAATCAGCGCAATGATGGCAGGCTCCTGCCCAAAACCGATCGCCGGTACGGCAATCGCCAGCACGGCTACCGGCGGGAAAGTCTGCCCCGTTGCGGCGATGGTCTCCACCAGCGGGCGAAACTCCCTGCCCGCAGGCCGCGTCACCGCAATACCGGCGCCAACGCCCAGCACAATGGCAATCACGCTTGACACCGCCACCAGCCAGAAGTGCGCCAGGGTGAGATTAACAAAGCTCTCCTGCTGGTACACCGGGCGCGGTAGCCCGGGAATGAGCGCATTAAACAGCGCCGCGCTGTGTGGCATCAGGTAGAGTAAGGCGATGAACAGTCCTGTCAGCCAGAGTAACGGATCACGTACCCACTTCACGCGTCACCTCCCCAGCCAGCAAATCGCGAAAATGGATCGTCCCGCATGGCGTCCCCTGCCCGTCCGCAACGGGTAACACCTCGCACTGCCGGGCAACAAACGCCGACAGGGCATCGCGCAGGCTCATCGCATCGTGCAGCGGTTCACCACCGATTTGTGCCTCCTGCGGGCGCATATAGTCTCTGACGGTGCGCAGCGAGAGCAGCCTGACGCCCAGCTCGCTGCGGCCAAAAAACTCACGCACAAAATCGTTTGCTGGCGCCGTTAACAGCTCAAGCGGCGTCCCCTGCTGGACGACTTCGCCGTGATCCATCAGCACCAGTCGATCGGCCAGCCGTAGCGCCTCGTCGATATCATGCGTCACCAGCACGATGGTGCGGCCAAGAATACGGTGGATGCGGCTCATCTCGGCCTGAAGTGCGCCACGGGTGACCGGATCCAGCGCGCCGAAGGGTTCATCCATCAGCAACACCTGCGGGTTGGCGGCCAGCGCACGCGCCACCCCGACCCGCTGCTGCTGCCCGCCGGAAAGCTGGTGCGGATAGCGGTCGCGAAGCGAGGCGTCCAGGCCCAGCAGCGCCATCAGCTCGTCGACACGCTCGTTGATCTTCGCCCGGGACCATTTTTCCAGCTGTAGCACGGTGGCAATGTTCTGCGCCACCGTCCAGTGGGGAAACAGGCCGATGGACTGAATGGCGTAGCCCATACGCCGCCGCAGCTCCAGCACCGGCAGGCTGCGGATCTCTTCTCCGGCAAAGCGAATCGTTCCGCTGTCGTGTTCCACCAGCCGGTTGATCATCTTCAGCGTCGTGGATTTTCCCGACCCCGACGTCCCGATCAATACCGAGAACGCCCCCTCGGCAAAATGCAGATTGAGGTGGCTTGCCGCCGGACGGCCCGCAAAGGTTTTACTTACATCATGAAATTCAATCATTGGCTCTTCTCCTGAGCAGCGCGAGCCACAGGGCAAACAGGGCATCCAGTACGACCGCCAGCGCAATCGTGGGCACGACGCCCAGCAACACCAGATCCAGCGCGCTGCTGAGCAGGCCCTGGAACACCAGTGCCCCAAAGCCGCCCGCACCGATCAGCGCGGCAATCACCGCCATTCCCACGGTCTGCACCGTCACCACCCGCAGGCTGCGAACCAGCAGCGGCAGCGCAAGCGGCAGCTGTATTTTCCAGAAACACTGGCGCGCACTCATTCCCATCGCATGGGCGCTTTCCAGCACGTCAGGCGCAACCTGGCTTAACCCCGCCACCACGCCGCGCACCAGCGGCAGCAGCGCATACAGCACAAGGGCGATAAGGGCAGGCGTCAGCCCGGTTCCGGCAATCCCTGCCGCAGCCAGCGCGGGGAAGGATTTCACCAGACCAGCGAGGGGAGCAATCAGCAGGCCAAACAGGGCGACGGAGGGGATAGTCTGAATAACGTTGAGTACGGTAAAAACGGCCCCCTGGCGGCTGGGATGCCGGTAGCACCACATCCCCAGCGGGACACCCAGCAGCAGCGCCGGGATCAACGTTCCGAACAGGATCGTCAGATGTTGCGCCAGCGCGTTGTCAAACACCTCCTGGCGGTTGACGTACTCTTTTAGCAGCGACAGATGATTCAGATCGCCGCTGAAAAGGATCAGCAGCGGGATAACCCAGAATTGCGCATTCAGCAGCCAGCGCCAGACGGGCATCGGCGTCAGACGGCGAATGGCATCGCTACAGACCAGCAGGCAGAGTGCCAGCCACAGCCACAGGCCGCTGCCAATTGACGTGCGCGCAAGCGGGCTTTCAACCGAGGCCATCTGCGTTGCCGCCTGCCCTGCGCTCCAGAACAGTACGATAAACAGCGCTTCGCTGAGCAGAAGCGTCAGCCACTGTGCGGCACGCCCTGGCCAGAACGCCAGGACAACGGCACTCGCCAGCGCCGCGCCCAGCAGCAGCGGCGTAAATGACCAGATCTGCCAGAGCGCGCGCGGTTCGCCCGATACCAGACGGTTTGGCGCGACATTTACAAAGGGTAACGCGACCGCCGCGATGGCCACACAGGCCAACAGCAGCAGGACGCGGTTATGACATTTTATTGGCACAGCCTTATCCCGTTACTTCACAAGCCCTTGTTGTTTCAGGAAGTCGGCAGCCACTTTTTTGGCATCCAGCCCCTCAACGGCAATGCTGGCGTTCAGCTGTTGCAGCGTTTTCGCATCCAGTTTTTCAAACACCGGTTTCAGCCATGCGTCGATATCCGGGTAGGCTTGCAGAACCGCCTCGCGCACCACCGGGGTTGGGGCGTAAATCGGCTGAACGCCTTTCGGGTCGGTCAGGGTTTGCAGACCAAGCGCCGCGACGGGGCCGTCGGTGCCGTAGGCCATCGCCGCGTTGACGCCAGAGGTTTGCTGCGCCGCCGCCTTGATGGTCACCGCCGTGTCGCCACCCGCCAGAGAGAGCAGCTGTGCCTGATCAAGCTTGAAATCATAGGCTTTTTCAAACGCTGGCAGGGCATCAGCGCGCTCAATAAACTCTGCCGAGGCCGCGAGCTTAAACTCGCCCTTCTCTTTCAGGTAGCGGCTGAGATCGTCAAGCGAGGTGAGCTTGCCTTTCTCGGCGATATCTTTGCGCACCGCGATGGTCCAGGTGTTGTTGGCCGGTGCAGGCGTGAGCCAGACCAGCTTATTTTTTTCCGCGTCCAGCTTTTTGACTTTTTCGTACCCGGCTTTGGCATTTTTCCAGGCCGGATCGTTTTCATCCTTGAAGAAGAATGCCCCGTTGCCGGTGTATTCCGGGTAGATATCCAGTTCGCCGGACGTGATGGCACCGCGGACGACCGGCGTGGTGCCAAGCTGAACTTTATTAACCGTTTTCACGCCGTGGCTTTCGAGCACCTGCAAAATGATATTGCCGAGCAGCGCGCCCTCGGTATCAATTTTGGAACCCACCTTAACCGGCTCTGCGGCCTGTAGCGGCAGGCTCAGCGCCGCCAGTAGCACCGTCGAACCAGCGATCCCCTTAATCATCGTCATGCTGTTTTCCTCATTATTTTGTGGCCTTTTTCATAGGCTTGAGAGAAAAGCGTAGCTTAAAACAGCGCATTTAACCGTTTTTAGTGCTTGAGGAGAGACATCCCCCGCAGTGCGGGGGATGGTGAGGCAGGAGGGGTTATTGCAGTTCGAATTCGGCTTTGTTCACGCGGGCGGAATCCACACCGATAAAGACGTTGAATTTGCCTGGCTCGGCATCGTATTTCATCTGCTGATTCCAGAACTTCAGCGCATTCACGTCAATCGGGAAGCTAACCGTTCTGGTTTCGCCCGGTTTCAGGTTGACCTTCTCGAAGCCGCGCAGCTGTTTCACCGGACGGCTCATGGAGGCCGTGACGTCCTGCACGTACATCTGGATCACCGTCGCACCTTCGCGTTTGCCGCTGTTGGTCACGTCCACGCTGGCGGTCACGCTGCCGTCACGCTTCATCGTTGGCGCCGACATTTTTACGTCAGAGACCGTAAAGGTGGTGTAGCTCAGACCATAGCCAAACGGATACAGCGGGCCGTTCGCTTCATCGAAATAACGAGACGTGTACTTGTTCGGCTTGTCGGCGTTATAAGGACGACCGGTGTTCAGGTGGCTGTAGTAAACCGGGATCTGCCCGACGGAGCGCGGGAAGGACATCGGCAGCTTGCCTGACGGGTTGTAATCGCCAAACAGCACGTCGGCAATGGCGTTACCGCCTTCAGTACCGGCGAACCAGGTTTCCAGAATGGCGTCAGCCTGCTGGTCCTCTTTCACCAGCGCCAGCGGACGACCGTTCATCAGCACCAGCACCAGCGGCTTGCCGGTGGCTTTCAGGGCCGCGATCAGATCGCGCTGGCTCTGCGGAATGGTGATATCGGTACGGCTGGAGGCTTCGTGCGCCATCCCCTGCGCTTCACCGACCACGGCGACCACCACGTCGGACTGCTTCGCGGCGTTAACCGCTTCGTCGATCATCTCCTTCGGCGTGCGCGGGTCTACCTTCACCGCTTCCTCGTACTGGTTGAGGAAAGTGACGATGTCTTTATCGTCGGTGACGTTCGCGCCTTTGGCGTAAACCACTTTCGCGTTATCACCCACCGCGCTCTTAATGCCGGTCAGCACCGTGACGGACTGATCCGCCACGCCCGCAGCGGACCAGCTGCCCATGACGTCGCGCTTGCTGTCGGCCAGCGGACCGACCACGGCAATGGTGCCGGATTTTTTCAGCGGCAGCGTGTCGAGGCGGTTCTTCAGCAGCACCAGGCTTTCGCGGGCCACTTCGCGAGCTTCTTTACGGTGCAGACGGCTTTCGGCGTTGGTGTCCGTCGGGTCTGAGTCCTTCGGCCCCAGATGGCTGTACGGATCGTTAAACAGCCCCATGTCATATTTCACGTTCAGCACGTGGCGAGCGGCGTCGTCCAGTTCAGCCATCGTCACCTTGCCGCTCTTCACCAGCCCCGGCAGGTATTTGCTGTAGTACTCGTCGCTCATGCTCATGTTGATGCCGGACTTGAGCGCCACCCGTACCGCATCTTCCGGGTCAGACGCCGTGCCGTGCTTGATCAGCTCTTTAATCGCACCGTGATCCGAAACGGTGATGCCCTTGAAGCCCCACTGGTCGCGCAGCACGTCTTTCAGCAGCCACGAATCGGAGGTGGCAGGCGTGCCGTTGAGAGAGTTCAGCGCCACCATCACCGCGCCGCTGCCCGCATCCAGCCCCGCTTTGTACGGTGGCATATAGTCGTTGAACAGGCGCTGCGGGCTCATGTCGACGGTGTTGTACTCTTTACCGCCCTCCACCGCGCCATAGGCGGCGAAGTGCTTGACGCTGGTCATCACCGAGTAACGATCTGCCGGGCTTTTGCCCTGCATCGCTTCCACCATGGTTTTGCCCATCGTGGCGGTTAAAAAGGTGTCTTCACCGAAGCCTTCCGAGGCCCGGCCCCAGCGCGGGTCGCGCGAGACGTCCACCATTGGCGCCCAGGTCATGTTCAGGCCGTCGTCTGCCGCTTCATAAGCAGAAACGCGCCCAACGGTTTTCACCGCATCGAGGTTGAAGGAGGAGGCTAACCCGAGGCTAATCGGGAAGACGGTACGCTGGCCATGCACCACGTCATAGGCGAAGAAAAGAGGAATTTTCAGGCGGCTGAGTTGCATCACCTGATCCTGCATGGTGCGGATATCCTGGCGGGTAACGGTGTTGAAGATAGCCCCGACCTGCCCGTCTTTGATCATCTCGCGGATGGCTTCTTTCGGGTTATCCGGGCCGACGCTGATCAGGCGCAGCTGGCCGATTTTCTCATCGACCGTCATCTTTTTGAGCAAATCCGTGACAAAGGCGTCGCGGGCTTCAGGCGTGAGCGGGTGATTACCAAACAAATCCTCTGCCAGCGCAGGTTGCAGCGCCAGGCTGACGGCGACACCTACAGAACATAGCCATTTCATGTTGTTATTCTCTCTCATCAATAACCGCGGGAAGCACCCGGCCAGACCGTGCGAAAAGCGCAGTGTGCCACAAAGCCTCAAAACCTTGCAGGGTTATTCTCTGATTTTTCTCATGAATACCCGACCGCTCAACGGCTAATCGCGCTATGCTTTACAGCGAGAAATTTGCCCCACCACAAGGAGTGGAAGATGTCTTCTGTTCGAACTGACGATAACACGGCTTTTATTAACGAACTGTCGCGCCTGGTTGGTCACTCTCACCTGCTTACCGACCCGGCCAAAACCGCCCGCTACCGTAAGGGCTTTCGCTCCGGCCAGGGCGACGCGCTGGCGGTGGTCTTCCCCGGTACGTTGCTTGAACTGTGGCGCGTGCTGAGTGCCTGCGTTGCGGCAGACAAGATTATTTTAATGCAGGCTGCGAATACCGGCCTGACCGAAGGCTCCACGCCGAACGGCAACGATTACGATCGTGACATCGTGATTATAAGCACCCTGCGCCTCGACAAACTGCACCTGCTCGACAAAGGCGAACAGGTACTCGCCTTCCCCGGCACAACGCTCTACTCGCTGGAAAAGGCGCTTAAGCCGCTGGGACGCGAACCGCACTCGGTGATAGGCTCCTCCTGCATTGGCGCCTCGGTGATCGGCGGGATCTGCAATAACTCCGGCGGCTCACTGGTGCAGCGCGGCCCGGCTTACACTGAAATGTCGCTGTTTGCCCGTATCGATGAAAACGGCAAGCTGACGCTGGTTAACCACCTGGGCATCGATTTGGGCGTAACGCCGGAACAGATCCTCAGCAAGCTCGATGACGATCGGGTGAAGGACGAAGACGTGCAGCACGACGGTCGTCACGCGCATGACCACGATTACATCACCCGCGTGCGCGATATCGAGGCCGATACCCCAGCGCGCTATAACGCCGACCCGGATCGCCTGTTTGAATCCTCCGGCTGCGCGGGCAAACTGGCCGTTTTTGCGGTGCGCCTTGATACCTTCCCGGCAGAGAAAAAGCAGCAGGTGTTTTACATCGGCACCAATCAGCCGGAGGTGCTGACGGAGATCCGCCGTCATATTCTGGCCGAGTTCACTCACCTGCCGGTGGCGGGCGAGTATATGCACCGGGATATTTACGACATCGCCGAACGCTACGGCAAAGATACCTTCCTGATGATCGACAAGCTCGGCACCGACAAAATGCCGTTCTTCTTCACCATGAAGGGCCGCACCGACGCGATGCTGGAGAAAGTGTCGCTGTTCAAGCCCCACTTTACCGACCGCTTTATGCAGAAGCTGGGCAACGTCTTCCCGGCGCATCTCCCGGAACGCATGAAGACCTGGCGCGACAAATATGAGCACCACCTGCTGCTGAAAATGGCCGGGGACGGGATTGCTGAAGCGCAGAGCTGGCTTACCGAGTTCTTCAAAACCGCCGACGGGGATTTCTTTGCCTGTACGCCGGAAGAAGGCAGCAAAGCCTTCCTGCACCGCTTCGCCGCGGCGGGCGCCGCTATCCGTTACCAGGCGGTGCATTCCGAAGAGGTGGAGGATATTCTGGCGCTGGATATTGCCCTGCGTCGCAACGACACCGAATGGTTTGAGCATCTGCCGCCGGAGATTGACAGCAAGCTGGTGCACAAGCTCTATTACGGCCACTTTATGTGCTATGTCTTCCACCAGGATTACATCGTCAAAAAAGGGGTCGACGCGCATGCGCTGAAAGAGCAGATGCTGGCGCTGCTGCATGAGCGCGGCGCACAATATCCTGCCGAACACAACGTGGGTCACCTGTATAAGGCGCCGGAGACGCTTAAACAGTTTTATCGTAAAAATGATCCAACAAACAGTATGAACCCCGGCATTGGTAAGACAACGCGGCAGAAATACTGGAAAGAGCCTGCTGAAACAGAGCAGCGCAATACTCAGGCCGCTGACGATCCCGTACAGCCAAATTTAAGAGATTGTTAAGCTCGCCTCAAACGTACTAGAGTATCTGCCTGTTGCCAGAGAAGCGTTTCTCTGGCTTTCCAAATGAGGAGCGGGCAGACCATGTCGGCTGTAGAGATTTTCCCCGAAACTGAAATCGAGGTGCGCGACGCCCTTCCTGACGATGCGCATGCCATCTCGGCGATATACGCCTGGCATGTGCTTCATGGCCGTGCGTCCTTCGAGGAAGTTCCCCCCACCGTCGATGAGATGCGTGAGCGGATGAAGCGTGTGACCGACAGCGGTTTACCCTGGCTGGTTGCGCTGTATCGCGGCATTGTCGTCGGCTACTGCTACGCCACCTTTTATCGTCCACGCCAGGCCTACCGGTACACCCTTGAGGAATCCATCTATGTGGATGCCAGTACCACCGGTCGCGGGTTTGGCTCGGCCTTACTCCAGGCGCTGATCGCCCGTTGTGAACAAGGACCGTGGCGGCAGATGATTGCCGTGGTCGGCGACGGGCAAAATAACCCCGGGTCGTTACGTCTGCATAAAAAGCACGGTTTCGAGATGGTGGGTCAGCTCAGGAGTGCGGGATACAAGAAAGGCGACTGGCGGGACACGGTGTTGATGCAGCGCCCGCTCAACGACGGGGACTGGACGCTGCCTGAGTAAGCCGGTGCAGCCTGGTGCCCTCACCCCGGCCCTCTCCCACGGGGAGAGGGAGAAAACATTAAAAACGGTAACATGCGTTACCGTTTTGCTTTTACCTAATCGTTCTGCGCCGTCGCCATCTGTTCCGCTTTCTGCTTTTTATACGCCAGCGCTGAAGCTGGCACCGGCTGCACTTTCCCGGTTTCAATCCAGGTGCGCAGGCGGCTGGCATCCGCAAAGTGGGTATATTTGCCGAAAGCATCCATCACCACCAGCGCCACTGGCTTACCGTTAAACACGGTGCGCATCACCAGGCAGTGCCCTGCCGCATTGGTGAAACCGGTCTTGGTTAACTGAATATTCCAGTTATCGCGATACACCAGATGGTTAGTATTGCGGAACGGCAGCGTATACGCCGGATTCGAGAATGTCGCCATCTCTTCACGCGTAGTGCTGAGCTGACCAATCAGCGGGTATTGCTTACTGGCGATCAGCAGCTTCGTTAAATCCCTTGCCGTCGAGACGTTATGGATCGACAGACCGGTTGGCTCCACGAAATGGGTATTCTTCATCCCCAGCGCTTTGGCTTTAGCGTTCATCGCGCGGATAAAGGCGTCGTAACCGCCAGGATAATGGTGGGCGAGGCTTGCCGCCGCGCGGTTCTCTGAGGACATCAGCGCCAGCAGCAGCATATTTTTACGGCTGATTTCACTGTTCAGACGCACGCGAGAGTAGATCCCTTTCATCTCTGGCGTGTGACTAATATCCACCTTTAACTTTTCGTCCAGCGGCAGTCGTGCATCAAGCACCACCATCGCGGTCATGACTTTGGTGATGGAAGCGATCGGGCGCACCAGATCCGGATGACTGGCGTAGATCACCTTATTGGTATTCAGGTCAACGATCATCGCGCTGCCGGACGCAATCTGGGGTTGCGCAGCAGCGGTAGCGACTGCGGGCGTTTTGGCGATGGCTGGCGCGGTAGCGGACACGCCCAACAGCAGCGCAAGACTAAGGAGTGACACTCGAAATTTCAGCATGATGAGACTTCTGATAATGATTCACGCACGTTATGACGTACACCGCCTGTGTCAACGGATAAACACAGGCTGGCTTCGGCATCATAGCGGTCACCGTGCGTTGTCGCCAGCAGAGAATCATAACCAGATGCTGCATTGCTGGCATTTACGCCAGCAATGCAGGGAACTTAAAAGAGACGGTATCCATAACCCCAAAGAATAACTGTCAGGGCCAGTAGCGCCTCAAGGACCAGCACGCCGATGGCAAGCGTAGAGCTGGAGAAGCTCAGGGCCTCTTCTTTATTGATATTGAGGAAGGTTGGCACCCCCACATACAGCAGATAACCGGTGTAAAAGAGGGCAACCGTACCGATCAGCGCGCACAGCCAGACCAGGGGATAGAGCGCGACAATACCGCTTAAGAACAGCGGGGTCGCGACATATCCGGCGAAGACCATACAGTGTGCCAGCGACGGGCGCTGCGGATAGTTACGCGCCATCCAGTGGATGACCCGCCCCATCACCGCCACCCCGGCCAGCATCAGGCCATAAAACAGAATGGCCAGGTACAGTCCGGTAAACCAGGATAGCTGAACCACGGTGCCGTCACCAAAGTTCCAGCCGATTTGCGTAGTACCTATAAACGCGCAGACCACCGGCACCGCTGCCATCAGCAGGACATGGTGGGTATAGTGGTGCGCGACCGTTTCGTTCTCGTTACGGATAACCTGCATTTCACGATCGGGATGGGAGAAAAGTCCCCAGACATGGTTCATAACGCCCCCTTGTTGTCGGCCCGTCAGCGATAGCTTAAGTATAATGCAGGCTTAAGATTATTTTCTGTACAGTGGGAAATTTCCGTTGATTGCCGCGCGGTTGATGGATGGGGTATATGATTAACGCAGGCACAGAAAGGGAGACGACGTTTACGTAATGGATATCAACGGTCTTATTGAACAATATGGCTACGCCGCGCTGGTGATTGGCAGCGTGGCAGAGGGTGAAACCATCACCCTGCTGGGCGGTGTCGCCGCACATCAGGGATTGCTGAAATTTCCGCTGGTGGTCGCCGCCGTCGCGCTGGGCGGTATGATTGGCGATCAGCTGCTCTACTTTCTGGGGCTGCGCTTTGGCCCGACGCTGCTACAACGTTTTGCTAAGCATCAAAAGAAAATCCGCCGCGCTCAGCGGCTCATCCAGCGACATCCTTACCTGTTTGTGATTGGCACCCGCTTTATGTACGGCTTTCGCATTATTGGGCCGATATTGATTGGCGCAAGCCGCTTGCCGCCGAAAATTTTCCTGCCGCTGAATATTTTCGGGGCGATTGCCTGGGCGCTGATTTTCACCACGCTGGGCTACGTGGGTGGCGAAGTGATAGGCCCGTGGCTGCATAATCTCGATCAGCATCTTAAACACTGGGCCTGGTTGATCCTGGTGGTTGCGGCGGTGATTGGGGTCCGGCTGTGGCTCAGGCATCGTGAAAAGCGGCAGGGAGATGAATGAAACCCTACCCTTCCGGCTTAAACTGCGGATTCGCCAGCATAAAACCGCCATCGACAATAAACGACTGCCCGGTGGTATAGCTGGCGTCGCTGTCACACAGCCAGGCCACCAGGCTGGCAATTTCTTTGGTGTGGCCAGGCCGCGCCAGCGGAATTGACGGCATTGAGCCTTCTTTCACTTCGCTGTCGTCCATGTCGTTCATCGGGGTGGCGATCGCGCCGGGCGCAACGGCGTTTACCAGGATCTTATGCTTAACCAGTTCCAGCGCCATCGACTTAATTAACCCGCCCAGGGCATGCTTTGCGGCGGTGTAGGCGCTGGCGTCCGGCAAGGGCGTATGTTCATGCACCGAGGTGATATTCACGATCCGCCCCCCTTCCCCTTGCTTCACCATCTGACGCGCCGCTATTTGCGAGCAGAGAAACGCGCCGTCCACGTCAACGGTGAAAATGTGCCGCCAGTCGTCAAAAGACAGTTCCAGAAAAGGCGCTTTGCTCATCGCCCCGGCGTTGTTAACCAGCACGTCCAGCCGCCCGAAACGCGCGATCAGCGTGTCAATTGCTTTTGCGCCTTCCGGCAGATTGCTTAAGTCAAGATGGATGGCCTCGGCACACTGCCCGCGCGCTTCAATTTCACGGCAGGTTGCCAGCGCCCCTTTCTCATCTGAATGCCAGGTCACCCCGATATCAAACCCGCGTTCGGCCAGCATCAGGGCCGTCGTTTTACCAATCCCTGAATCCGATGCGGTAACAATTGCAACTCGCGTCATACTCACCTCCTGAAAATCTGCAAAGAGGTAAGTATAGATAATGCGCGAATTTAGCTGTGATGATATCCACCACCCAGCGCGGAAGTGAGCTGGAGCGTGGCATCCACGTACTGACCTTTCAGCAATAATCCGGAAATACGCTCTTTGAGCGCCGGAATTTTGGCTTCACTCACGCGGGAGCCAGCAATGATCCCCGCGCTGAAGCGCGCCTGCGCCAGCGCAACGACGCGCGCCGCGTCTTTTTCGATCTGCTGCTGGTGCTGATTTTTGGTGGTCAGCGTTTCCACTTCGCTGGCCGTCCGGGCGACCTGATTTACGGCATCCACCACGGCCTTGTTGTAGTTCGCCACGGAGAGGTTGTTCTGCGCCTGAGCGATATCCAGGTTCGCATTTAACCGACCGCTGTCAAAGATTGGCAGCGTCAGACCCGCAGTCACGCCCATTTGCTGCGCAGATGAGCGGAACAGGTCGCTCAGGTGCAATGCATCCTGCTGCAAGAACGCCATCAAATTGACGTCAGGGTAGAACGCGGCTCTGGCGGCCTCCACGTCACTCATGGACGCTTCGATATACCAGTGCGCCTCTTGCAAATCCGGGCGACGAGCCAGCAGTTCATAACCGAGCGTTGACGGCAGCGAGGCCTCTACGTCCGGTAATGCATGCCGGGTGAGCGTGAGCGAAGGAGTATTGGTCAACGCATTCAGACGCGCTTCAATAGCCTTCATTTTGCCGTGGACGTCAGCGAGCTGTTCATCGGTTTTGCTGGCATTGATATCCGTTTCAACCCCTTCCACCGAGGAGGTAATACCGTGCTGATAGAGTTCACGATCGGCCCCGATGATGTTTTCCTGCTCACGTTTGATCTGCGCGAGCACGTCACCCACCGCGGCCTCGGTCTGCCAGTCCCAGTACAGCCGCGCGACGCTGCTGGCGAGCAGCTGGCGGGTCTGCTCCAGCTCCGCTTTTTGCGCATTCACTTTACCGATGCGGGCCTCAATGTGGGCGCGGTTTTTACCCCATAAATCCAGATCCCAGCCCGCCGTCAGACCAAAGGTGCCGTTGGTGTACCATGGGCCGGTCGTCCCTGCCGCCGGGTCGGTCAGCGCAAATGGCCCCATCAGCCCCTCTGCCGACATCTTTTGCCGTTCAACATCTGCGGAAAAATCCAGTTGTGGGCCATCCGCAGCTATCGCGGCTTTCGCCTGTGCTTCCGCCAGGGTAATGCGCTGGCGGGCAATTTGCATATCCGGCGCGACTTTGTTGAATAAATCGAACTTTTGCTGAGTTGAAGGATCAGATCACGCATCTTC
>NZ_JBMKHS010000032.1:0-40076 GCF_049238105.1 Enterobacter cloacae complex sp. IR5418 | reverse complement strand
AGTCGGAAAAGAGTGCAACCTGTCCCTGCTCCGAAGAGCAGGGGACAGTGGCTAACTGACTTATTTGTTCAGTTCAGCGGTCATGTGTACGCGGTTACCGGTGAATGCCTGGGTAATTTTGTAGGATGACGCGCCCGCTTCCTGAGCCTGTGCGGCAATTTTAGCTTCAGCACCATCCAGCGTCGAGGAGGATGCGGTCACTGTCTGCGCAGCGAAAGAACCGAAAGACGTAGCCAGAGCGATTACAGCGACAAAAGTTTTGATGCTTTTCATAATATAAACCCTTTCGTTAAGTTGTTTTGGTAAGGCACCGTGCCTTGATGAGATAAATATTAGTCCTCATCCCGGCCAACTGATAGCGGAAGGATTTGCCATAATCATTCAAAATTACTGATCAACCAATAACCGCTGTGGATGGGTATAAATTGTTGCCCTTCCCGGCTTGCAGAACCCCACCAGCGTCAGGTTGCAGCGCTCCGCCACCTCCACCGCCAGCGTGGTTGCCGCTGACACCGCAAACAAGATCTCCACACCGCACATCGCGGACTTTTGCACCATCTCATAGCTGGCGCGGCTGGAGACTAACGCCGCGCCCTGCTGCCAGACGTTGCTTTCCCGAGCGCGGCGGCCTAACAGCTTGTCCAGCGCGACGTGGCGGCCCACGTCCTCATGCCCTCCGGCAATATCCCCTGACGGCGACACCCACGCCGCCGCGTGCGTGCAGCCGCTGAGCTGGCCGATGGGTTGCACGTCGTTCAGGTGCTCAAGCGCCCGGTCAAGATGCGCCAGGTTAAAGGTCTGGGTGAATGGCAGCGGGATAATCGGTTTGCCGATATCGTTAAGCTGTTCAACGCCGCACACGCCGCAGCCGGTACGTCCGGCCAGCGCCCGGCGGCGCTCTTTCAGCCCCATAAAGCGACGACTCGAGAGTTCAATTTGAACTTCAAGACCGTTACAGGCCTGAACCACGTCCATGCCGTAGATCTCCTGCGGATGCGCAATGATGCCTTCCGAGAGGGAAAAACCCATGGCGAACAGCTCAAGATCTTTTGGCGAGGCCATCATCACCACATGCGAAATCCCGTTGTAAACCAGGGCAACGGGAACTTCTTGCGCCAGAAAATCTGGCGTGGCATGTGAAATGTGAGGCGGTCTGTGTACCGACAGTTCCACAATGCCCGCAGGCAGTGGCGACATGTGGGTAGCACGGTTTTGTTTAGACACGACGGTATTCCTGAACAACCACGGAAGTGAGCCTGCTATTGCAACACAAACGGCAGACCTTACGCATAGTATGGATCAATTTTTCAGCGACCATTCTCCTACTCAATACGGAGGGGTGCAACCGGTCGCCTGCTACACCTCTTTAACATGCGCAGGGAAAAATGTGATTAGTATCACATTTTATAATCAATGCCGTGATAATACGTTCACTTTGTTTTAACGCCGTTGGAACAGGCGTACCGACATTGTGGTATTCTGGGCTTATCCCTCGGAGAAATGAGGGATTAACGCAAATTTTTCTCCTTTGCGGTTAATTCTCAACCGCAAAGTAAAACTACATAGCAATGTCGTAATGAACCAAGGAGTGACCCATGCAGGTCAGCAGAAGGCAGTTCTTTAAGATCTGCGCTGGCGGTATGGCAGGCACCACGGCGGCGGCACTGGGCTTTGCGCCCGGTGTAGCGCTGGCGGAAACACGGCAGTATAAACTGCTGCGCACCCGCGAAACCCGTAACACCTGTACGTACTGCTCCGTCGGCTGTGGGCTGTTAATGTATAGCCTCGGCGACGGTGCGAAAAACGCCAAAGCATCCATTTTCCACATTGAAGGCGATCCGGATCATCCGGTCAACCGTGGTGCGCTGTGTCCGAAAGGGGCCGGTCTGGTAGATTTTATCCACTCCGAAAGCCGCCTGAAGTTTCCTGAGTATCGCGCTCCAGGCTCTGACAAATGGCAGCAAATCAGCTGGGAAGAGGCGTTTGATCGCATCGCTAAGCTGATGAAAGAAGACCGCGATGCCAACTTTATCGCGAAGAATGCCGAAGGCACCACCGTCAACCGCTGGCTCTCCACCGGCATGCTGTGTGCGTCTGCGTCCAGTAACGAAACCGGCTATTTAACCCAGAAATTCACGCGCGCACTCGGTATGCTCGCGGTCGACAACCAGGCGCGTGTCTGACACGGACCAACGGTAGCAAGTCTTGCTCCAACATTTGGTCGCGGTGCGATGACCAACCACTGGGTCGACATCAAAAACGCCAACCTTGTCGTGGTGATGGGTGGTAACGCCGCTGAAGCGCACCCGGTCGGGTTCCGCTGGGCGATGGAAGCCAAAATCCACAACGGTGCGAAACTGATTGTGATCGATCCCCGCTTTACGCGTACGGCGTCAGTGGCGGATTTCTACACCCCTATTCGTTCAGGTACTGACATCACTTTCCTGTCAGGTGTATTGCTGTACCTGATGACTAACGAAAAATACAACCGCGAATACACCGAAGCCTATACCAACGCCAGCCTGATCGTGCGTGAGGACTACAGCTTCGACGATGGTCTGTTCAGCGGTTACGACGCCGAAAAACGCAAGTACGACAAAACCAGCTGGAACTACGAGCTGGACGAAAACGGCTTTGCGAAGCGCGACACCACCCTGCAACACCCGCGCTGCGTGTGGAACCTGCTGAAAGAGCACGTATCCCGCTATACGCCGGACGTTGTGGAAAACATCTGTGGGACGCCGAAGGCAGACTTCCTGAAGGTGTGCGAGCTGATCGCGGAGACCAGCGCGAAGGACAAAACCGCCTCGTTCCTGTATGCCCTCGGCTGGACGCAGCACTCCATCGGCGCGCAAAACATCCGCACCATGGCAATGGTTCAGCTGCTGCTCGGCAACATGGGGATGGCAGGCGGCGGCGTGAACGCCCTGCGTGGCCACTCCAACATTCAGGGTCTGACCGACCTTGGTCTGCTGTCGCAAAGCCTGACGGGTTACATGAACCTGCCAAACGAGAAACAGACCGACCTGCAAACCTACCTCACGGCCAGCACGCCAAAACCGCTGCTCGAAGGTCAGGTGAACTACTGGGGCAACTATCCGAAGTTCTTCGTCTCGCTGATGAAAGCCTTCTACGGCGACAAAGCGACCGCTGATAACAGCTGGGGCTTTGACTGGCTGCCGAAGTGGGACAAAGGTTACGACGTACTCCAGTACTTCGAAATGATGCACCAGGGCCAGGTTAACGGCTATATCTGCCAGGGCTTTAACCCGGTGGCCTCGTTCCCGAACAAGAACAAGGTTGTCGAGTCTCTGTCGAAGCTGAAGTTCCTGGTCACGATTGATCCGCTCAATACCGAAACGTCCACGTTCTGGCAGAACCACGGTGAGTCGAACGATGTCGATCCATCGAAGATTCAGACCGAAGTGTTCCGTCTGCCGTCTACCTGCTTCGCGGAAGAGAACGGGTCTATCGTCAACTCCGGCCGCTGGTTGCAGTGGCACTGGAAAGGCGCGGATGCCCCGGGCATCGCCATGAACGACGGCGAGATCCTGGCCGGTATCTTCTTACGTCTGCGTAAAATGTACGCGGCTGAAGGCGGTGCAACGCCTGAGCCTGTGCTGAACATGACCTGGAACTACTCGACGCCAGAGAATCCGTCGCCGGAAGAAGTGGCGATGGAGAGCAACGGTAAGGCGCTGGCGGACGTTATCGACCCGGCGACCGGTACCGTGCTGGCGAAGAAAGGCGATCAGCTCAGCACCTTCGCGCACCTGCGCGATGACGGTACAACCTCCAGCGGCTGCTGGATCTTTGCCGGTAGCTGGACGCCGAAAGGCAACCAGATGGCCAACCGCGACAACGCCGATCCGTCGGGCCTCGGCAATACGCTGGGCTGGGCATGGGCATGGCCGCTCAACCGCCGCATCCTCTATAACCGCGCATCCGCTGACCCGCAGGGCAACCCGTGGGATCCGAAGCGTCAGCTTCTGAAGTGGGACGGCGCGAAATGGGGCGGCGTGGATATTCCGGACTACAGCACTGCCGCACCAGGCAGCGACGTCGGGCCGTTTATCATGCAGCCTGAAGGGATGGGGCGTCTGTTTGCTATCGATAAGATGGCGGAAGGACCGTTCCCGGAACACTATGAGCCGTTTGAGACGCCGCTGGGCACTAACCCGCTGCACCCGAACGTGGTCTCTAACCCGGCAGCCCGTATCTTCAAGAGCGATTTTGACGCGCTGGGTAAAAAGGACAAGTTCCCGTATGTCGGCACCACTTACCGTCTGACCGAGCACTTCCACTACTGGACCAAGCACGCGCTGCTGAATGCCATCGCGCAGCCGGAACAGTTTGTGGAGATCGGCGAGAAGCTGGCGAACAAACTCGGCATCGCCCATGGCGATACCGTGAAGGTCTCCTCTAACCGCGGCTACATCAAAGCCAAGGCGGTGGTGACCAAGCGTATTCGCACGCTGAACGTTCACGGTCAGCAGGTGGATACCATCGGTATTCCGATTCACTGGGGTTATGAGGGCGTGGCGAAGAAAGGGTTCATTGCGAATACCCTGACGCCGTTCGTCGGTGATGCGAACACGCAAACGCCGGAGTTTAAGGCCTTCCTCGTGAACGTGGAAAAGGTGTAACGGAGACGACTTATGGCTTATCAATCTCAGGACATTATCCGTCGTTCCGCGACTAACGGTTTCACGCCCGCGCCTCAGGCGCGGGACCACCAGCAGGAAGTGGCCAAGCTTATCGACGTGACCACCTGTATCGGCTGTAAAGCCTGTCAGGTGGCCTGTTCAGAGTGGAACGACATCCGTGACGAAGTGGGTCACAACGTCGGGGTGTACGACAACCCGGCGGACCTGACCGCCAAGTCCTGGACGGTGATGCGTTTCTCGGAAGTGGAGCAGAACGACAAACTGGAATGGCTTATCCGCAAAGACGGCTGTATGCACTGTGCGGATCCGGGCTGCCTGAAGGCGTGTCCGTCAGAAGGGGCTATCATTCAGTATGCCAACGGCATCGTCGACTTCCAGTCCGAGCAGTGCATCGGCTGCGGCTACTGCATCGCGGGCTGTCCGTTCGACGTGCCGCGCATGAACCCGGAAGACAACCGCGTCTACAAATGTACGCTGTGCGTTGACCGCGTTAACGTGGGCCAGGAGCCAGCGTGCGTGAAGACCTGCCCAACCGGCGCTATCCACTTTGGCTCCAAAGAGGATATGAAAACGCTGGCGGCAGAGCGCGTGGGCGAGCTGAAAACCCGTGGTTACGACAATGCGGGCCTCTACGATCCGGCCGGGGTGGGCGGTACGCACGTGATGTACGTGCTGCACCACGCCGACAAGCCGAACCTGTATCACGGCCTGCCGGAGAACCCGGAAATCAGCGCCACCGTGAAGTTCTGGAAAGGCATCTGGAAACCGCTGGCAGCGGTCGGTTTTGCTGCCACCTTCGCAGCGAGCATCTTCCACTACGTCGGCGTTGGTCCGAACCGCGCGGAAGAGGAAGACGACAACCTGCATGAAGAGAAAGACGAGGTGCGCAAATGAGAAAACGTGACACCATCGTGCGCTACACCGCGCCGGAACGCATCAACCACTGGGTCACCGCCTTCTGCTTCATGCTGGCGGCGATAAGCGGGCTGGGGTTCTTCTTCCCGTCCTTCAACTGGCTGATGCAGATACTGGGCACGCCGCAGCTGGCGCGCATCCTTCACCCGTTCGTGGGTGTGGTGATGTTTGCCTCGTTTATCATCATGTTTTTCCGCTACTGGCACCATAACCTAATCAATCGGGATGATATCTTTTGGGCGAAGAATATTCGTAAGATCGTCGTCAACGAGGAAGTGGGTGACACCGGGCGTTATAACTTCGGCCAGAAATGCGTATTCTGGGCGGCGATTATCTTCCTGGTCCTGTTGCTGGTGAGCGGCGTGATCATCTGGCGTCCGTACTTTGCGCCTGCTTTCTCAATCCCGGTGATCCGATTCGCGCTGATGCTGCATTCATTTGCCGCAGTGGCGTTAATTGTGGTTATCATGGTGCATATTTACGCCGCCCTCTGGGTGAAAGGCACCATTACCGCGATGGTGGAAGGATGGGTAACCAGTACGTGGGCGAAGAAACATCACCCGCGCTGGTACCGTGAAGTCCGCCAGAAACAGGAAAAGTCATCTGAATGAGTATTCGCATAATCCCGCAAGATGAGCTGGGGTCGAGCGAGAAACGCACGGCGGAGTATATTCCGCCGTTGTTATTCCCCAGACTCAAGAACCTCTACAACCGCCGCGCAGAGCGTCTGCGCGAGCTGGCAGAGAACAACCCGCTGGGCGATTTTCTGCGTTTTGCCGCGCTGGTCGCCCATGCGCAGGAAGTGGTGCTGTACGACCACCCACTGCAAATGGACCTGACCGCACGCATTAAGGAAGCCAGCGAGCAGGGCAAGCCGCCGCTGGATATTCACGTCCTGCCGCGTGACAAGCACTGGCATAAGCTGCTGCATTCCCTGATTGCCGAGCTGAAGCCCGAGATGAGCGGCACGGCGCTGGCGGTCATTGAGAACCTGGAAAAAGCCTCCGATCAGGAGCTGGAAGAGATGGCGAGCGCGCTGTTCGCGTCCGACTTCTCGCTGGTCAGCAGCGATAAAGCGCCGTTCATCTGGGCTGCGCTGTCGCTCTACTGGGCGCAAATGGCGAGCCTGATCCCGGGCAAAGCCCGCGCCGAATACGGCGAAGCGCGCCAGTTCTGCCCGGTGTGTGGTTCAATGCCGGTCTCCAGCATGGTACAGATTGGCACCACGCAGGGGCTGCGCTATCTGCACTGCAACCTGTGTGAAACCGAGTGGCACGTGGTGCGCATCAAGTGCAGCAACTGCGAGCAGACCCGCGATCTGAACTACTGGTCACTGGAAAATGAAGATGCGGCGGTGAAAGCTGAAAGCTGCGGCGACTGCGGGACTTACCTGAAGATTCTGTATCAGGAAAAAGACCCGAAAGTCGAAGCCGTGGCCGACGATCTCGCCTCGCTGATTCTGGACGCCAAAATGGAGCAGGAGGGCTTTGCCCGTAGCTCTATCAACCCGTTCCTGTTCCCGGGTGAAGGGGAGTAATCTCCTGTGACAGTGCCGGGCGGCGCGAGCTTGCCCGGCCTACACCTGGTAAGGCGTAAGGACCTCATCAATACCCGCAAAATCTTTCGTGTTGCGAGAAATCAACGGACATTTTCTGCTCTGCGCTGTGGCCAGGATGATAGCATCAGGCAGTTTCATTCCATGCTTCTCACGTAGTAAAACGCTTCTTTCCGCGATATCCCGAGACACATCAATAATTTCAAAAGCGCCCATAACGGCTGCCGTTTTCGCTTCATGACCATGCCTGCGAGCGCCCACCATCACTTCCATCCAGGTAATTAAGCTGATGGCACGATGCGACGCGGTATGCTCAATCGCATCCGCAGCTTCAACACGGTTGTTGAAGAGATCAATGAGAATATTGGTATCAAACACTGCCATGTGCTTCATGATTACCACTCCTCACGCAGCTTGCGTTCATACTCAAGCCCGTCCTCTTTTCTGTCTCCCCACAGACCAAGCGCATTTCGGATAACAGAAGAACTCTGCTGGTCGAGATACAGCTCTATCGCTTCACGAAGCAGTTCAGCACGTGGCTGATTTCGCAATTGCTTGAGATTATCCAAACGTTGAATCACGTCATCAGACAAATCGATAAGTATTCTGCCCATATCAAGTTCCGCCAAAACGCTCATATATCACCTTAGTATATCATCTTTGATTAATTTTCAGGCAAAATACTCTTTATCAATTTAGGGTGAAAGGACGTTTTTTAGGGAATGATCGATTTTGCGAGCTGCTTTCCACAATATGCACCTCTCAACATTTCTCTGTTTTCATCTGCTGTAAACCAGGCTATAAACTGTATAAAAACACAGTAAAAGGACGTAATCATGTCTCTGGAAAAGGGTATTGATAAGCTGGTACAGGAGTTTATTGCCGCAGGACGACCTTCCTCGCGAAAGCAGAGTATTGATGACCGGAGAAGCGGGTATGTCGCCAGCACAGCGCTGGCCGGGGAAACAGAAACGCGAGTCCAGGTTGAAACGCTTGTTCTTGAGGATATGACCTTTCGGGTCTTTTCGCCTTTCAATGCCCCTGAAATGTTACCTTCTGCCCTCTACTATCATGCGGTTGTTTTGTCAGCGGTGGGTTTGAAACCCATGATAATCAGCTTCGCTAACTGGCGTTTTACGGTAACTGTCGGGTCATTGCGGTTCAGTACAAACTCGCACCCGAGCATACGTTCCCCGCTGCGCATGACGATGCAGAGAGAGCGGCAGATCTTGTCTGGCAAAATGCAGAACAGCTGGAGCCGACCGTCAGCATCCTGAAGTCAGCCCACTGTGGCGCAACGACTTTAGCGGTCTGCCGAAGGTCCATATTGTTACCGCTGAGTATGATCCGTTACGCGACGAAGTCGAGGCGCTTTATCAGCGCCTCACGGAGCAAGGCGTGAAGTGTACCGCTAAACGATGGCGGGCGAGAGTGAAAAGGCGACTACTCCTCCTCATTCCCCCCTTCTTCATACGCACCATACGGCTTCGCAGGAAGAACGATGTAAGTTCCTTCAAACACCGCGCCCGGCGTTTCATCGCCGAACAGCTCAACCTGCATCTGCACACGCGCTTTGCGGCCACGCGCCAGACGATCAAGGTCACCGCCCAGTGCACCCAGGTCCGCCACCGCGCTCGGCTTGCCGCTGATCGGCGCGCTGTAGCGGATATGGGCATCGGCCAGAATAATGGTGCCGCCGAGATGACGCTCGCGCAGCATCAGCCAGATCAGTCCCCAGCCGGTGAGCGTGGCGAGGGAAAACAGGCTGCCGGCAAACAGGGTATGGTGCGGGTTCTGGTTGCCGGTTTCCGGCATGGTGGTAATGAATTTTTGACCGGTGTACTGCTGAATACGCACGCCCATTTTTTCACTGAGCGGAATGTGCTGATACCACGCCTGCTGGAGCTGCCCGCACCAGTCGGCGCGATGGAGAATATCGTCCAGGGTGGCGATGGGTTTGATCATCAAAAAGTGACGAATCGGCGTGGTTTGCGGGGCGGTGATTTCCCCCTGATTCACGAAACCGAGCTTGGAAAAGAACTCAACGGCATCTTCGCGGGCGCTACAGGTGACGCGCTTGACCCCTTCCTGACGGGCGACGGATTCCAGCGTCATTGCCATCAGCGTTCCGAGGCCTTTGTCCTGTACCGAGGGGTGAACGGCCATAAAGCGGATTGAAGCTTCGTTGTCGGCATTGATATACAGGCGTCCCACGGCAACGAGGTTGCCCTCTTCATCAACCACCATCTGGTGGTGCGCCATCGCATCCCAGGCGTCGCGTTCAGACCCTTTCGGTTGATGCAGTGGCTTGCGCAGCATTTCCCAGCGGAAATGGTAATAAGCGTCTAATTCTTCTTCCGTTTGCGGTACTCGAAGGTGATACATAGCTGTACTCTCTCTTGTTACCCGCGGCCACGCCGCCAGTTGGCTCATACCTGGAGCCAGAATGTGACGGGGCCATCGTTCACCAGCGATACCTGCATATCCGCAGCGAATCGTCCGGTTTGTGTGTTCATGTCCTGCTGGCGACAGCGCTCAACAAAGTACTCGTAAAGGGCTTCAGCACGATCCGGTGCCGCGCCTTTTGAAAAACTCGGCCGCATGCCGCGTTCGGTATCGGCGGCCAGCGTAAACTGGGAGACCACCAGCACGCTGCCGCCCGCCTGCTGAACGTTGAGGTTCATCTTGCCTTCCGCATCACTGAAAATGCGGTAGCCCAGTACGCGCTCACACAAGCGATTGGCTTTTTGTTCGTCGTCATCCTTTTCGACACCTAATAGCACCAAAAGTCCTGGGCCAATTTCACCCGTCACCTCTCCCTCCACGGTGACGCTGGCACGGGTTACGCGCTGAATCAATGCAATCATGGTTGGTCTGCTTCTTGTTGTTTTTCAGCTTCTGCTGCTTTTTTGAGTTCCCGGTAGACCCCGAGAGTGACAGTTATTTCGGCGCCAAGCAAGACGATACACCACGTCCAGTAGACCCAGACAAACAAAATGGGGATCACCGCCAGCACGCCGTAAATCAGCTGATAAGAGGGAAACATGGTGATATAAAGCGCGAATCCTTTCTTGCCCAGCTCAAAGAGCAACGCCGCGACCAGCGCACCCACCACGGCATCCCGGTTGGGTACGCGCGTGGTTGGTACCACGCTATAGAGCAGCCAGAACGAAAGCCACGATAAAATCAGCGGGAAGATACGCAGCACGTTATCGATCACGCTGTTTAAGTCGGTCGCCCAGCGCAGCGAAAGAAGGTAGGAACTGATCGCCAGGCTTGCCCCCGCCAGCAATGGGCCAAGGGTTAAAATCATCCAGTAGACGGCAAAGGAGTAAACCTTTGGCCGGACTTTTTTGCTCCGCCAGATAGTGTTGAGCGCACTGTCGATGGAGTACATCAGCAGCAGCGCGGTAACAATAAGTCCGCACGCCCCCACCGCCGTCATCTTGCTGGAGTTGGCGACAAACTGCTCAATGTAGTTCTGGATCACATCGCCGGTGGCAGGAATAAAGTTCGCGAAAACAAAATGGCGAAGCTGCATGCTCACATCGGCAAACATCGGAAACGCCGAAAAAAGCGCAAAAATCACCGCCACCAGCGGAACCAGCGAGAGCAACGACACGTAAGCGAGATTGCCCGCCAGCGTGGTCATGTTGTCCTCATCAATACGGTGCCAGAGGAGTTTCAGCCACGCCCTGAGCGGGCGCGTGTGGTGATTGGCTTTTTGATGAACGGTTTTTAGCATAACTGCTTCGCGAAGTAGTTCGGTATCGTCTCTTTTCCGGTCACCAGAATGGAAGTGATGCCCAACTGGTTAGCTCCCTCTATATTATCGGCGTTATCGTCAAAAAAGACCGCATCCGCCGCCGTGAATCCTTCTTCCTGCAATACCGCCTGATAGATGCGCGCCTCAGGTTTACGCATCCCCATCTCCTGGGAGAGATACACTTTATCTGCCGCCGCGTGGATTTCCGGGTATTCATCCGGCCAGAAGGTGGTATGCAGGCGGTTCGTATTTGACAGCACGACGACGCGATGCCCCTGCGCGCGCAACTTGTGCATGATGTCGATCACTTCCGGGCGGATCGCGACAAATATCGCCTGCCAGCCGTGGGAAAATTGCTCGTAGCTTAACGAGAGGCCCATTTCCTGACAGAAACGCTCTGCGAACGCTTCGTCGCTGATCTCACCGCGCTCGTGCAAATGGAAAGTCTCGCCCATCGCGAAATTCTGCTTTAACGTCGCCAGCGGAACACGGCTAAAATCGCTCCATGCGCCCAGCACCCGGTTAAAATCGATATCGACGATTACATTTCCTAAGTCAAAGATATAAAGCATGTTTATCTCCTTTCGCCGTGGAAAAGTAACTGTAGCGGGAAAGAGAAACTTTAGCTATGCGTCAGATTCAGCTTACAGAAAGGAAAGGCCCGTATTGCAATATCGGGCCATAAGACGATCAGCCAGCCTGCTGCTCTTCTCCGGAATTGACTTCGACAACCTCAACCTTGCTGGATTTGAGGTGATTTTGCAGCGCCGAGCCGGGCAGCTCATCGGTGAACAGCGCTGTTGCCTGCGCCACGTTGCCAATTTCAACCGCCGCGGAGGCGTGGTATTTCGTATGATCGGCTGCCAGTAAAATATGGCGGGAGTGGGCCATCATGGTTTTCACCACGCTGGCTTCGTTAAAATCAAATTCCATCATCGCGCCGTCGTGTTCAATCGCCCCGACGCTGGTCACGAGGTAGTCCGCCCGGAAGCCAGACACAAACGCCGTCGCCGCCGGGCCGATAATGCCGCCGTTGTGCGGGCGCAGCGTGCCGCCCGGCACCATCACTTCAAAGCGCGGATTCTTATACAGAATATGCGCCACCCGCAGGCTGTTGGTGATGATGCGCAGATGATTATGGTTGAGCAGCGCCCGCGCGACGTGCTCCACGGTCGTCCCGATGGTGATGAAAATAGTCGAGCCGTCGGGAATATAGTCCGCAATCGCTTCGGCAATCGCCCGTTTCTCTTCGGTCAGCGAGACTTCGCGCTGCTCGAACGCCGTATTGACCACGCTGGATGCCCTGCCCGCACCGCCGTGATGACGCGTGATCAGCCCCTGCTCGCTGAGCTTGCGGATATCCCGGCGCACGGTTTGCGTCGACACATCCAGCAGTTGCGCCAGTTCATCAATGTTCATATAGCCGCGATCGGCAATCAGCGTCAGCAGCTGATCGTGACGCGGGTTGCCGGTCAGTTCGGTAAGGCTCATGGGCTGTCCTCTGAAAACCATCACGCCCCGCATTTTATACAAAAAGTGACAAAAAAGAGCGGGTTTGATCACAGTCGGGTATACCCGCGCGCCCGCCGGGCTTTGTACATTTCAGCGCTGCGACGGCGCTGGCAAAACGCACCGCGTCGGCGGCGGGCAATTGCTGACCCAGGCTGACCGCCAGCGCACCGTGGAATACGTCGCCCGCCCCGGTGGTATCCACCACGTCCACGTCAAAGCCGGGTTGATGGCGCAATGCACCTTTCTCCAGCCAGAAACAGCCGTCTCGCCCCTGAGTGACATACACATGTCCATTTGTGAGCGTTTGTGCTTTCTTCAGCGCATCTTCGGTTTCATCCCGCTGCGTTAAACGCCGCAGCCCCGGCGCGGAGAAGGCCGCGTGGTCGCTTAAGGCGATCAGCTCCGCGATGTCCTGCGGGGTGACATCCGCATCCAGTAAGGTCGGTACGCCCTGCTGACGGGCGAGGGTAAATGCCTGTTTTGCGCCGTCATGCCAGCGCACGTCGGCTAACACGATATCCCACTGAGAGAAGTCGATGTCATGCAGCCAGTCCGCCGCCAACGGCAGATCGGGGCTGGGGTAGTTGGCTATCACTCGCTCACCGCCTGCGTCCACCAGCACCGCCGATTGCGAAGAGCGGGAACCTTTAAAGACGCGCGTGTAGCGGGTATTCACCCCCAGGGATTCCAGCTCCGCGAGCAGCCGTCTGCCGGTATCGTCGTCCCCCACCCGGCCAATAAAATCCACTTCCGCGCCCAGTTTCGCGGCTGCCACCGCCGCCGTTGCCGCCGGGCCACCGCCCACTTCCGTATAGTCTTTTGCGACATATTTCCCACCTTCTTTCGGTAAATCATCGAGATACCAGATGCGATCCAGCACGGTAATGCCGACACAAACGATGCGAGTCATGGTGACTCCTTCTGCGATTTCTGATGCCTTCATTTTAATTTCACCAAATGTTTAAAAAGTGACCCGTGTCAATTTTTTGACTATAAATTACAAATACGATCAAAAACAGACACCACAAACGCGCAAAAATTGACACGATGTGACAGGAGAGAGGCATGTCAGCAATCGCATTTATCGGCTTAGGACAGATGGGCGCGCCAATGGCGAAGAATCTGTTGAAACAGGGCCATCAGCTTAACGTTTTTGATGTGAACCCGCAGGCGGTTCAGGCGCTGGTAGAGAGCGGCGCCCGGGCGGCGGCTACGCCAGCGCAGGCAGCAACGGATGCCGAATTCGTGATCACCATGCTGCCAAACGGCGACCTGGTGCGCAGCGTGCTGTTCGGCGAGCACGGCGTGTGCGAAGGGTTATCCCGCGACGCGCTGGTGATTGATATGTCCACCATTCACCCGCTGCAAACCGACGCGCTGATCCGCGACATGGCTGAGCGTGGCTTCAGCCTGATGGACGTGCCCGTCGGACGCACCTCTGACCATGCCATCGCCGGTACGCTGCTCCTGCTGGCAGGCGGTACGGCACCGCAGGTTGAGCGCGCCACCCCTGTATTAATGGCGATGGGCAATGAACTGATTAACGCTGGCGGGCCGGGGATGGGCATCCGCGTGAAGCTTATCAATAACTACATGAGCATCGCCCTGAACGCGCTATCCGCCGAGGCGGCGGTGCTGTGTGAAGCACTCGGCCTCTCCTTCGATGTCGCGCTTAAGGTCATGAGCGGTACGCCAGCGGGTAAAGGCCATTTCACCACCTCATGGCCGAACAAGGTACTGAAAGGGGATCTTTCTCCCGCCTTCATGATCGACCTTGCGCATAAAGATCTGGGGATCGCCCTCGACGTGGCCAACCAGCTCCACGTTCCGATGCCGCTGGGCGCGGCGTCCCGCGAAGTTTACAACCAGGCACGCGCCGCCGGGCGCGGGCGCGAAGACTGGACGGCCATTCTTGAACAGGTTCGCGCATCTGCCGGGCTGAAAAAATCACACTGATACGAAAGGACTGAGGAATGACGATGTACACCCTGAAAGATATCACCCGACCTTCCGGCGGTTTTGCGATGCTGGCTGTGGATCAGCGTGAAGCAATGCGCCTGATGTTTGCTGCCGCAGGCGCGCCGGTGCCGGTAACCGACCAGCACCTGACGGATTTTAAGGTTAACGCGGCAAAAATTCTGTCGCCGTACGCCTCGGCGATCCTCGTCGACCAGCAGTTCTGCTATCGCCAGATTGTCGAGCAGCAGGCCGTAGCCAAAAGCTGCGCGATGATTGTGGCCGCCGACGAGTTTATCCCGGGGAACGGCATTCCGGTCGACAGCGTGGCAATCGACAAGAACATTGACGCGCAGGCGGTCAAACGCGATGGCGGCAAGGCGCTGAAGCTGCTGGTGCTGTGGCGCAGCGATGAAGATCCGCAGCAGCGGCTTGAGATGGTGAAGGCGTTCAACACCCTGTGCCACGACAACGGACTGCTGAGCATTATCGAACCGGTGGTGCGTCCGCCGCGTCGCGGCGCCGCATTTGACCGCGAACAGGCGATTATCGACGCGGCCAAAGAGCTGGGCGACAGCGGTGCTGACCTCTACAAAGTGGAGATGCCGCTGTTTGGTAAGGACACGCAGCAGGAACTGCTGGCGGCCTCGCAGAAGCTGAACGAGAACATCGCCATGCCGTGGGTGATCCTCTCCTCCGGCGTGGACGATAAGTTATTCCCGCGTGCCGTAAGCGTGGCGATGCAGGCGGGGGCGTCGGGCTTTTTAGCCGGTCGCGCCGTCTGGTCATCGGTGATTGGCCTGCCGGATACCGAACTGATGCTACGCGATATTTCTGTACCCAAACTTCAGCGTCTGGGTGAGATCGTCGACGAAATGATGGCTCGCCGTTAAGAAAGGACCCGAACATGAAATGGTTTAACACCCTGAGCCACAACCGCTGGCTCGAACAAGAGACTGACCGCATTCTTGATTTCGGCAAAAACGCCGCTGTCCCGACCGGCTTTGGCTGGCTGGGCAATAACGGGCAGGTGCGCAGCGATATGGGTACCCATCTGTGGATCACTGCCCGCATGCTGCACGTCTACGCGGTGGCGGCGAACATGGGACGTCCCAGCGCGTATGCCCTGGTTGAGCACGGCATCAATGCCCTGAACGGACCATTGCGACAAACAGCACGGCGGCTGGTACGCCTGCGTAAACGATGAAGGCGTGGTGGATGCGTCCAAGCAGGGCTATCAGCATTTCTTCGTGCTGCTGGGCGCGGCGAGCGCCGTCACCACCGGCCACCCCGAGGCGCGCAAGCTGCTGGACGACGCCATCGAAGTGATTGAGCGCTACTTCTGGAGCGAACATGAGCAGATGTGCCTGGAGTCCTGGGATGAAGCCTTCAGCAAAACGGAAGATTACCGCGGCGGTAACGCCAACATGCACGCCGTGGAAGCTTTCCTGATCGTGTATGACGTGACCCACGACCGGAAATGGCTCGACCGCGCCCTGCGCATCGCCTCGGTGATTATTCACGACGTGGCGCGCAAAGGGGAGTACCGCGTTAACGAGCATTTCGACACCAGCTGGAACCCGATCCGCGATTACAACATCGATAATCCTGCTCACCGTTTCCGCGCCTACGGCGGTACGCCGGGGCACTGGATCGAGTGGGGCCGCCTGATGCTGCACCTGCGCGCCGCGCTGGAAGCCCGCTTTGAAACCCCGCCGGAGTGGCTGCTGGAAGATGCGAAAGGCCTGTTCCACGCCACCATCCGCGACGCCTGGGCACCTGACGGGGCCGATGGTTTTGTCTACTCCGTAGGCTGGGACGGCAAGCCTATCGTGCGCGAACGCGTGCGCTGGCCAATCGTCGAGGCGATGGGTACGGCTTATGCGCTTTATACCGTAACCGGCGAGGCCCAGTACGAAGCCTGGTATCAGAAATGGTGGGATTACTGCATCAAGTACCTGATGGACTACGAAAACGGTTCATGGTGGCAGGAGCTGGACACCAATAACGAAGTGACCACCAAAGTCTGGGACGGCAAGCAGGATATTTACCACCTGCTGCACTGCCTGGTGATCCCCCGCCTGCCGCTGGCGCCGGGCTTAGCGCCTGCCGTAGCCGCCGGATTACTGGATAGCCTGGCCAAATAATAAAGACGGAGTTTTTATGCGTACCCTACACAATATAAATCTGAAAAATAATGAAAATGGTTTCACCCTCAGCTGGGAAAACCGCCTGATTTTATCCCACTCCGCGGATGCCCCCTGCCTGTGGATCGGCGCTGGTGAGGCGGATATCGAGATGTTTCGCGGCAACTTCAGCATCAAAGACAAGCTCAACGAAAAAATTGCTCTGACGGACGCGACCGTCACGCAGCAAAGCGCGGGCTGGGCGATCCGCTTTACCCGCGGCGATGCGGTGAGCGCAACGCTGCTGGTGGGCGTGGATGGTGAAGGCCGCCTTGAGCTGAAGCTGAAAAATGACGCCACCAGCCATAACCGCATCTGGCTGCGGCTGGCGGCTCAGCCTGACGATCATATTTACGGCTGCGGCGAGCAGTTCTCGTACTTCGATCTGCGCGGCAAGCCGTTCCCGCTGTGGACCAGCGAGCAGGGCGTGGGCCGCAATAAGCAGACCTACGTGACCTGGCAGGCCGACTGCAAAGAGAACGCAGGCGGCGATTACTACTGGACCTTTTTCCCGCAGCCTACCTTTGTGAGCACCCAGAAGTACTACTGCCACGTGGACAACAGCTGCTACATGAACTTCGACTTCAGCGCGCCGGACTTCCACGAGCTGGCGTTCTGGGAAGATAACGCCACGCTGCGCTTCGAATGTGCGGAAACCTACGTCGATCTGCTGGAAAAACTCACCGGCCTGCTGGGGCGTCAGCCTGAACTGCCGGACTGGGTTTACGACGGCGTGACGCTGGGTATTCAGGGCGGCACCGACGTGTGTCAGCAGAAGCTCGACGCTATGCGTCAGGGCGGCGTGAAGGTGAACGGCATCTGGGCGCAGGACTGGTCCGGTATCCGCATGACCTCCTTCGGCAAACGCGTGATGTGGAACTGGAAATGGAACAGCGAACTGTATCCGCAGCTTGACGAGCGGATCGGGCAGTGGAAGCAGGAGGGCGTGCAGTTCCTCTCTTACATCAACCCGTACGTCGCCAGCGATAAAGATCTCTGCGAAGAGGCATCGAAGCGCGGCTATCTGACCAAAAATGCCGACGGCGAGGACTACCACGTTGAGTTCGGTGAGTTTTACGCGGGCGTTATCGACCTGACCAACCCGAAAGCCTACGGCTGGTACAAAGAGGTCATTAAAAAGAACCTGATCGAACTGGGCTGCGGTGGCTGGATGGCCGATTTCGGAGAATATCTGCCGACCGATACTTTCCTGCATAACGGCGTGAGCGCGGAGATCATGCATAACGCCTGGCCTGCCCTGTGGGCGAAGTGTAACTACGAAGCGCTGGAAGAGACCGGCAAGCTCGGGGAGATCCTGTTCTTCATGCGCGCGGGCTACACCGGCAGCCAGAAGCACTCGGTGATGATGTGGGCGGGGGATCAGAACGTTGACTGGAGCCTGGACGACGGTCTGGCGTCCGTAGTGCCCGCAGCGCTGTCGCTGGCGATGACCGGGCACGGCCTGCACCACAGCGACATCGGCGGCTATACCACCCTCTTCGAGATGAAGCGCAGCAAAGAGCTGCTCCTGCGCTGGTGCGATTTCAGCGCCTTTACGCCGATGATGCGCACCCACGAGGGCAACCGTCCTGGCGACAACTGGCAGTTCGACGGCGACGCGGAAACCATCGCGCACTTCGCGCGCATGACCACCGTCTTCACCACCCTGAAGCCGTATATCAAAGCCGCCGTCGCGCAGAACGCGAAAAGCGGCCTGCCGGTGATGCGCCCGCTGTTCCTGCACTACGAAGACGATGCGCGCGCATACACGCTGAAATATCAGTATCTGTTTGGCCGCGATCTGCTGGTGGCGCCGGTTCATGAAGAGGGACGCCGCGACTGGACGCTCTATCTGCCACAGGACAGCTGGGTCAATGCGTGGACGGGGGAAATCTGCCAGGGCGGTGACGTGACCGTTGATGCCCCGATCGGCAAGCCGCCGGTGTTCTATCGCCAGCACAGCGAATGGGCAGATCTGTTTAGCACCTTACGTCATATCTGATAAGGCTCGCCCGCAGGGAAACCTGCGGGCAGACGGAGAACAATAATGAGTCAACATACTTCTGATCCGGCAACCCTGCGCCTGCCGTTTAAAGAAAAACTCGCCTACGGGATGGGCGACCTCGGCTCTAACATCCTGCTGGATATCGGCACGCTGTACCTGCTGAAGTTCTACACCGACGTGCTGGGGCTGCCAGGCACTTATGGCGGGATCATCTTCCTGATTGCGAAGTTCTTTACCGCCTTCACCGACATGGGCACCGGGATCATGCTCGACTCCCGGCGCAAAATCGGCCCGAAAGGGAAATTCCGCCCGTTCGTGCTGTATGCGGCGTTTCCGGTGACCTTACTGGCGATTGCAAACTTCGTCGGCACACCGTTTGAGATAACCGGTAAAACGGTAATGGCGACGGTGCTGTTCATGCTGTACGGTCTGTTCTTCAGCATGATGAACTGCTCCTACGGCGCGATGGTGCCCGCTATTACCAAAAACCCGGACGAGCGCGCGTCGCTGGCCGCCTGGCGTCAGGGCGGCGCCACGCTGGGCCTGCTGCTCTGTACCGTGGGCTTTGTTCCGGTGATGAATCTCATTGAGGGCAATGACCAGCTTGGCTACATCTTTGCCGCCACCCTCTTCTCGCTGTTCGGCCTGTTCTTTATGTGGTGGTGCTATAAGGGCGTGACCGAGCGTTACGTCGAGACGCAGCCCGCTAACCCGGCGCAGAAACCGGGGCTGTTGCAGTCGTTTCGCGCCATCGCCGGGAACCGTCCGCTGTTTATCCTGTGCATCGCGAACCTGTGCACGCTGGGTGCCTTTAACGTCAAACTCGCCATCCAGGTTTATTACACGCAATACGTGCTGAACGACCCGATCCTGCTGTCCTACATGGGCTTCTTCAGCATGGGCTGTATTTTTATCGGCGTCTTTATGATGCCCGGCGCGGTGCGACGCTTCGGCAAGAAAAAGGTCTACATCAGCGGGCTGACGATTTGGGTGGCGGGCGATCTGCTCAACTACTTCTTCGGCGGCGGCTCGGTGAGCTTTGTGGCGTTCTCCTGCCTGGCGTTCTTCGGCTCCGCGTTCGTGAACAGCCTGAACTGGGCGCTGGTCTCCGATACCGTGGAGTACGGCGAGTGGCGCACCGGCGTGCGCTCCGAGGGAACGGTTTATACCGGCTTTACCTTCTTCCGTAAGGTATCCCAGGCGCTGGCGGGCTTCTTCCCGGGGATCATGCTCACGCAGATCGGCTATGTGCCCAATGTGGTGCAATCCGCTGGCACGGTTGAAGGGCTGCGGCAGCTGATATTTATCTACCCGAGCCTGCTGGCAGTCATCACCATCGTGGCGATGGGCTGCTTCTACAACCTCAACGAGAAGATGTATGTGCGCATCGTGGAAGAAATTGAACTGCGCAAACGTACGGCATAAATGACGAGATAGAGCGCCCTGCGGGGCGCTCTGAGGATCGACCATGACACATAACAGTGATCCGTTAACCCTGAAACTGAGCCTGCGTGAGAAGTGCGCCTACGGGATGGGCGATTTTGGCTCGAATCTGATGCTGTGTATTGGCACCCTGTATCTGCTGAAGTTTTACACCGATGAACTGGGCATGCCAGCGTTCTATGGCGGCATTATTTTCCTGGTGGCGAAGTTTTTTACCGCGTTTACCGACATGCTGACCGGCGTGCTGCTGGACTCCCGGCGTAATATCGGTGCCCGGGGAAAATTCCGGCCATTCATTCTGTATGCCTCCGTGCCGGTGGCGCTGGTCGCGACGGCGCAGTTTATGGCCAACGACTTTAGCCTGACGGTGAAAACGGCTCTCGCCACCGTGCTCTTCATGATGTTTGGCCTCTGCTATAGCCTGATGAACTGCGCCTACGGTGCGATGGTTCCCGCCATCACCAAAAACCCGAACGAGCGCGCGCAGCTTGCGGCGTGGCGTCAGGGTGGCGCAACGGTAGGGCTGTTGCTCTGCACCGTCGGCTTTATGCCGATTCAGGCGCTGTTCGTCAGCCAGCCCTCACTCGGCTATCTGGTGGCCGCGCTGGTGTTCGTCACCGGTGGCTTGTTCTGCATGTGGTGGTGCTACAGCGGGGTGAAAGAGCGCTACGTCGAGCTTACGCCCGATCACCATAAGCCCGGCATTCTGAAATCATTCTGCGCGATTTTCCGCAATCCGCCGCTGCTGGTGCTGTGCATCGCCAACCTGTGTACCCTCGCCGCGTTTAACATCAAGCTGGCGATTCAGGTCTATTACACCCAGTACGTGCTGAACGATCTGCATCTGCTGTCGTGGATGGGCTTTTTCAGCATGGGCTGCATTCTGATTGGCGTGTTTCTGGTGCCTGGCGCGGTGAAGCGCTTTGGCAAGAAGCCGGTCTATCTGGGCGGGCTGACGCTGTGGGCGGTGGGCGACGTGCTGAACTTCTTCTGGGGGACCAGTTCCCTGCTGTTCGTGCTCTTTTCCTGCATGGCCTTTTTCGGCACGGCGTTTGTGAACAGCCTGAACTGGGCGCTGGTGCCGGATACCGTCGATTACGGCGAGTGGAAAACCGGCATCCGCGCCGAAGGGTCGGTGTATACCGGGTATACCTTCTCACGCAAAATTTCCGCGGCGCTGGCCGGTTTTCTGCCCGGCATCATGCTGACCCAGATTGGCTACGTTCCTCATGCGGTGCAGAGCGCGGGCACGCTGCTTGGGTTGCGTCAGCTGATTTTCCTCTGGCCGTGCGGCCTGGCGATCGTGGCCGCCGTGACCATGGGGCTGTTTTATAAACTCAACGAAGCGCGCTTCGCCTTTATTATTGAGGAGATTGCAAAACGGAAAAAACAGACCGCGAATACCCCTGAGATAACCACCAACAATAAAGCGTCAGCAGTCACTTTATAACAATAAATCCGGCCACTATGTCCTTCCTGTTTATCAGGAGGGAGGCCTTTCTGTACCTGATACATGGACAAATTATGAAAAGAATCATCACCGTACTGATCGTGTCGTCTGTGTCCTGCCCGGTATTTGCCGGGGCGTATGTCGAAACGCGTGAAGCCTACAATACGGCCTCTGAGCTGCACGAGGTGATCCTGCGTGCGGGCTATAACTTCGATATGGGCGCGGGACTGATGTTCACCAACGCTTATAACGTGGGTAAATGGGACGAACTTAAGCACAGCTATAACGAAATCGAGGGGTGGTATCCGCTCTTCAAACCGACCGACAAACTGACCTTCCAGCCCGGCGGGTTAATTAACGACAGCAGCGCAGGATCAGGTGGTGCGGTTTATTTAGATACCAATTACAAATTTACGGACTGGTTTAATCTGACGTTCCGCTATCGCTATAACCATAACAATTACGATACGCCGGACTATAACGGGCAGATGGATAAGAACGACACGCATGAGTTTGCTAACTACTGGAATTTCAAAGTGACGGATGCGTTTTTTTACACCTTCGAGCCGCACTTTTTCCAGCGGGTGAATGATTACCACAGCAAAAATGGCAAAGACCATCACTGGGAAATTACCAATAAATTCAGCTATAAGATCGACAGAAACTGGCTGCCGTATCTCGAACTCCAGTGGCTGGACCGATGGAATGATTACAACCGCGAGCAGTACCGGATCCGTTTAGGGTTGCGGTATTCGTTCTAATAAAAAAGCCGCTGATCGCTCAGCGGCTTTTTCGTTGCCGGGTGGCGCATGCGCTTACCCGGCCTATGGCATAACCGAATTACTCTTCTTTCGCACCGCGCATAGCACGTTTACGATCGTTCTCGGTCAGGTGACGTTTACGGATACGAATTGACTGTGGCGTCACTTCGACCAGTTCGTCATCATCGATGAACTCCAGAGCCTGCTCCAGCGTCATCTTGATCGGTGGAACCAGAACCGTTGCTTCGTCAGTACCGGACGCACGCATGTTGGTCAGTTTCTTACCGGTCAGGCAGTTTACGGTCAGGTCGTTAGAACGGCTGTGAATACCGATGATCTGGCCTTCGTAAACTTCAGCACCGTGACCCAGGAACAGCTTACCGCGATCCTGCAAACCGAACAGCGCAAACGCAACCGCTTTACCCTGACCGTTGGAGATCAGCACGCCGTTGTTACGCTGGCCCACTTCGCCCGGACGCACGTCGTCGTAGTGGCTGAAGGTGGAGTACAGCAGACCCGTACCGGAGGTCATGGTCATGAACTCAGAACGGAAGCCGATCAGACCACGGCTTGGGATCACGTAGTCGAGACGTACGCGGCCTTTGCCATCTGGATTCATGTTTTTCAGATCGCCTTTACGCTCACCCAGCGCCTGCATCACAGAACCCTGGTGCTGCTCTTCAACGTCCAGCGTGACGTTTTCGAACGGCTCTTGTTTACGGCCATCGATTTCGCGGAAGATAACTTTCGGACGGGAAACCGCCATCTCGAAACCTTCACGACGCATGTTTTCAATCAGAACAGACAGGTGCAGCTCACCACGACCGGAAACGCGGAATGCATCAGCGTCTTCGGTTTCTTCAACGCGCAGCGCAACGTTGTGCACCAGCTCTTTGTTCAGGCGGTCAAGGATCTGACGAGAGGTAACGAATTTACCTTCTTTACCACAGAACGGAGAGGTGTTGACGTTGAAGAACATGGATACGGTTGGTTCATCAACGGACAGGGCTGGCAGCGCTTCGACGTTCTGCGGATCGCAGATGGTGTCGGAGATGTTCAGTTCACCCAGACCGGTGATGGCGATGATGTCGCCCGCTTCAGCGATGTCGCTCTCGATACGCTCAAGACCCAGGTGAGTCAGCACTTTACCGACTTTACCGTTACGGGTTTTGCCTTCGCTATCGATGATAGTGACCTGCTGGTTAGGCTTCACTTTACCGCGCTTGATACGGCCAATGCCGATTACGCCAACGTAGTTGTTGTAGTCGAGCTGGGAGATCTGCATTTGCAGGGTGCCTTCCAGGTCAACGTTTGGCGCAGGAACGCGGTCAACAATCGTCTGGTACAGCGGAGTCATGTCTTCCGCCATGTCTTCGTGATCCAGACCGGCGATACCGTTCAGCGCAGACGCATAAACGATAGGGAAGTCCAGCTGTTCGTCGGTCGCGTCGAGGTTAACGAACAGGTCGAAGACCTGGTCAACAACCCAGTCAGGACGCGCGCCAGGACGGTCAACCTTGTTGATCACAACGATAGGTTTCAGGCCATGGGCAAATGCTTTTTTGGTCACGAAGCGCGTTTGCGGCATAGGGCCATCAAATGCGTCAACCACCAGCAGCACGGAATCCACCATGGACATCACGCGCTCAACTTCACCACCGAAGTCGGCGTGCCCTGGGGTATCAACGATGTTGATACGGTAGTCATTCCATTTGATAGCGGTGTTTTTGGCGAGGATGGTAATCCCACGTTCTTTCTCCAAATCGTTGGAGTCCATCACACGCTCTTGAGTTTCGGCACGAGCATCAAACGTACCGGACTGCTGTAGCAGCTTATCAACCAGGGTAGTTTTACCATGGTCGACGTGCGCGATGATGGCGATATTACGCAATTTTTCGATCACAACTTTGCCTCAGGCATTTAGAAATAGCGCGTTATTGTACACGGATTAATCGCACTACAAAACAGGATCACAAACATCCCCCGCAAACAAGTATTGCAGAGATGCTTTGTGATCGCTTTCACGGAGCGGTAAAAGGGCACTTTAACGTAAATTGCACCAATATGGTGCTCAATGTTCACACTGAAGCACTATAATGGTGCAACAAATCCAATGTGGTGCAGCCCTTCTGCACTATGGTGCGCATGATAACGCCTTTTTGGGGTGTTTTAAAAGTTGGCACAGATTTCGCTTTACAGAAATACAGTAAAAATATGGCAGCCCAGCCGATTTGAAGACCTCGTTACCACGACGACAATGACCAATCTGGAGAGTTAAGTATGTCCGCTGAACACGTTTTGACGATGCTGAACGAACATGAAGTGAAGTTTGTTGATCTGCGCTTCACCGATACCAAAGGTAAAGAACAGCACGTCACGATCCCTGCTCATCAGGTGAACGCCGAATTCTTTGAAGAAGGCAAAATGTTTGACGGCTCCTCCATTGGCGGCTGGAAAGGCATTAACGAATCCGACATGGTTCTGATGCCAGATGCAACCACTGCGCTCATTGACCCGTTCTACGAAGAACCGACGCTGATCATCCGCTGCGATATCCTGGAACCAGGTACGCTGCAAGGCTATGACCGTGACCCACGCTCCATCGCAAAACGCGCTGAAGAGTACCTGCGTTCTACCGGTATCGCCGACACCGTTCTGTTCGGGCCAGAGCCAGAGTTCTTCCTGTTCGACGACATCCGTTTCGGTGCTTCCATTTCTGGCTCCCACGTGGCTATCGATGACATCGAAGGCGCATGGAACTCCTCCACCAAGTACGAAGGTGGTAACAAAGGTCACCGTCCTGGCGTGAAAGGCGGTTACTTCCCGGTTCCTCCGGTCGATTCTTCACAGGACATCCGTTCTACCATGTGTCTGATCATGGAAGAGATGGGCCTGGTTGTTGAAGCGCACCACCACGAAGTGGCGACCGCTGGCCAGAACGAAATCGCTACCCGCTTTAACACCATGACCAAAAAAGCGGATGAGATTCAGATCTACAAATACGTTGTGCACAACGTTGCGCACCGTTTCGGTAAAACCGCGACCTTCATGCCAAAACCAATGTTTGGCGACAACGGTTCCGGTATGCACTGCCACATGTCCCTGTCCAAGAACGGCACCAACCTGTTCTCTGGCGACAAGTATGCGGGTCTGTCTGAGCAGGCGCTGCACTACATCGGCGGTGTTATCAAACACGCTAAAGCGATCAACGCCCTGGCGAACCCAACCACGAACTCCTACAAGCGTCTGGTCCCAGGCTACGAAGCACCTGTGATGCTGGCATACTCTGCCCGTAACCGTTCTGCTTCTATCCGTATCCCGGTGGTTGCGTCTCCGAAAGCACGTCGTATCGAAGTGCGTTTCCCGGACCCGGCGGCTAACCCATACCTGTGCTTCGCAGCACTGCTGATGGCCGGTCTGGACGGTATCAAGAACAAGATCCACCCAGGCGAAGCCATGGACAAAAACCTGTACGACCTGCCGCCAGAAGAAGCGAAAGAGATCCCACAGGTTGCTGGCTCTCTGGAAGAAGCCCTCCAGGCGCTGGACGCGGACCGTGAGTTCCTGACCGCTGGCGGCGTGTTCACCGATGAAGCTATCGACGCTTACATCGCGCTGCGTACCGAAGAAAACGACCGCGTTCGCATGACGCCGCACCCGGTTGAGTTCGAACTGTACTACAGCGTTTAATTGATTTGTTTTACCCGGCGCATACGCGTCGGGAGTAGTTGCCGTGGAAACTTTAGCCCATCTTCGGATGGGCTTTTTTCTCCACCAACAACCTGATCTCACGCGCTTTTTACCTCTAAAACGCTATAATGCACTAAAATAGTGCAACGACTCCAGGAGACTGCTGAATGGCAACTGGCACGCTGCCCGATGCTGGGCAGATCCTCAATTCTTTGATTAACAGTATTTTGCTGGTCGACGACGAGCTGGCGGTGCATTACGCCAACCCGGCGGCGCAGCAGCTGCTCGCCCAAAGCGCCCGTAAACTGTTTGGCACGCCGTTGCCGGAACTGTTGAGCTATTTCTCGCTGAATATTGGCCTGATGCAGGAGAGTTTGCAGGCGGGTCAGGGCTTCACCGATAACGAAGTGACGCTGGTGATTGACGGACGCTCGCATATTTTGTCCCTCACCGCACAGCGCCTGCCAGATGGCATGATTCTGCTGGAAATGGCGCCGATGGATAACCAGCGACGTCTCAGCCAGGAGCAGCTTCAGCATGCACAGCAGATTGCGGCGCGTGACCTGGTGCGCGGGCTGGCCCATGAGATTAAAAACCCGCTGGGCGGCTTACGCGGTGCGGCACAGCTTTTGACCAAAGCGCTGCCTGACCCTGCCCTGGCGGAGTATACCAACGTCATTATTGAGCAGGCGGACCGTCTGCGTAATCTGGTCGATCGCCTGCTCGGGCCGCAGCAGCCGGGGATGCATGTTTCAGAAAGCATTCACAAGGTCGCGGAGCGGGTGGTGAAACTCGTCTCGATGGAGCTGCCGGATAACGTCACGCTGGTGCGAGACTACGACCCAAGCCTGCCGGAGCTGGCGCACGATCCAGACCAGATTGAACAGGTGCTGTTGAACATTGTGCGTAACGCGTTGCAGGCGCTGGGCCAGGAGGGTGGCGAAATTATTCTGCGTACCCGCACCGCGTTCCAGCTGACGTTGCACGGCGTGCGTTATCGTCTGGCGGCACGTATTGATGTGGAAGATAACGGGCCGGGGATCCCGCCGCATCTCCAGGACACTCTGTTCTACCCGATGGTCAGCGGTCGCGAAGGCGGCACCGGGCTGGGGTTATCCATAGCCCGAAATTTGATTGACCAACACTCCGGCAAAATTGAATTTACCAGTTGGCCGGGACATACCGAGTTTTCGGTTTTCCTGCCGATTAAAAAATAAAGGTGACGTTTATGCAACGAGGGATAGTCTGGGTAGTCGATGACGATAGCTCCATCCGTTGGGTGCTTGAACGCGCGCTCACAGGAGCGGGATTAAGCTGCACGACGTTTGAGAGCGGCAGCGAGGTGCTCGACGCACTCACCACCAAAACGCCGGACGTTCTGCTCTCGGATATCCGCATGCCGGGCATGGACGGACTGGCGCTCTTAAAGCAGATCAAACAGCGCCACCCTATGCTTCCGGTCATCATAATGACCGCCCACTCCGACCTGGATGCCGCCGTCAGTGCATACCAGCAGGGGGCGTTTGATTACCTGCCAAAACCGTTTGATATCGACGAAGCCGTTGCCCTGGTCGAACGTGCCATCAGCCACTATCAGGAGCAGCAGCAGCCCCGCCACGCGCCGGATTTCGGGCCTACGACGGACATCATCGGTGAAGCGCCGGCCATGCAGGACGTGTTTCGCATCATCGGGCGTCTGTCGCGCTCGTCTATCAGCGTCTTGATTAACGGTGAATCGGGGACCGGTAAAGAGCTGGTCGCACACGCCCTGCATCGCCACAGCCCACGGGCGAAAGCGCCCTTTATCGCCCTGAACATGGCGGCAATCCCCAAAGATTTGATTGAATCTGAGCTGTTCGGCCATGAAAAAGGGGCGTTTACCGGCGCGAATACCATTCGTCAGGGACGCTTTGAACAGGCTGACGGCGGGACGCTTTTCCTGGATGAAATCGGCGATATGCCGCTGGATGTGCAGACCCGACTGCTGCGCGTGCTGGCAGATGGCCAGTTTTACCGCGTGGGCGGGTATGCGCCGGTGAAGGTGGACGTGCGTATTATCGCCGCGACGCACCAGAACCTGGAGCTGCGTGTGCAGGAGGGGAAATTCCGTGAGGATTTATTCCACCGCCTGAACGTGATCCGCGTCCACCTGCCGCCACTGCGCGAGCGTCGGGAAGATATCCCGCGTCTGGCGCGCCATTTCCTGCAAGTGGCGGCCCGCGAACTGGGCGTGGAAGCCAAGCAGCTTCATCCGGAAACGGATGCCGCCCTCACCCGTCTGGCGTGGCCGGGCAACGTGCGTCAGCTGGAAAACACCTGTCGCTGGCTGACCGTGATGGCTGCCGGACAGGAGGTGTTGATTCAGGATCTCCCTGCCGAGCTGTTTGAAGCCACCGTGCCCGAAAGCACCGCCGGGCATGCGCTGCCGGACAGCTGGGCGACGCTGCTGGCCCAGTGGGCAGATCGCGCGCTGCGTTCCGGTCATCAAAATCTGCTCTCCGAAGCGCAGCCTGAGATGGAGCGCACGTTATTAACTACCGCGCTTCGTCATACCCAGGGCCACAAACAGGAAGCGGCTCGCCTGTTGGGATGGGGTCGAAATACCCTGACGCGCAAGCTGAAAGAGCTGGGAATGGAGTGATCGTACCCCGCTGTGTAAAGGTTATTAATTGAGCGCAAGGTGCCGTTATTTTGCGCTTTACTGTTCCGATGAGTTTTGTATGATCGTGCCCGGAAATTGGGGGGAGCATCATGCTGGAATCATTAGTGACTTTACTTTCGAGCGGAGCAGCAGAAAGCCACACGCCACAAACTGCCGTTGCGGCGGTATTGTGTGCGGCGCTGGTTGGGCTGTTTAGCTAACGAGCTGGTGATGAAAAGCCGGGTGGCGCTTCGCTTACCCGGCCTACATCTCGCACTTAAGTAGGCCGGGTAAGGCAAAGCCGCCACCCGGCATTACAGCTTAAATCACCCGCGAGAACTGCTGTAAACGCGCTTTCTGACGCAGATAGGCGTCAAAGCACATGCAGATATTACGAATCAACAGACGCCCTTTCGGCGTGACGACAATCGCGCTTTCCGACACATCCACCAGCCCGTCTTTCGCCAGCGGTGCAATCAGCTTCAGGTCTTCGGCAAAGTAATCGCTGAATTGCAGATCCCATTGCGCTTCCACGTCGCTGAAATCGAGACGGAAGTTGCAGATAAGCGCCTTAATCACATCGCGACGGATGCAGTCGTCACGGGTTAGCGCGATACCGCGCCACAATGCGTTACCCGTTTCATCAACCTGCTGGTAGTAGAGCTTCAGCTCTTTCTGGTTCTGCGCGTAGCAGTCGCCAATCATGCTGATCGCCGAGACGCCCATCCCCAGCAGATCGGTATCGCCCTGGGTGGTGTAACCCTGGAAATTACGGTGCAGGACCCCGTCACGCTGGGCAATCGCCAGCTCATCGTCCGGACGGGCAAAGTGATCCATCCCGATAAACTGATAGCCGGTTTCGGTCAGCGAGGCGATGGTCTCCTGCAAAATGTCCAGCTTCTGCTGGGCGGAAGGCAGATCCGCATCTTTGATTTTGCGCTGAGCGGCGAACAGCGTCGGCAGGTGCGCATAGTTAAAGACGCTCAGACGGTCCGGGTTGAGTTCAGCCACGCGCTTCAGCGTGAAGGCGAAGCTCTCCGGCGTCTGCTTTGGCAGGCCGTAAATCAGGTCGATATTGGTCGACGTAAAGCCGATATCACGCGCGTGGTTGAGTAAGGCAAAGATAAACGCTTCGTCCTGCTCACGGTTTACCAGGCGCTGTACTTCTTTGTTGAAGTCCTGCACGCCCATACTCAGACGATTGAAGCCTTCGGCGCGTAAATGATCCAGCACATCCAGTTCGATTTCACGCGGATCGACCTCGATCGAAATTTCGGCGTCGTCGTTAAATCTGAAATTGCCGCGCAGCAGCGCCATCAGACGGCTGATCTGCGCTTTATTCAGGTAGGTTGGCGTACCGCCGCCCCAGTGAAGCTGGCTGACGTGGCGCCCTTTAAACAGCGGTGCGCGGTGCAGAATTTCCTGCTCTAGCGCATCGAGGTATTGATCGGCTTTATGCTGCTGGCGGGTAACGATTTTATTGCAGCCGCAGAAGTAGCAGAGCTTGTGGCAGAACGGAATATGGACGTAGAGCGACAGCGGGCGCTCGGGATAGCGCGCCACAGCTTGCTGAAAATCCGCCTCGCCGAAAGCATCAGAGAACTCCAGCGCGGTGGGGTATGAGGTATAACGCGGCCCGGAATAGTTATATTTCTGGATCAGGGCCAAATCCCAGTCGATAGATGGTACAGACATGCTCACTCCTTCCGTTGGTGTCGCGTTCGTATACGGCGGCCCGTTCTGGTCCCGTTACGGGCCATCATTCGGGTGCGCAGCCACTTCTGTCGCCGCGACAACCGCCGTAGTTTAACGAATAACCACACCAGATAACATATAACCGGAAGGGTTATAAGCAGGACGAGTGTACCTGCCGGGTGCAAATGTTAGTTTCCACCTTTCAGCAGACGCATCATATCTTCCTGCTTTTCGTCTTCCTCTTCGTCTTCTTCATCATCGTAGGACAGACCCAGCTTCTGCATCAGTTCATCAATGCGGTCCAGTTTGGCGTCCACCCAGGACTGCTCTTCAGCGGTCAGGGTCTCGCCCTCTTCAAGACGTTCCAGCAGCGCGTCCAGGCGCTCATCGTTCTCCAGCATATCCAGCTCAGCCTGCGGTGAAAGCATAGGTTTCTCGCTCTTTGGTTTGTGCTGCTTAGTGACCGGCGTGTCTGTCACGCCCAGTGGAATGGGAGTTTTACTGCCGATACGAGGATCTTTCTGCTGTTTGTCTTTTGCAGAAGCGCCTGCGGCACCGCCACCGTTAGCACGGCTACCCGAAGCATGGCCACGATGTTTTTTATCGCGTTTACGATCGCGCGCTTCCTGGTTCAATTCTTCGCGCGTTTTGCGGCGTGCTTTTGCAGGGCGTTTCGCGCCCGCTGCGGAGGTCGGTTTTTTCATGATGTTTTATCTTTAAGTCGTTTTCTTCAGTATAGAATTGCGGCGAAATCTAGCAGAAAGCAAGCAAAGAAAAAAGGCGACAGAGCAATCTGTCGCCTTTTTTCCTGACTCACAACCCTTAGCGGGTCAGACATTCCCTGTTTGCCTACAACAAACCCTGTTAATCCCTTGGCTACTACCGTCCGTGATACGGTTCCGTTTCCTGTTAAATACGCCTCCAGGCGCCGGTCGTCCTGACAATCCTGAGTCTTCGCCTCCTGGCGCTCCTGACCCTTATCCTTAAGTCGTTATCCTGTTGGCATCCTCGCCCTGGCACATACTTTACCTTGTTCCCTTAAACTAACAAGCAATGACAAGGTACAAAACCGAATTTTCAGATAATTACTCATTATTAACTCATTGAATTTTAATATTTTGAGTTTTTTCGCGCCTGCGATTTCTCTTAAATTTCTCATACACATAAGGGCAGATCTCTCACACTCAGTAGGGTTTTCACTTACATGTCAATGACGATGGGAAAAGCCTTTTGCCCGCATTCAGGTATAATCCCCCGCAGATTACGATTTTTGGAGACGACCACGTGACTACCTGGAACTACCAACAGACGCATTTTGTCACCAGTGCGCCCGATATTCGCCACTTGCCCTCAGACACAGGGATTGAAGTGGCATTTGCTGGCCGCTCCAATGCGGGAAAATCCAGCGCCCTGAATACGCTGACCAATCAGAAAAACCTGGCGCGTACCTCAAAAACACCTGGCCGTACCCAGCTGATTAACCTGTTTGAAGTGGCTGAAGGCAAACGCCTGGTCGATTTACCGGGCTACGGTTACGCGCAGGTGCCGGAAGAGATGAAGATCAAATGGCAGCGTGCGCTGGGAGAATACCTGGAAAAACGCATGTGTCTGAAAGGTCTGGTGGTGCTGATGGATATTCGTCATCCGCTGAAAGATCTCGATCAACAGATGATTGACTGGGCGGTGGCAAGCGATATTGCGGTGCTGGTACTGCTGACAAAAGCGGATAAGCTGGCGAGCGGCGCGCGCAAGGCGCAGGTGAACAAGGTGCGTGAAGCGGTGCTGGCATTCAACGGTGATGTGCAGGTCGAACCGTTCTCCTCGCTGAAAAAACAGGGCGTGGATAAACTGCGACAGAAGCTGGACAGCTGGTTTAACGATCTGGAACCGGCGACAGAAGCGGAAGCAGAATAACAACAGGCGCGGTGATGACCGCGCTTTTTTTTGCCTGAAATTTTCTTTGCCGCAATAAAAAACGCCCCAGTCATTACTGACTGGGGCGGCTAAAATATTCAGCCAAATCCGATTACGTGAAGTAAAAGGTCTGAAAGATAGAACATCTTACCTCTGTACCCTACGTCGTTAACTCTACTCTTTTTTTATCGCTGGACAAAGCACTTTTTGTAGTTTTTTTTCATTCTTTACATAGGGAATTCTAATGATCGTCACAAAAAGCGCGTACTTATGTTGCTTACTTACATAAAACGAGCGTTATTCCGATAACCCTTAGTGAGCCTGATCCCAGTTTTCGCCGCTACCGACTTCCACCAGCAACGGTACGTCCAGCTTCATGCTGTTTTCCATCAGTTCGTGGATCTTCCCGGAGACCGTCTCCAGATCGTCTTTATGAACTTCAAAGACCAGTTCATCGTGTACCTGCATGATCATTTTCACGCGCGGTTTCTCTTTTTCCAGCCAGGCATCAACGGCGATCATTGCGCGTTTAATGATGTCTGCCGCCGTGCCCTGCATCGGGGCGTTGATCGCAGCACGTTCTGCACCCGCGCGGCGCGCGGCGTTGCTGGATTTGATATCCGGAAGGTAGAGACGACGGCCATCCAGCGTTTCAACGTAGCCTTTCTCTTTCGCCTGCGCACGGGTCCGCTCCATATATTCCAGCACGCCCGGATACCGCTCGAAGTAGAGATCCATATACTTCTGCGACTCTTTACGCGGAATGTTGAGCTGGCGTGAGAGGCCAAAGGCACTCATGCCGTAAATCAGACCGAAGTTGATCGCTTTTGCGCTACGACGCTGTTCGTTTGTCACGCTTTCCAGCGGCAGCCCAAACACTTCGGCAGCGGTAGCCCGGTGGATGTCCTTCCCTTCGGCAAATGCCGTCAGCAGGCCCTGGTCGCGCGACAGGTGCGCCATAATGCGCAGTTCGATTTGCGAGTAGTCCGCGGAGACAATCAGGTAATCCTCTGGCGCAATAAAAGCCTGGCGAATACGGCGGCCCTCTTCATTACGTACCGGAATGTTCTGAAGGTTGGGATCGGTTGACGAAAGTCGCCCGGTCGCCGCCACTGCCTGGTGATAAGAGGTGTGTACGCGGCCCGTTTTCGGGTTGATCATCAGCGGCAGTTTGTCGGTATAGGTCGATTTCAGCTTAGCCAGACCACGGTATTGCAGAATAACTTTAGGCAGCGGGTAGTCCAGCGCCAGCTCTTCCAGCACCTCTTCAGACGTTGAAGGGGCACCGCCCGGGGTTTTCTTCAGCGGCTTGATACCCTGTTTTTCAAACAGGATGGTTTGCAGCTGTTTCGGTGACGACAGGTTAAATGCCTCGCCAGCAAGCTCATGCGCTTTCTGTTCAAGCTCGGTCAGACGCTGCGCCAGCTCGCCAGAGTGGTTATGCAGCACCGTTGGGTCGATTTTAACGCCGTTGCGCTCAATGCGGGACAGCACAGGCACCAGCGGCATCTCAATGTTCTGGAACACATTCAGCGGCCCTTCGTGCTTCTGCAATTTCGGCCACATTTTGAGATGCAGTTGTAGCGTGACGTCAGCGTCTTCCGCGGCGTAGCGGCCTGCTTCTTCCAGCGCAATCTGGTTAAAGGTCAGCTGATTTTTGCCCTTACCGGCAATTTCTTCAAAGGTGATGGTTTTGTGTTTCAGCCAACGATCGGATAAGGAATCCATATCATGGCGGCCCGCCACGCTGTCCAGAATGTAAGATTCCAGCATGGTGTCAAAGGCGATACCACGCAGCTCAATGCCGTAGTTTTGCAAAATACCGCGGTCGTACTTCAGGTTTTGCCCGACCTTCAGCGCTTTCTCGTCTTCCAGAATCGGCTTCAGCAGTTCTAAGGCACGCTCGCGAGAGATTTGCTCTGGCGCATCCAGATAGTCATGAGCTACCGGAACATAGGCTGCAACACCCGGCTCCGTCGCAAATGACAGGCCCACCATATTGGCAGAAATGTTATCGAGGCTGTCCGTTTCGGTATCGAAAGCAAATACTGGCGCTTTTTTCAGCTTTTCAATCCAGGCGACAAGCTGTGATTCCTCAAGGACGGTTTCATAGTTGTCGAAGGAGAGCGCTGTTGCTTCTTCTTCAGTCTGCTCTTCAGCATCGACAACGATGGTCTCTTTCGGCTTCGCCGCAGGTTTTGCCCCTTTCGCCTGAAGCCATTTGCCAGCTTCAACATCCGCAGTCCAGCGTTTAAATTCGTATTTTCTGAACAGGCCAAGCAGTTCGTCGGCGGCAGGTTCCTGCACTTCCAGCTGCTCGCAGGTAAGTTCCAGCTCTACGTCAGTTTTGATGGTGGCCAACTGGTAGGAGAGATAAGCCACCTCTTTGTTATCGGCAAGCTTTCCGGCCATGGTTTTTGCGCCACGGAAGGTAAGACCGGCAATTTTGTCGGACTCAGCATACAGCGTATCCAGCCCGCCCAGCCCTTGCAGCAGCGCCTGAGCTGTTTTTTCGCCCACGCCCGGCACGCCAGGAATATTGTCCGAGGAATCGCCCATCAGGGCGAGGAAATCAATAATGAGTTCTGGCGGCACGCCATATTTGGCGACCACTTCTTCCGGGCCAAGAATGGTGTTGGTCATGGTGTTGATCAGCGTGATCCCAGGCGTGACCAGCTGCGCCATGTCTTTATCACCGGTACTGATCAAGACCGGGCGGCCTGCTTTTTCCGCTTCGCGCGCCAGCGTACCTATTACGTCGTCAGCTTCAACACCTGAGACCGCCAGCAGGGGCAGCCCCATCGCTTTCACCATAGCGTGCAGTGGTTCAATCTGCGCACGCAGATCGTCAGGCATCGGAGGACGGTGTGATTTGTAATGCTCAAATAATTCATCACGGAAGGTTTTACCCTTCGCATCAAACACCACGGCCGCATGAGTTGGGTGGTATTGCAGAATCAGGCTGCGCAGCATATTCAGCACGCCGTACATTGCGCCGGTAGGTTCCCCTGCGCTGTTGGTCAGAGGAGGAAACGCATGATACGCCCGATACAGGTAAGAAGAGCCATCGACGAGTATAAGTGGGTTTTCTGGGATCTGAACCATAATGTCCGTGCCTTTTATGAATTTATGGGTAAAGGATGCCACAGAAGGATGAAAACATCAGGTTTTAGCGCTTTATACAGAAAAAGATTTTGCGATCGGGAAGATCGCTCGCAAAACAAAACTGTGGATAAGTTTGTGCATATTTTTAATACAGGTGAATAAGAGTTCGATAAAACTGATGCCCGAAACTTAATTATCAAACAAAATCAATGTATTAACATTAGATCAATAAAGATCATGCCTTACTGATGGTTATTTAGTCTATGTGGATATAAGACTTAAGCACTCTGTCTATATAGAAAAATTGGCTGCCTGGCAGTAAAGGCCGGAAGCCTCTTCGCGTGAAAGCGCCCTGGTCTAAGCGAATTTCTGATAAGATCGGCGCCCAGCACCGGATAGCCGGCTGCTCAATTACAGCTAACTATCTGAAAAAATTCATCATGTCGAGAATACTCGCTGCGATAACATTATTGTTAAGCGTCATTTTAACTATCCTGGTTACCATCGCCTGTTCTGTGCCAATCATCATTGCCGGAATAATTAAGCTCCTGCTGCCTGTCCCTCCGGTATGGCGTGCGGTATCTGCTTTTTGTAATTTTATGATGTACTGCTGGTGTGAAGGGCTGGCGATCCTGTTGCATCTGAACCCCTGGCTGAAGTGGGATGTTCAGGGTCTGGAAAAGCTGAACAAAAAGAACTGGTATCTGCTGATTTGCAATCATCACAGCTGGGCCGACATCGTTGTATTGTGTGTGCTGTTTCGCAAACACATTCCGATGAACAAATACTTTCTGAAACAGCAGCTGGCCTGGGTGCCTTTCATTGGTCTGGCCTGCTGGGCGCTGGATATGCCGTTTATGAAACGCTATTCACGCAGCTATTTGCTTCGTCATCCGGAACGCCGCGGTAAGGACGTGGAAACCACGCGCCGTTCCTGCGAGAAGTTTCGCGCGCATCCCACCACCATTGTTAACTTCGTCGAAGGATCACGCTTTACCGAAGAGAAGCGTCAGCAGACTCGCTCTCCCTATCAGAATCTGTTGCCGCCAAAGGCTGCGGGCATCGCAATGGCGCTCAACGTGCTGGGTGAGCAGTTCGATAAATTGCTGAACGTAACGCTCTGCTATCCGGAAAACGACAGGACGCCGTTCTACGACATGCTCAGCGGCAAGCTGACGCGTATCGTTGTCCGCGTTGATCTGGTCGCCGTCAACACTGAACTGCACGGGGATTACGTGAACGATAAAAACTTCAAACGTCGTTTCCAGCTTTGGCTTAATACACTCTGGAAAGAGAAAGACGAACAGATAGCGCAGGTAAAATCTTCATACAAAAACGCCGGTCAGTGACCGGCGTTTTTCTTTATGTTTGTTACTTTTTCTCAACCAGGTATTTCACGGTATCAGCGTACTGTTGTACGAAGATATCCATGCTGGTCGTGTCCATACCACGCGTATTCACCTGGTATTTGCCGTTAACATACATCGCCGGCACGCCCTGCAACTGGAAGTCAGCGGCAGCTTTTTCCTGCTGTGCCACGAGAGATTTCACCACAAAACTGTTCCAGGCCGCGTCGTAGTCTTCACCTTTCACACCGGCATCCACGAACACTTTACGGATATCTGCCGTGGTTTGTACGGTCTGGGTTTTCTGTACGGCTTCAAACATAGGCGCGGTGACCTTATCTTCCACACCCAGCGCAATCGCAACCGCCCATGCCTGAGTCAGATCTTTACCCAGTGGGCCAAGGAACTCAACGTGGTATTTCGTCATTTTAGTGCCTTCCGGCAGCTTTTTCTTCACGTTGTCAGAAACATGAAGTACCTGCTCAAACTCGTAGCAATGCGGGCAGTAGAAGGAGAAGAACTCCAGCACCTGAGGCTCGCCAGCAACAGGCTTGTCCAGCGTGATGTACTGCTTGCCGTCGGTAAACTGCGCAGCAGTTGCGCTAAATGCCAGAATCATACCAGCCAGCGCCAGCCAAATTTTTTTCATGATTAACTCTCTCCTGGGTGTGTCCAATTAATACATCGGCGTTAATTGCAAAGGGGGTTCCTGTAGAACCTTAACCTGCTCGGTAAATGTGGATATCTGGTTGCGCCAGTAATCCTCCCCGGTAAGCCAGGGGAAATTTCGGGGAAAAGCCGGGTCTTCCCAACGCCTGATTAACCACGCGAGATAATAAACAAAACGCATCGCACGTAAAGGCTCTATCAAGGCAATTTCGTCTGAATTAAAGGGGCTAAATTCTTCATAAGCTTCAATTATGGTCTCAAGCTGCATGCGCTGCTCGGCTTTATCACCGTTGAGCAGCATCCACAGATCCTGCACCGCGGGTCCCATACGAGCATCATCAAGATCGACAAATAGCGGCCCGTCGCGCCAGAGAATATTCCCGGCGTGGCAGTCACCGTGCAGGCGTAGAGCAGTAATATCATCACGCCAGCAGGCTTTTACAGCATCAATAAGCTTATCGGTCGCTGTGAGGAAATGACCCTTTAGCGCATTCGGGATCAGCGACGATGTGTCGAATACCTGGCGCGGCTCAATAAGATATTCCTGAACACCAATCGTCGGACGGGCAACAAATGTTTTTTTACGTCCGGTCTGATGAATGCGCCCCAGATAGCGGGCAACCCATTCCATCTGATCGATATTATCCGCCTCAAACTGTCTTCCGCCCAGGCTCGGAAATACTGCGTAATAAAAGCCCTGATGGGTCAGCAGCGTCTGGTTATTGAATTTGAGCGGTGCCGCAACGGGAACATCGTCATCCAGCAGATCGTGGGCAAACTGATGTTCTTCCTGAATTTGTTCTGCGGACCAGCGCTGTGGACGGTAAAACTTTACGACAAAGCGCTGGCGCTCTTCGTCCTGAAATTGATAGACGCGGTTTTCGTAGCTGTTTAAAGGGGTTAACCCGGAATCCACCCGAATACCCTGCTCGAACAGCGCATCCATAATGGTATCCGGGTGTAATGTCTTGAAAGTAAAAGCCTGGTCGTTCATCCGATCATCCGGAAATTATACGAATGATTCAGGATATCATCTTGTGGCGATTTCGGTGGCTCCGCTTACAAGCTTTTACTCTTTAATTACGCCTCGGGCGCGCAGTAATGCGGTTTTAAAATCTTCCTCATAGTCTTTCTGAATCCCAGGAATTACAGCATCTTTAGCCGAATCACGCATTTTGAGGTGGTAGATCAGGATGTCGTCAGAAAGGTCTGCCAGTTCGCCATCAAAACCTGACTCTTTCGCCAGTTTCTGTAAAAATTGCATCAGATTCAGCTCTGGCTCTTTTTGCCAGGCCGGCTGGAGAAGCTCAATGACTTCATTAAGACGTTTACATTTCATGGTAGTGCTCCTTTCATTTAGAGAGACACGTTAGCAGGGTCAATCCCACAATAAAAGAGGCGATATTCGTGAATCAATGCCAGGAAATCATCGGGGTCGTTCTGGCCGGGGGCAGGGCAACGCGAATGGGCGGAAAGGATAAGGGTCTTCAGCTCCTGAACAATACCCCCTTGTGGCAGCATGTTGCTGATACGCTGGCAAATCAGGTGTCGTCGATGGCGATCAGCGCTAACCGGCATATTGATATTTATCAGCGCAGCGGGTATCCGGTTTATCAGGATAACCTGGTGGACTACCCTGGCCCGCTTGCGGGAATGCTTTCCGTTATGCAGCAGTCGCACGGAGAGTGGTTTCTCTTTTGTTCATGTGATACGCCCTTCATCCCGTCCTGTCTGGTTGAACGTCTGGTGCAGCGGCGCGATGGTGCTCCCGTCGTCTGGGTACACGACGGTGAACGCGACCATCCGACTATCGCATTGATGAATCGCTCGTTAATACCCGCACTGGAAGATTACCTGGCCGCAGGAGAGCGACGCGTAATGGTTTTTATGCGCCAGTCAGGAGGTCATTCCGTTGATTTCAGCGACATGAAATCAGCATTTGTGAATGTGAACACCACGGAAGATTTAAAGATGATGCAGGTGAAGAAATGATACCCGTTTTAGCGATCTCTGCCTGGAGTGGCACCGGGAAGACTACGCTGCTAAAAAAATTGATACCTGCGCTTTGCGTCAAAGGTATTCGTCCCGGATTGATTAAGCATACGCACCATAACATGGATGTCGATAAGCCCGGGAAAGATAGCTATGAGCTGCGTAAGGCTGGCGCTGCACAAACGATGGTGGCGAGTAACCAGCGCTGGGCGTTAATGACCGAAACACCGGATGAAGCACCGCTGGATCTCGCTTATCTTGTCAGCCGGATGGATCACTCCACGCTGGATCTGATACTGGTTGAGGGATTTAAGCATGAAGCTGTTGCGAAGATCCTGCTGTTCAGAAGCGATGCCGGGCATGACGTAAGTGAGTTAACGCTGGATGAACATGTGATTGCCGTGGCCAGTGACGTTGCGTTGACGCTGGAAGTACCGGTTCTGGATTTGAATGATGTGGAGGGGATTGCAGAGTTTATTGTGACGTGGAGTGCGCTGTGACTCGCCGGGTGGCGGCTTCGCCTTACCCGGCCTGCAAAATTCAGGGGTATAAAAACGCAAAAAGGCCATCCTTCCGGATGGCCTCTTCACTTGTTTGATGCCTGGCAGTTCCCTACTCTCACATGGGGAGACCCCACACTACCATCGGCGCTACGGCGTTTCACTTCTGAGTTCGGCATGGGGTCAGGTGGGACCACCGCGCTAAAGCCGCCAGGCAAATTCTGTTATCTGTATCAGGCTGAAAATTTCGTCTCTTCGCCAAAACATCTTCGGCGTTGTAAGGTTAAGCCTCACGGTTCATTAGTATC
>NZ_JBMKHS010000031.1:0-53084 GCF_049238105.1 Enterobacter cloacae complex sp. IR5418 | reverse complement strand
AGATGCGTGATCTGATCCTTCAACTCAGCAAAAGTTCGATTTATTCAACAAAGTCCAAAGTCGCAAACTGGGCGTGTCGATCCCTGAATTTGGCAACAAATGCGCGGGACGACTGATCCCGGGGATTAATAGTCTCTCCAGCAATATAGCAACGCTGGTCCGTGAGATCCGCGCCTCCTCGCAAACCGCGATGACCCTTTCAGATCAACTCTCTTCACGCAGCGCGCAGCTTTCCGTTAAAACAGAACAGCAGTCAGCTTCGCTGGTGCAAACGGCAGCCAGTATGGAACAGATGGCTGCCAGTACAAAAAATAATGCCGACAATACCCGTTTAGCCAGCGAGCAGGCGAATATCGCGACGTTGCAGGCGCGTAAAGGCGGAGAGTTAATGGGACAGGTCGCGAACAATATGCAGTCGATTACCGACTGCGCCCAGCAAATGACAGAGATTATCTCGCTGATTGACGGTATCGCTTTCCAGACCAATATTCTGGCGCTTAACGCCGCCGTTGAAGCGGCAAGAGCGGGGGATCATGGTAAAGGGTTTTCTGTGGTGGCTGGTGAGGTCAGAAGCCTGGCGCATCGTAGCGCCGAAGCGGCAAAAAATATCAAGTCCTTGATTGAAGTCACCAGCCATAACGTAACGCAGGGCGTTAACGTGGTCTCTGAAGCCGAAAAAAACATGCATGACATTGTTACCGGTTCGGGCAATGTAAGCAGACTGATGGATGAAATCTCCGCTTCAACATCAGAACAGGAAAAAGGCATTTCACAAATTACGCAGGCATTGTCAGAGCTGGAACGCGTCACGCAGAGTAACGTGTCGATGGTTGAAGAACTCAATGGTTCGTCCGATGTACTGCGCAATCAGGTGATTGAACTCCAGACACGAACCCGCAATTTCCGTCTGGAAAATGAGTACGTGACTGACAATGCGTTAAGTAGCCGCGAGTGGGCGGTGAATTCCTGAGCGTATTCAGGACGATGCCTCACATAATTATTGCTTAACCCCCGGCGAAAGCTAGACTGACACCGAAAGAGATAAAACGGTGGAGGCGCTGTGGAGAGCATTAAAGGGTCTGAGGTTAACGTACCGGACGCAGTTTTTGCATGGGTGTTTGATGGACGTGGCGGCGCAAGGCCGCTTGAAGATCAGGATCACATCGACAGCGAACATCCATGCTGGCTGCACCTCAACTACACGCACCCGGACAGCGCCGAGTGGCTCGCGTCCACGCCGCTATTGCCCAACAACGTTCGGGATGCGCTGGCGGGTGAAAGTCTCAGACCCCGCGTAAGCCGGATGGGTGAAGGCACGTTAATTACGCTGCGATGTATAAACGGCAGTACGGATGAACGACCTGATCAGCTGGTGGCAATGCGCGTTTATATGGATGAACGGCTGATTGTTTCCACCCGCCAGCGAAAAGTGCTCGCGCTGGATGACGTCATTAACGACCTGAAAGAGGGAACGGGGCCTACGGATTGCGGTAGCTGGCTGGTGGATGTGTGTGATGCACTGACCGATCATGCCAGCGAGTTTATAGAAGAACTCCACGATAAAATCATCGATCTGGAAGATAATCTGCTCGATCAGCAAATCCCCCCGCGTGGTTTTCTGGCGTTGCTGCGTAAGCAGCTCATCGTGATGCGCCGCTATATGACCCCGCAGCGCGACGTTTATGCGCGACTGGCCAGCGAACGCATGAGCTGGATGAACGACGATCAGCGCCGCAGAATGCAGGATATCGCAGACCGGCTGGGACGTGGTCTGGACGAGATTGACTCGTGTATCGCCCGAACGGCAGTCATGGCGGACGAGATTGCGCAAGTGATGCAGGAGTCGTTAGCCAGGAGAACGTACACCATGTCGTTGATGGCGATGGTCTTTTTACCGAGTACGTTCTTAACAGGGCTGTTTGGCGTGAACCTCGGCGGGATCCCCGGCGGTGAATATCACTATGGCTTCACCACGTTTTGCGTCATGTTAGTGGTTTTGATTGGGGGTGTTGCATGGTGGTTGCATCGTAGTAAATGGCTGTAAAATTGCGCATTTTCAAACGAATCGGGTGCTTCAAAACGACATTTTAATTGAGCGAAGTCAATAAACTCCTACCATGTTAGGTGCAATATTACTCCCGCAGGTGAATGCAACGTCAAGCGATGGGCGTTGCGCTCCATATTGTCTTACTTCCTTTTTTTGAATTACTGCATAGCACAATTGATTCGTACGACGCCGACTTCATAGTCGGCTTTTTTTTGCCTCCTGTTTATCTGCGTCTACCCTTTAGGGGTCAGCACCCTAATCAGGAGGAAAAGATGAGTATGCTACTTGCCCTGCAACGCCTGAACACCTGGCAGTCCGATCCGGTGCCCACCGATCCGACGCCGATACCCGATCCTGTCCCACGTCCGCAGCCGATGCCAGATCCGCCGCCGGATGAAGAACCGATTAAATTGTCGCATCGTTAGCGGAGATCTGCGAGGATACGCGCCATCTGACTGCAATCATCACCACGAGAGTATATTGTGACCGCTTTTTCCACGCTGAACGTTCTGCCTGAAGCCCAACTGTCTAACCTGAATGAGTTGGGCTACCTGACTATGACCCCCGTCCAGGCCGCCGCGCTGCCGGCCATCCTCGAAGGCCGTGACGTGCGCGTGCAGGCGAAAACCGGCAGTGGAAAAACGGCTGCATTCGGTCTGGGTCTGTTACAACACATTGATGCAACCCTGTTTCAGACCCAGTCCCTGATACTCTGCCCGACGCGTGAGCTGGCCGACCAGGTCGCGGGGGAGTTGCGTCGCCTGGCGCGTTTTTTGCCTAACACCAAAATTTTAACGCTCTGCGGCGGGCAACCGTTCGGTGCGCAGCGCGATTCCCTTCAGCATGCGCCGCATATCATTGTGGCCACGCCGGGTCGTCTGCTTGATCACCTGCAAAAAGGCACCGTTTCACTCGACGCACTGCAAACGCTGGTGATGGATGAAGCTGACCGCATGCTGGATATGGGTTTCAGCGATGCGATTGACGAAGTGATCCGCTTTGCGCCAGCCACACGTCAGACGCTGCTCTTTTCTGCCACCTGGCCAGAGGCCATTGCGGCGATCAGCGGGCGTGTGCAGAAGAACCCCCTGACCATTGAAATCGATACTGTCGATGCGTTGCCAGCGATTGAGCAGCAGTTCTTCGAGACATCGCAGCAGGGCAAAATTCCACTGCTACAAAAATTGCTGAGCCTACACCAGCCTGCGTCCTGCGTGGTGTTCTGTAATACCAAAAAAGATTGTCAGGCGGTATGCGATGCCCTGAATGACGCCGGGCAGAGCGCATTATCGCTGCATGGCGATCTGGAACAGCGCGATCGCGATCAGACGCTGGTACGTTTCGCTAACGGCAGCGCTCGCGTGCTGGTTGCAACGGATGTCGCTGCCCGTGGCCTGGATATCAAATCGCTTGAGCTGGTGGTCAATTTCGAACTGGCATGGGATCCGGAAGTGCATGTCCACCGTATCGGGCGTACCGCACGTGCGGGTAACAGTGGTCTCGCCATCAGCTTCTGTGCACCTGAAGAGGCGCAACGCGCCAATATTCTTGCGGAAATGCTGCAACTGAAACTTAACTGGGTGAGTGCCCCAGGTAATATCAGCATTGCTCCGCTGGTGGCGGAAATGGCCACGCTGTGCATCGACGGTGGTAAAAAGGCTAAAATGCGTCCCGGTGACGTTCTGGGGGCATTAACAGGGGATATCGGTCTCGACGGGGCAGATATTGGCAAGATCATTGTCCATCCTGCGCATGTCTACGTAGCGGTTCGCCAGTCGGTTGCGCAGAAGGCCTGGAAACAGTTGCAGGGCGGGAAGATTAAAGGGAAAACCTGCCGCGTTCGGCTGCTGAAGTAAACTTAAAGCGCGTCTCAGAAGCAATGTCTGAGACGCGGTCAGGTTATTTGACTTCTACCACGTTCAGGCGCAGTTCATCGAATTGCGCATCTTCTTCCTCTGGCTGCCAGCCAGCCGGTTGCATCGGGATCTCTTCCCGGTCAAACGCCAGATCCCCGCCATTTACCACCTCTGATCCGTGGTTAATCCCTTTGAAATCGAACAGTTCAACATCCGCGAGGTGCGAAGGCACCACGTTCTGCATGGCGCTGAACATGGTTTCGATGCGGCCCGGATAGCGTTTATCCCAGTCACGCAGCATGTCGCCAATGACCTGACGTTGCAGGTTCGGCTGTGAGCCGCACAGATTGCACGGAATGATAGGGAAGGCTTTGGCCTGAGAAAAACGCTCAATGTCTTTCTCGCGGCAGTAGGCGAGTGGGCGGATCACGATGTGTTTGCCGTCATCGCTCATCAGCTTCGGTGGCATTCCCTTCATTTTGCCGCCGTAGAACATATTCAGAAACAGCGTTTGCAGAATGTCGTCCCGGTGATGACCAAGCGCAATTTTGGTGGCGCCCAGTTCAGTTGCGGTGCGGTACAGAATGCCGCGACGTAAACGTGAGCAGAGCGAGCAGGTCGTTTTGCCCTCTGGGATCTTCTCTTTAACAATGCCGTAGGTATTCTCTTCTACGATTTTGTACTCAACGCCCAGGTTTTCCAGGTACTCCGGCAGGATATGCTCCGGGAAACCTGGCTGTTTTTGATCGAGGTTAACCGCGACCAGGGAAAAGTTCACCGGTGCGCTTTGCTGAAGATTGCGCAGGATCTCCAGCATGGTATAGCTGTCTTTTCCGCCCGACAGGCAGACCATGATGCGATCGCCTTCTTCAATCATGTTGAAGTCTGCAATGGCTTCGCCCACGTTACGGCGCAGTCGCTTTTGCAGTTTATTCAGGTTGTACTGTTCTTTTTTGTTAATTTCTTGATTTTGTTGCATTTATACGTTACTCAGATCTCAAATGGGGCACAGGGTGAGGAAAACGACTTCAAAGCGTCAGCTTCGTGTTCATCTCTTCTATCCATGTAGCATAGATTTCATACACCATCAGCGCATTTTCGTGCCCCATCTGGTTAGCAATTAAAGACGGGTTTGCGGCTGCCGGTAAAAACCAGCATGCGAAAGTGTGCCGTGTATGGTACGGATTGCAGCGACGAATGCCAGCACGATTTACAAATGAGCCCCACAGGAGAAGTTTGGTTAAGACTGAAGGGTTGTCTACACTTACAGCTTACGCAGTAAAAACGGAGGTGAAAATGACTGACCGTCCCGTTAATGGTGACCATCCTGATTATAACCCCAGCCCGGAAAACCCGGAAAAGGATGGAAAAAAACCGAAAGATGATCCTGGCTCAGCGCCTGAATCAGGTGATAAAGAACCAGAGTGATGACAAGCCGCCTTTACGAAGGCGGTTTTAACCTAAATTACGGCATTGCTATCCACCCTATCCTCGTCAACATTGTCTGATAACCGATCCCCTGTTTTGCCGGGCGATAAAGCACGGATCTCATACCTGCGTACCAGCGCGTTTTACAGTACTCCTGCTACGCTTTTTGAAAGGGACAAGGGAGCACTTCTATGAAGAATAAAGACGAACAAACAGGATTAGTTGGGCTGGCGATTGGCGCTGCCGTAATTGGGCTGGTTTCATCGCAGAAGATCATCAACCGTGAAAGTATTGTCGACGAGCTGGTGAGGCTCGGCAGACAGAAGGGAGATGGTGTCGAAGATGAGGTTTTTCTAAAAGCCGCTGAGTTAGTGAGAAAAGGGGTATAAACGATGGCTGACATTCGTCTTGCACAGTGTCATTGTGGGACGGTGAAATTTACAGTTGAGCTGACGGATGGCCTGAATACCGCACGTCGATGTAGCTGTTCATTTTGCAGGATGCGTGGAGCGGTAGTGGTTTCCGCGCCATTAACGGGCATTAAGGTGACGCAGGGCGCGGATGCGCTCACAGAGTACCGTTTCAACACCGGCACGGCGCGCCATTTCTTCTGCTCGATCTGCGGTATTTATACGTTCCATCAACGGCGTTCCAATCCCAATGAATATGGTGTGAATGTCGCCTGTCTGGAAAATGTCACGCCTTTCGACTTCCCGGAGGTGGTGGTAATGGATGGGGTAAATCATCCTGCGGATGGCGACAGCGGGGTAATTGGCTATCTCTCTTTCCGCAAAGAAGAGGCGAAACAGAGATAAAAAATTAGCCCGCAGAACGCTGCGGGCTAACGGGATTAGAACTGGTAAACCAGACCTAACGCTACGATGTCATCGGTGCCGATGCCATTGTTTTTGTAGAAGGAATCATCTTCATCCAGCAGGTTGATTTTATAATCAACATAGGTGGACATATTTTTGTTGAAATAGTAGGTAGCCCCTACATCAGCATATTTCACCAGATCTTTATCGTCCTGGCCATTGCCCAGATCTTTACCTTTGGACTGTAAATACGAAATAGCCGGACGCAGGCCGAAGTCAAACTGATATTGTGCGGTCACTTCAAAGTTCTGGGTTTTATTAGCGATACCACCGCCATCATGACTATCGGTTGAACCATAAGGGGTCATATTGCGAGTTTCGGAATACATTGCCGCCAGGTAAATATTGTTAGCGTCATATTTCAGGCCAGCAGTCCATGCATCTGCCTTATCGCCACCTGCATATTGAGATGCTGCGCCTGTGCCAACACTTACTTGATCGTTGGTACGGTCAGAAGAGGCATATGCCGCACCCGCGCTGAAGCCCATGCCGAAATCATATGTCGCGGAGAGACCATAACCGTCGCCATTCTCATGACGTACATCGCGGCCATTGTTGGTGCCTTCCTGATTGTTGCTGGCATCTTCATTATTACCCTGATACTGCACCGCGAAGTCCAGACCCTGCACCAGACCAAAGAAGTCGGTGTTACGATAGGTCGCCACGCCGTTTGCACGACCAGTCATAAAGTTATCGGCGTTAGTATAAGAGTCGCCACCAAATTCTGGCAGCATATCGGTCCAGCCTTCCACGTCGTACAGGACGCCATAGTTACGGCCATAATCGAAGGAGCCGTAGTCACCAAACTTCACACCCGCGAAGGCCAGACGCGTCCAGGACTGATTGTCAGACCCTTCGGTGTTGTTTGCCTGAATGTTGTATTCCCACTGTGCGAAGCCGGTCATCATGTCGTTGATTTGGGTTTCACCTTTGAAGCCCAGTCGCATATAGGTTTGGTCGCCATCTTTAGATGTGTCGTCAGAGAAATAATGCAGACCATCTACTTTGCCATACAGATCCAGTTTATTGCCGTCTTTATTATAAATTTCAGCTGCGTGGGTTGCTCCAGCCATTAACAGAGCGGGGATCATCAGTGCCAGTACTTTTCTTTGCATTTTGATTATTCCTTTGCAGTTATTTTTTTATTGCTTAGTGAACTTTCCGGGCTGGAAAGGTGTCCCATGCTAAATCACTCTGGCGGCGGATGAATAAATTATAATTGTTACGGGTTAAGTAAAATCTAAACCAAATGATGCGATTGAAATAACGATTGACGCAGTGAATGAGTTGTTGGAATCAATACAAAATAAAAATTATTAATCATGAGTGAAATAGGGTAATCTCCACGCCGTTATATGCCTTTAAGATTTCTTCATCCATAATTCATGTGAATATTTCTCAGAACGTTGAGGCAATTTTCACCGATCTTCTGGATTAGCCCGGTGCACGTGCATCGGGCTTTTTTTCTGGCAAAAAAATGCCCGGACAAGCCGGGCACAGGGATTAATCACTGGTCGATTTTTCGGCTTTCCCTGCAAGTTGCGCCAGGAAGTCATATCGCTTCTGAAGATCCGCTGCCGCATCCTTCCATAGCTGCTCCGCTATTTCTGGTTGTTGGGCGTTCAGTCGGCGGAAACGCTGCTCCTGAAGTAAGGTTTCGGCAAGCGCGTCTGACGGCGGACGCGAATCCAGTGCCAGCGGTAATTTCCCTTCATCGGCACGGCGCGGATCAAAGCGGTACAGCGGCCAGAAGCCGGTAGCGGTGAGCTGACGCATCTGGTCGTGACTGAACGCCAGATCGTAGCCATGCTCTTCACACGGGCTGTAGGCGATGATCAGCGACGGGCCAGGATACGCCTCTGCTTCCTGTATGGCTTTCACCGTCTGGTTAAGCTGCGCGCCCAGCGAAATCTGCGCGACGTAGACGTGTCCATACATCATCATGCTGACGCCCAGATCTTTCCGCGCCTTGCGCTTGCCATGCTCACCAAATTTCGTGACCGCACCCAATGGCGTTGCTTTTGATGCCTGTCCGCCGGTGTTGGAATAACACTGAGTATCGAGCACCAGAATATTGACGTTTTCGGTCAGGCTCAGGACGTGATCAAGACCACCAAACCCAATATCATAGGCCCATCCGTCACCGCCAATCAGCCAGACAGATTTTTCTACCAGCGCGTCCGCATCGGTCAGCAGTTGTTCAGCCCCCTCAGTACCCTGAAGCGCGTTACGCAGTTCAGCAACCTGGGCACGACGAACGTCAGGTGTGGCCTCCGCATGCAGCGCGTCATTCAGTTCCGCCGGGATCTTATCGGCAAACTGTGCCAGCAAACGCATTACGCGGGCGCGGTGCTGATCGACCGTCAGACGGAACCCCAGACCAAATTCTGCGTTATCCTCGAAAAGCGAGTTTGCCCACGCCGGACCGCGGCCATTCGCGTCGGTGGTATAAGGCGTGGACGGCAGATTCCCCCCGTAGATGGACGAACAGCCCGTCGCGTTGGCAATCAGCATCCGGTCGCCGTAAAGCTGGGTAAGCAGTTTGATATACGGCGTTTCGCCGCAGCCTGAGCACGCCCCAGAGTACTCGAAGAGCGGGGTGATGAGCTGCGAGGTACGAATGTCAATGCGTTCCAGCTTATTGCGATCGATTTCAGGCAGGTCGAGGAAGAAATCATAATTCACTTTCTCTTCTTCAACATGTTCCAGACGCGACATCATATTGATGGCTTTGATTGACGGATCCTGACGATCTTTCGCCGGGCACACCTCGACGCACAGGTTACAGCCGGTACAGTCTTCCGGCGCCACCTGAAGAACATATTTCTGGCCGCGCATATCGCGGGATTTTACATCCAGCGAGTGCAGACTCTCCGGTGCGGCAGCCAACGCTTCTGGCGAGACCACTTTGGCGCGAATGGCGGAGTGCGGGCAGGCCGCGACGCAGTGGTTGCACTGGGTGCACAGCTCTTCTTTCCAGATAGGGATCGCTTCGGCAATATTGCGTTTTTCCCAGCGGGTTGTGCCCATCGGCCAGGTGCCGTCAGGCGGAAGCGCAGAGACGGGAAGGGTATCGCCCAACCCCGCAAGCATCGCCGCCGTGACGGTTTTGACGAAATCCGGGGCGGCGTCAGACACCACGGGTGGCCGGTTCGGGCTGCTGGCATTGACCGGCTGCAACGGCACCGCGAACAGCGACTCGCGCGCCAGCGCCAGCGCTTGCCAGTTGCGCTCAACCAGCTCCTGACCTTTGCTGCTGTAGCTTTTGGCGATCGCCCCCTGAAGTTCCATCAGCGCACTGTCACCCGGCAGAATATTGGTCAGATGGAAGAACGCCATCTGCATGACCGTATTGATACGCGCGGCCAGGCCGCATTCGCGGGCGATCTTCGCGGCGTTGATGACGTACAGGCGCGCCTGTTTCTGGTTCAGTACCGCCTGGACTTCCTGGGGCAGACGCGCCCAGACCTCATCGGCGCTGTAAGGGGTGTTGATCAGGAAAATACCGCCGGGCTTCAGGCGCTCGGCCATCTGGTATTTATCAATGAACTGGAGCTGGTGACAGCCAACAAAATCTGCCTGAGAAATCAGGTATGCCGAGCGGATCGGGTGTTCGCTGACGCGCAGGTGGGAGACGGTCAGCCCGCCCGCTTTTTTGGAGTCGTAGACGAAATAGCCTTGCGCATACCACGGCGTGGAATTGCCGATAATTTTGATGTTGTTCTTGGTCGCCGAGACGCTGCCGTCGCTGCCCAGGCCGTAGAACAGCGCTTCCAGTTTCGCATTCGAAGGCAGGGTGTTTTCTGGCAAAGGGAGGGAAAGGTTAGTTACGTCATCATAAATGCCGACCGTAAAGCGCGGCTTCGGTTTTGACTCCCGCAGTTCAGCAAATACCGCCAGGACGCACTCCGGTCCGAACTCTTTGGAAGACAATCCATAACGCCCGCCAATGACGCGCGGCAGCGTTTCACGCTCACCGGAGTTAAACGCCTCTGCCAGCGCGGTCATCACGTCAAGATAAAGTGGTTCAGCCTGCGCGCCAGGCTCTTTGGTGCGGTCGAGCACCGCCACGGCACGTGCGCTGTCCGGCAGGGCTGCGAGCAGATGTTTCGCTGAGAAGGGGCGATAGAGGCGAACTTTAAGTACGCCAACTTTTTCACCCCGCGTCAGCAGCGCATCGACCACCTCTTCGCAGGTGCCGATGGCGGAGCCCATCAGGACGATCACGCGCTCGGCCTGCGGATGACCGTAATATTCAAACGGCTTATATTCGCGACCCGTCGCGGCGGCAAAATCGTCCATAGCACGTTCAACGTGCTCATAGACCGCGTTGTACCACGGGTTTGTCGCCTCGCGGGACTGGAAATAGGTATCCGGGTTCGCAGAAGTACCCCGGATCACCGGATGTTCCGGATTGAGGGCACGCGCGCGATGGGCATCAATGTCAGCCTGCGGCAGCAGGTTCAGAAGGGTGTCGTCCGGCAGCGGAACGATTTTATTGATCTCGTGGGAGGTGCGAAAACCATCAAAGAAATGAATAAATGGCACACGGCTTTTCAGCGTGGCGATATGCGAAATGAGCGCGAAGTCCTGCGCTTCCTGCACGCTGCTGGCGCAAAGCATGGCGCAGCCAGTCTGACGAACGGCCATCACGTCCGAGTGGTCGCCAAAAATCGAGAGCGCGTGCGTGGCTACGGTGCGAGCGGCAACGTGCAAAACAAACGGCGTTAATTGTCCTGCCAGCTTATAAAGCGTGGGGATCATCAACAGCAGCCCCTGAGACGAGGTAAATGAGGTCGACAGGGCACCGGTCTGCAACGCACCATGCACGGTGGCAATGGCGCCAGCTTCGGACTGCATCTCTACGACACGCGGGACATCGCCCCAGACGTTTTTAACCCCATTACCCGCCCAGGCGTCTGCCTGTTCAGCCATCGTGGAACTTGGGGTGATAGGGTAGATGGCGATTACTTCGCTGGTACGAAACGCAACAGACGCGACTGCACCATTGCCGTCAATAGTTTGCATAGGACAACACCCTTACATTGCGCAAAAAGGGGGTCTGTAAAACGACAACAGACCCTGAATATTATCTGTGTATTTTAGCAAAGCTCAGGTTTTACGATTTTCGCTTTTGTGTCCTGGTATGCGCTGTATCAATGAGTGGATGGCTATTCGCGTTAAAAAATTGCGAGAAATTGTTACCAGGGCGCATAAATACGCACATCCGCTCTCGACGATGCGGCGCGTGATGCCTATTATGCATAGGTTTCGCTTTAACTACGGGGAGGAAGGTATGCGTTCAGCATTTTGGGTAGGATGTGCCGCGTTACTGTTGTCGGCATGCAGCAATGAACCTGTACAGCAGGCGACAGCGGCACACGTTACGCCGGGTATGCGAGCGGCTATGTCCAGTTCAGGTCAGGCTAACTGCGCAATGATCGGAGGGTCACTTTCCGTTGCCCGTCAGCTCGACGGTTCCGCCATCGGCATGTGCGCGTTGCCAAACGGCAAACGCTGTAGTGAGCAGTCGCTTGCCGTAGGTTCGTGCGGAAGCTACTGAGTTACTCTACTCGCTTAAACATCAATGTCTTATCGGCTGTCGCCAGCGTTAACTGGTCCTCGGTCAGGTCAACCTGTGCGCCTTTGCGTAGCATATCGGCGATGGTCTGATCCAGTTCATTAAGCTGCGGCTCGGTGCAGAGTTTCCGGGTCATTGCCAGCGTTTTGACCGTCAACTCTCCTTCGGACAGTTTCCCCTGGCCGTTGAAGCCGTTGCACATTGTGCCGGAAACGACAATATTGTTAATCAGGCTGATATTGGGCTGCGCACTAAAGCGGATTTCTGGCTGGGTTTTCCCGCCTTTAACGGCTTTGCCATCCACGTTTTCGAGAACGAAACGGTGATTCTCTAACTGATCGGTCTGAACGGAGGCTTTACCAGGATTAACGCATCCAGCCAGTGCGAGGCTGATTAAACTTACTGCCGCGAGCTTTTTCATTTTTCTTCTCAAACTATCAATGCTGTAAATATTTTTTCAGTGTAACCATACCCCCCCGAGTGTTAATGGGGTTTATCTGAAAGTGCGAGAAAGCACCGGGCTGCGGCGCACCCGGTGAGCGAATTAGTGCGATTTAAAGCCTGCCGCTGACATCAGCATTTTGAAGAGCATACTTACGCATGCCAGCGCCAGTACGCTGCCGCCCCAGATGATGGCAAGCCACATCAAACGTTTCCATACAGGTTGTTGCATCAGTGATAACCCTCCCCATGCTGTACTTTTCCGCGAAAAACGTAATAACTCCAGAAGGTGTAGACCAGAATGACGGGAATGATCAACAGTGCACCCACTAACATAAAGCCCTGGCTTTGAGCTGGCGCGGCAGCCTGCCAGAGAGTGATGTCCGGCGGGATGATATGCGGCCAGATGCTGATCCCAAGCCCGATAAACCCAAGGAAAAGCAGCCCTATCGTCATGATAAACGGCAGGGTATGGCTCGCAGGATCGTTCAGGCAGCGCCACTGGCACAGACTGAGGATGACAACCAGTGCAGGAACGGGCAGCAGGTAAAACAGATTCGGCAGCGTAAACCAGCGCGCAGCAATGGTCGGTTGCGCCAGAGGCGTCCAGATACTGATTGCTGCAATGAATACCAGAAGCAGAAGCAGGAGCACTTTCGATATCTGGCGCATCCGCTGTTGCAGGGTATTTTCGCTTTTCATTACCAGCCACGTTGATCCTGACAGCGCGTAAGCCACCACAAGACCCGCGCCGCAGAAAAGGTTAAACGCGGTAAACCAGTCAAACGGACCGCCGCTGTATGCGCGACCGGTGACGCTGAACCCATGGATGACCGCGCCGACGGTGACGCCCTGACTGAAGGTTGCGACAATCGACCCGCCAATAAAAGCCTTATCCCAGAACGGGCGGTGCGCCGGAGTCGCTTTGAAGCGAAATTCAAAGGCGACTCCGCGAAAGATAAGCCCGATCAGCATTATTGTCAGGGGAATGGTTAGCGCGTCGATGATGACCGCATAGGCGAGAGGAAAAGCGCCAAACAGGGCCGCACCGCCAAGCACCAGCCAGGTTTCGTTTCCGTCCCAGACGGGAGCCACGCTGTTGACCATCACGTCGCGATCGTCGGCATTTGGCGTTGCCGGAAACAGGATGCCTATGCCCAGGTCAAAACCATCCATCACGATATACATCAATGTGGCGAAAACGATAATAACGAACCAGATAATGGAAAGATCGATACCCACTACGGTTACTCCTTAAATTCAGTGGTGACGGCGGAAAGCGGACGAGCAGGGCGGCCAACGGATTCGGTCGCGAAGGACTCCTGGGGCTGTGGCCCTTTTTTAATCAAACGCACCATATAGCTGTAACCCACGCCGAACACTGCGGTATACACCACAAAGAAGGCCAGCAAACTGACACTCATATGCAGATCGCCATGCGCGGAAACTGCATCCTTCGTACGCTGTAGTCCATAGACGACCCACGGCTGGCGGCCGACTTCCGTTGTTACCCAACCGGCAAGGATCGCGATCAGCCCGGACGGCCCCATCAGCAGGGCAAACCACAGGAACGGACGTGAGGTATAGAGGCGCTGTTTGTAACGCAACCAGACTGCCGCCACGCCCAGAATCAGCATCAACATCCCTAAACCGGCCATGATGCGGAAAGACCAGAAGACAATGGTGGCGTTCGGACGATCTTCTTTCGGAAACGCTTTTAGTGCTGGCACCTGTTTATCGAGACTGTGGGTCAGGATCAGGCTGCCGAGAGCGGGGATCGCCAGACTAAAACGGGTCCGCTCCTGCTCCATATCCGGCCAGCCAAAAAGCAGCAGCGGAGTAGGTTCACCCTGAAGATTCTCCCAGTGGCCTTCAATGGCAGCTATTTTCGCTGGCTGGTGTTTTAAGGTATTAAGCCCGTGCATATCCCCCACCAGTGCCTGGATCGGAGCGACGATCAACGTCATCCACAACGCCATAGAGAACATGGTGCGAATGGCGGGCGTGCTGTTTCCGCGCAGCAGATGCCAGGCCGCGGAGGCACCGACAAACAGCGCGCTGCTGAGGAATGCCGCTATCGACATGTGCAGCAGGCGGTAAGGGAAGGAGGGGTTAAACACCACGGCAAACCAGTCCACCGGAACAACCTGACCGTTAACGATTTCATACCCTTGCGGTGTCTGCATCCAGCTGTTTGACGAGAGGATCCAGAACGTAGAAATGATGGTCCCTAGCGCCACCATGCAGGTCGAGAAGAAATGCAGCCCCGGCCCGACCTTATTCCAGCCAAATAACATCACTCCGAGGAAACCCGCCTCAAGGAAGAACGCGGTAAGGACTTCATAGGTCAGCAGAGGGCCGGTAATACTGCCCGCGAATTGCGAAAACCCGCTCCAGTTGGTGCCAAACTGGTAAGCCATCACCAGACCGGAGACCACGCCCATACCGAAGTTAACGGCGAAGATCTTCGACCAGAAATGGTACAGCGAGCGCCAGACGGGATTTTTGGTTTTCAGCCACAGCCCTTCCAGCACGGCGAGATAGCTCGCGAGGCCGATGGTGATCGCCGGAAAAATAATATGAAAGGATACGGTAAAGGCGAACTGTATTCGCGCAAGATGAAACGCATCTAGACCAAACATGCACTGCCTCAGTGTTAAAAGGTGTGCTGTTATGATAAAGAGGGGCCAGGGGAGATATCAGAATCAGAAAGTGATAATTTAACTATAACAGTTGAAGAAAATGATGAACTTTATCTGGCTGATATAGTTTGCAAAGAAGAATAAAAAATTTCTTTTTATGATTTTTACGCATTAAACAGCTTGCTTTGTCACCAGCAACATGCGTTAATGGATTTCTGGTTTTGAATCCAAATAAATATCTGACGTAGTTTTATAAAGCAGTTCTCATCACGTTGTGCCTCTCCGCAGCCTCTCTTGGGTCTTTATCTACATTCCGATTCGTTTTGTATCGAACCATTTTTTGCCTGATCGGCTCATGAGTAATTTACGTTTTTACGTTTACAGGAGAATCCTATGACTTCTTATATCCATTTCCGCTGCCCATGCTGTCATGGCTCGCAGTACCGCACCTCAGCTTTTGACGTGTCTGACAAAAATCCGTTCGGCGCGAAATGCATTTTCTGCAAATCGCCGATGATCACGCTCGACCATCTGGCCGCAGCGCGTTTCGCTCAGAATCACGTTACTGAATACCGCAAGTAATTAACTGCATTTCCCATAACAGTTAGCAAAATCTTCTCTTTTTCTCCTGCTGATATACACTGTCAGCATTAAGGAGAATCTGATGAAAAAATACCAGCGTCTGGCGCAACAAATTATCTCGCAGATTGAGCTTGGCGTATGGTTGCCGGGCGATAAGCTGCCTTCCCTGCGAGAGCAGGTGGCAAGCAGCGGCATGAGTTTTATGACCGTGGGCCACGCGTATCAGATGCTGGAAAGTCAGGGGCGCATTGTTGCCAGACCGCAGTCGGGGTATTACGTTGCCGCCCGCCCGACCACACACCAGCCCGCACCGCCTGCGCAGGTAATGCGCGATGAAGTGGTCGACATCAATACCTATATCTTCGATGTGCTACAGGCCAGCCGCGATCCCTCCGTTGTTCCTTTTGCCTCGGCGTTTCCCGATCCGCGCCTTTTCCCACTTCAGCAACTCAACCGATCGCTGGCTAACGTCAGCAAAACGGCTACCGCCATGAGCGTGATTGAAAACCTGCCGCCGGGTAACGTCGACTTACGTCATGCCATTGCCCGTCGCTACGCCCAGCAGGGGATGAATATCTCGCCGGATGAAATTGTGATCACCGCGGGCGCGCTTGAGGCGCTCAACCTCAGTTTGCAGGCTGTCACAGAACCAGGGGACTGGGTTATCGTTGAAAACCCCTGTTTTTATGGCGCGCTCCAGGCGCTTGAACGCCTGAAACTGAAAGCGCTGTCGATTGCCACTGACGTTCGGGAGGGCATCGATCTCAGTGCCCTTGAGCAGGCGTTAAACGACTATCCGGTGAAAGCCTGCTGGCTGATGACCAACAGTCAGAACCCGCTCGGATTCACGCTAAGCGCTGAAAAGAAAGCTCAGCTGGTGGCCTTATTAACCCGGCATAACGTCACGCTGATTGAAGACGATGTTTACAGCGAACTCTACTTTGGCCGCGAAAAACCGCTTCCGGCAAAAGCCTGGGATAAGCAGGACATGACGTTGCACTGCTCCTCATTCTCCAAGTGTCTGGTGGCCGGTTTCCGTATTGGCTGGGTGGCGGCGGGAAAACATGCGCGCCGTATCCAGCAGTTGCAGCTGATGAGTACGTTATCCACCAGTTCTCCCATGCAGCTGGCGCTGGTGGATTATCTGGCGACCAAACGTTACGACGCTCACCTTCGTCGCCTGCGGCGTACGCTTGCTGAACGCAAACAGCAGGCCTGGCAATCGCTTCTGCGCCATATGCCTGCTGGCGTCAAAATTCATCATAACGACAGCGGTTACTTTTTGTGGCTGGAACTGCCTGAACAGCTGGATGCGGGACAATTGAGTGAAAAAGCCTTAACCCATCAAATCAGCATTGCGCCCGGCAAGATGTTTTCCACCTCCAATATCTGGACACCGTTTTTCCGTTTCAATACCTCATGGGGCTGGGGCGAGCGGGAGGAGCAGGCGGTCGTCCAGCTGGCGGCGTTAATCCGCGAAATGATGCTGCCTCCAGTCACACCTTGATGAAAATTCCTGAAGCGGCATGACGCGCAGACTACCTTTAGTAAGGGAGCGCGGATTGGTAACGTGACGTTGTCACGTATCGATTCGCCAGAACGTGTGCTGACAGCGAAAAACAATGTCGATTTCAACAGGACAATGCTATGCAAAATCAATTGCTGATAAATGGTGAACTGGTGGCTGGCGAAGGTGAAAAGCAGGCGGTTTTCAATCCTGCGACGGGTGAGGTGCTGCTTGAGATTGCTGAAGCGTCGGCCGCACAGGTAGACGCTGCCGTGCAGGCCGCCGATCGTGCCTTCACCGGGTGGGGGCAAACCACACCCAAAACGCGCGCTGAATGTCTGTTGAAACTGGCTGACGTGATAGAAGCCAACGCCGACGCCTTTGCACAACTGGAGTCCCTTAACTGCGGGAAACCGCTGCATTGTGTCCAGGGGGATGAGATCCCTGCGGTGGTCGATGTGTTTCGCTTCTTTGCCGGGGCCGCCCGCTGTCTGAATGGGCTGGCTGCGGGAGAATACCTCGAAGGACATACCTCGATGATTCGCCGCGATCCGGTTGGCGTCGTCGCCTCTATCGCGCCCTGGAACTATCCTCTGATGATGGCGGCATGGAAGCTGGCACCCGCGCTGGCGGCGGGAAACTGTGTCGTTATCAAACCGTCTGAAATTACGCCATTAACGGCGCTGAAGCTGGCGGAACTGGCGAAAGATATCTTCCCGCCAGGCGTGCTCAACGTGCTGTTTGGTCGCGGCAAAACCGTAGGGGATCCGCTGACCGGCCACGAAAAAGTGCGTATGGTTTCTCTCACCGGCTCTATCGCTACCGGAGAACATATTATCGGGCATACCGCATCTTCTGTGAAACGTACCCATATGGAATTGGGCGGAAAAGCCCCGGTCATTGTCTTTGACGATGCAGATTTGGATGCTGTGGTTGAAGGTGTGCGTACGTTTGGCTTCTACAATGCCGGTCAGGATTGTACCGCGGCCTGTCGTATTTATGCCCAGAAGGGGATTTATCCCGCGCTGGTTGAAAAGCTGGGTGCCGCCGTTGCCAGCCTGAAGATGGGCGCACCGGACGATACGTCAACGGAGCTGGGACCGCTCAGCTCCGCAGCGCATCTTTCCCGTGTTTGTGCTGCCGTGGATGAAGCCAAAGCCCTCGGACATATCCGCGTCATCACCGGTGGCAGTAAAAAAGAGGGGGCAGGATATTACTTCCAGCCAACGCTGCTGGCCGGGGCGAAGCAGGAAGATGCGATCGTCCAGCGCGAGGTGTTTGGCCCGGTGGTCAGCGTAACAGCGTTTGAGGATGAAGCGCAGGTGTTGGCCTGGGCTAACGATTCGCAATACGGCCTGGCCTCGTCCGTCTGGACCAAAGACGTCGGACGCGCCCATCGACTCAGCGCGCGTTTGCAGTATGGCTGCACCTGGGTCAATACCCATTTTATGCTGGTGAGCGAAATGCCGCACGGCGGGATGAAGTTATCCGGTTATGGAAAAGATATGTCGGTCTACGGACTCGAGGACTACACGGTTGTGCGACATGTCATGATCAAACACTAAGCCCTCATGCCCGGCGCAGTGCCGGGCGATTCAACTTACCAGCCACACACCTCGTGTTCATTTTCCGTATCGTAGGCGCGAACGGTATTCACCAGGTCCTTGACGACATCTGCCGCAACGTCCGGGATCAACAGCTCCATGGGCGCCTCGGTCTCATAATCCACCGATACGCCGTTGCTGTTGTTGGTGACGGTCACGGTATAGGTAGCCTTACCCATCATTTACTCCTTATGCGTGTTGACCACTTTACCGATACCGGCACCGCTAAGCGTGACGGCAGGATCCGCGAAAAAGTCGATATTAAAATAGGTGTCGTCGGTAAGTAGCTCAATGCGGTGCCATTTTTGCGGTGGAGAGATGCCAAAAGATCCGGCCTCAATCACCACGTCCAGATCGGGCTCGGTGGCATCGCCATCGGCAAAGCCAAAGTAACGCACCGCACCCTGCATAACGGACAAACGACCGTACACGCCAGCTTTGGTGTTGTGATGGGTAAAAAGCGCTTCTGGCGCGGTCTCTTTATTCCAGAACGGGGTCGAGCGGGTATGAACAAAGTTTTCAGGAATACGTAACATAATAGTTTCCTTCATGCTGGCGGGTGCTTAAAGGGACTTAAGCACCTCAGGTTCAACAAAGAATTCAATATTGAACAGGGTGTCGTCGGTCATCAGCTCAATGTGGTGCCATCTCTCTGGCGGGAAAACGCCGAAACGACCCGCTTCAATGACAAGCTCGCTGTCAGGCTCAGGTGTAAATTCATCAGCATAGCCCAGATAACGCACTGCACCACGTATCACCGACAGGCGAGGGTAGACGCCCGGGCGCGTGCCCGTATCAAGGTGACGTTTAAAAATGCCTGCGGGGGCCGTTTCTTTGTTCCAGAAAGGCGTGGAACGGGTGTGAATGCAACTCTGCGGAATGCGTAGCATATTTCCTCCCTTAAAAGCCTGCTCTTATTAGACTGCTTTCTGCGGGGATGCATTTGTCAAAAAGTGCATTTGATATGCATCTTATCAATAATAACCGTTTTGCGTTACCCGGCGTTGTTACACAAGGTACTCAGTTGTTATTATCCTTAGCATTTAAGTGGTTATGATGTAACGAAAAAACTTGATCTGTGTCAACATATGACGCATATTGCGTGCGGTTATTTTTCGGCTCAGGTAAACAGAATGACGTTGTATCAAAAGATGTTGGTGTTCTACGCAATCATGGCCTCCATCTGCGCATTAATCACCTGGTTCCTGTCTAAAGATCGTAAACGCATTCGCCTGTTGAGCGCATTCCTGGTGGGTTCCACCTGGCCAATGAGCTTCCCTGTTGCCCTGTTGATCTCTCTTTTCTGAAGCACGATTCCAGAACCGGCATCCAGACATAGCATTCCATACATTGAGCATGTATAAATATACAGTTGATTGTACATGGAGTGCTTATGAACAGTTTCTATTCACAGCAAGCAGGCTGCACTGTGCGCTGGCAGGATCTTCCCGGTTTCGGTGACCCGGTTGTGTTTATCCACGGGTTGGGCTGCGCATCGTCGTATGAATATCCTCGTATCGTCTGTGATCCCCGTTTCGGGGGGCGCAGAGCCATTCTGATCGATCTTCCCGGTAGCGGTTACAGTGACAAACCTGACAACTACCGTTATCGCACGAGCGAACAGGCGCAGGTGGTGGTTGAACTGTTAAACCATCTCGGCCTGGATAGTCTTTGGCTCTATGGTCATAGCATGGGGGGAAGTATCGCGATCGAAACGGCAACGCTGTTAACGTCGCGCGTTAAGGGCCTGATCGTGTCTGAACCCAATTTCCATGCGGGTGGCGGGATGTTCAGCCGGGCAATCGCGGCCCAAACGGAACAACATTTTCTGGAACAGGGCTATGATGACATGCTGCGGGCGGAAACGTCGCCGTGGGCGGGAAGCCTTCAAAGCAATGCTCCCTGGGCCGTCTGGCGCGGCGCAACAAGCCTGGTCGAGGGCGTTAAACCTGACTGGGAACACCTGTTCTTGTCATTAACCTGCCCGGTAATGTTAGTTTTTGGTGAGCTATCTCTGCCTGATGACGATTTTAACCGCCTGCAACAAAAAGGCGTTGCGGTAAAAATTATCCCTGATGCAGGCCATTCAATGTCCTGGGAAAACCCGTCAGCGTTGGCTCAGGCTTTGTCTGGCTTCATAAACGGTTCATGAATGGGTAGCCCGCATTGCTGCGGGCTGCAATGATTATGACAGCAAGGCAGACAAGGCTTTCCGCGCGGCAGGCTGAACGTCATACGGACACTGATAATCCACGTTCTCAATAGCGCGCGTGTAGAGCGCAACCAGCCAGTCATACACATAGGCTGTCGCCGCATGAACAGGCTGCTCGCCAAGTCGAGTGAGACGGGGTGAGGCGCTGCTCACAACCGGCGTCACGAAAATGGGCTGACCTTTGCGGATCCGGCTTGCAGGCCGTTCAGAGACGGGCGTCACTTCGTAGCCAAGCCAGCTAATGAAATTGCCTGTTGCGGCATGCAGCTGCGCGGCGCTGCTTTTATCGGTTTCTACAATCCGTTGCAGTTGCAGCGGCAGATCCAGCCGGTAGCTGGTGACGATCAGCACATCGGCAATCTGCTGTAAAACCTCTGCGTCCAGGCCCAGACGGGCAGCCGCCGCGTCGTTGCGACTCCACTGACGCAGATGATTAACCCACACGCTATGAGCCAGCCGCGCTTTGTCTTTGGTCTGCACCGCGCCAGGATTTTCCTGCGTCTCTTCCGCAAACAGATCGATAACATCGTTAAACAGACCGTTGACCTGTTCCTCTCGAGGCTGGTGAACGGTCAGCAGCGTCTCAAACGCTTTTAACGGCGGCAGAAGTCCTTCAAGCAGTTCACCATGACGGGCGGCACTGCCTTGCAGCGTTCGGACCATTTTTTCGGCCTGCGAGCGTCCAGCGCCTGGATCCTGCGTGAGGGGGTCGACATACGGGCGCATCAGCGCCGACATCGACTGTTGCAATAACCTTTTCAGCGTGTGAAGACGCTTCTGGCGCTGTGCCGGTAGGGTAGCCTGCGACAGCCATTCAATCACCCGCTGCATGCTGTGGGTATCGAGCGCCTGTAGTGTGCCCCAGCGCCGACCCGGCTGGCCCAGCAATTGTTGCACCGCTTCGTCCAGATTCTGCTTTGAGATGAATCGCGCATCGTGAGGGGTAATGGCCCAGACCAGCCCCGGCAACGCGGACTCTTCAACCGGCTGCGTCTCTTTAACCCAGTTTTGCAGGCGCCTGGCCGTTTTTGCCGTCTGCTGGTGGTGCGCCGTCGCATTGCAGATAACCATAACATCAGGCTGAATGTGCTGACGATAATGATCCAGCAACCACAGGCATTTTGCCTGCGTCATCAGCGGCGTGTGTTCTTCAGAAATAGCCGGAATATCAATGATGTCAACGTTATCGAGCACGCATTGCTCAACGGGCAGCACCAGTTCGCGGGTAAGCGATGCCAGTACATCAACGGGCAGGCTAATGGCATTAAGCAACTCGCCGTTTTTTACCGGATGAAGGAGGGTTTCCTGTGCTTCCGGCATGGCAAATGCCCCGTGAGTCAGGAAGCCTTCACACGGCAAACCAAAGCTGTCCACCAGCAGACTCAACGGCGCAGCAAGTACGCTGGCATGGCTGGTTTGATGCAGCACATGGGCGAGCTTCAGCCACTGCTGGGTTAACTCCTGCTGCTCACCCCACAGCAGAGACCAGACGCTGGCGCGGGTGCTGAGATCAAGCGACGGAACTAAAAGGGCAAACTGGTGCCACAGAGCATCGTCAATGTGCTGCTTAGCGCCGGGTACTATGCTCTGCCAGAACCGGGCAATGGACGCGACCTCCCGCGCCGTCATTCCCGGCACGCTCTGCGGTTGACGTAGCACACGCCACTTCTCAAGCCGGGCTTCAATCACCGATTTATCCACCGCGCGGATCTGCGGATCTAACGTGGTGCGGGCGATAAACAACTGCACCAGCTCGGCCTCCGTTACCAGGCGCAGGCGCAGGGGAAACGCGTCGTCTGCGACCTCGCCGGACGCTCTGCTGAAACGCACGGCCATGTTGGTGGGCGCATGCCCGGGATTAATATGCGAGAAGTAATCAAACGTGCGCTGACCCGGCGTAACGTTCAGCCGTTCGTCGCCGTTGCCGCACAGGGCGGCCAGCAGGTGCGCTTTCGCGGCCTGCGAGTGGCCGTATAAGCCGATGCTGCCCGGGCTGGCAAGGGCGCGATCGAGCGCCTCTTCACGCGCGCTTGCTGCGTTAAGGCGGGCAAGCAGGGCGTCGGCTTCGTTATCCAGCATCGGAGCGTGCTGTCGCGTCTCGTTGATCCACCCGATTAAGGCCTGAGTGGTGGCAGTCGTCGCAGTCATTTGAGGTATACGCTCCCGCTGTCGATCCAGTAGTGGCTGCCGCTGTGTCGGCGATCGGCCAGAGTATTCAGTTTAAAGGTCAGAGCATCTGGCGGCACTGGCGTGCCGTCCTGTAGCCAGGCGTCGCTCAGTTCGAAAGATTCCGGGCCTTCCTGCTTGTTACCGCCACGCAGCTTCAGGCGCACGTTCAGTACGCCGTCGCCCGCAATGGCTTTTGCCAGCTCGGCAGAGTTGATGCTCAGGGTATAGAGCGGCGTCGCGGGCCAGCGGGCATTGGCCAGTTGCCGGAAGCCGAGGGTGACATTGCCGCGCAGCGGGAAGTGCAGACGGGCGTCCAGTTTCGCGCCGGGTTTATCGAGGTCGACATCGTGATACCAGACGTTCTCGTCCCGCAGGGTATTGATCGTGTTATCCAGCACGCCCAGATAGCGCACCGTAGAGTACGCCCCGATATCCGCTGCTTTAAAGTTAAAGCGCGGCAGGCGAAGATCCAGCGCCAGGCTACAGAGCATCGCACCCACGGCGGCGGTGGATTTCGGGTTGCCGATCCGCCCCTGCTGGCTGAACGGATACCATTCATGAACCTGGTATTTATCCAGCCAGACGATGCGGTTGACAGGCACCGGTTGCAGGTGGCGAATCAAGGCCTGCACGCCCGGCAGACAGCCAGGCCGTCCCGTGATGAGCAGAATATCGCAACTGTAGTGAGAGATCGCCTCACAGACCGCATGAAGCGGGGCGGCGAGCGTGAACTGACCCGCCAGCATCGCGTCCTGCATCTCCCGGAAATGGACGTGCAGCGGTACGCTGAACAGATCAACGTTTTCAGAGCCAGCAGGCAATGCATGGTCGATCGCCTGCTGGAGGTAATTCATCACGTTACGCGTCGGTTTTTGCGTGAGCAGATCGCCAAAGGTGGCATGCAGCCCGGCCAGCGGATCGTCAATATCGCTTGCTTCCCACGCGGCCAGGATCGCGTGGCCGATCGGCATAAAGAGCTGAAGCGTCGTCTGCTGGCGCAGTATCGCCTGGGTATCAATCCGCCCGGAGTCGCCGAAGAGGGATGCCATCAGCTGTGGGGCATCGGCTATGCCGGATTTCTGAAGATGGGTTTGCAGCGCGGGCAGTACGTAGCGCTGGATCACGTCCAGCAGCGTATCGTCGCCAGCAACCTTGAACCCTTCGCGGAACAGTAGCTGCGGGGTGATTTTAACGTTATTCCCGGAACCATCATCTAACTGATAGTGCGTGATGGCCATATCCGTCGTGCCGCCGCCGATATCAATTGAGGCCACGCGCAGCGCGCGTCCCGGCTGGACGCCCGGCTCAGGCGCGCGGTCCGGGCGGGCAAGAGAGGCGAAAAAGGCCTCGGTCTGGCCACCGAAGTGGGAAATGGCTTCGTTATACAGCCACACCAGTTGGCCGCAGCTGGCTTCGTCCCACTCCATCTGGATCTCAGGAACCGGCACCACGCTTTTTTCCTGCTGCTTACGGCTGGCAAAATCCTCATCCTGCGGGTGCCAGCCCATCGCTTTCCAGACGATGGCAATAGCTTCGAACATGCGGCGACGGAAAATCTCGCGCTCCTGTTTCGGCATCGCCGAAGGCAGGGTGAGGATCAGCGTCCGCAGCTGGCGGGGAGAAGCCGGGAAACCAAGCCGCAGACGTGTGGCCACGCTGTTAATCTGACCAAGCGCCTGAGCCAGCAGCTCGCAGAGCATGTGCGTCATCAGGGTGCTGCGGCTGTACTGCGGAGAGAACACCGGCAGGCGTTCATCCTGCGGCAGCGTAAAGAGCGGTTCCCCGTCGTCGTTCATCAGGTTCATCAGTGGAAACGCGGTGGCCAGCGGTTCGCGCTGGGTTTTGCTGTTCATCTGGCTAAAGCGCCAGTCCTGCACCACCGGGGTTTCATCCCACAGATAGCGACGCGGGCTGGAGATGCCGCTGTTGCCTTCCGTGCCCAGACGCTGCATCGCCAGCTTACGTGCTTCATCACCCACGCGGACAATCGATGGCCAGACGAACGCGTCTTCCCGGCCGCTTTCCACCGAGAAGTGTTGCTTGCCAAAACGCGCTTCGGAAAATTCAAGACGGCTGGTAAACAGCGGCTCATTCAGGAACTGCGGCTCACTCAGAGATCGTACCTGGAGTTCAGCCGTCTGGCGCAGGCCGTCGTTGGCATCACCATGATCTTCAATAATCACGCCGCAGGTGTGGGTGTTGCCCACGTCAAGGATCAGATCGACAGGAATGGCAGGCGTGCTCAGGGTATGGGTAACAAATTTCACTTCCGGCACGGTGAGTTGTTCACCGAGCATGGAGAGCAGGTTGAGCCAGTGCGCCTGATACTCAAAGCTGCGCATGGCCTGATGCAGCTCGCGCTCGGAGCGTTTTTCAACCCCGTCGGCAAACTGCGTGAAAGCTTCGCGCAGCCAGCCGTCAATCCAGGTCTGGTCGAGGAAACTTTCAATTTCACTGTCGCGCCAGGCGAGTGCGAAACGCGTGCCGTTCAGGATATCGTTTTCAACCGGCGACAGGGCAGACGTCGCATGCTCTGCAATCTGGCTGTCGAGCGCGACGGTAACACGGTGCGTATTGCCAGCCGCGTCGGGCGTGGAAAGCTTTCGTACCTGGACGCGCGCCCAGTTATCCGGGCCTTCAACAAACGTCCGCGGCGGGTTGAAGCGCAGGAAAGGAAGCGGCAGCCAGACGCCGTCGAGCACGGTCAGGGAGTCATGCAGTGGAATGGTGCTTTCAGGCTTGACCACTTCCGGCTGCCCGCCATCGGTGGCAGGCAGCGTGTACCGGCCGTTAACCAGATCGAAATCCAGACGCAGCAGCGGGCCATTTGCCGTTTTACGCACGAAACGCCCGTTGCTGGCGGTATCCTGCGGAGTCAGGCCAAAATCGAGAAACTGTACGCCGCTGTTAGCAATCAGCGTCACGCTCTGTTTATAGTCGCAAAGATTAACCAGCATAGGATCAGACACCTGCTTTCTTGAACGTCAAAGGAACGACGGTGTTGGCATCGTAACGTGCAGTGCATTCCGCCACATCGCTGGCACCGGCCTTACAGGTCACTTCCGGCATCGGATAGCGTGAACCGTCGGAGCAACGAGCGTTACCGCGCGTTTTGATCAACAGCTCGCCGTTGCTGTGTAAGCCGGAGAAAACGTCTACCCGGCAGACAATGTTGTCGCCATGCACGACCCGGGCGAAACCTTTGTTGTTCTGGATCTGGTAGCGCAGCGAGGGCGGTTTGCCGGTGAGCGGATCCTGCACATCGAGAAACGCGCGCCAGGTGCCGTTCAGGAAGCGCGTTAACCCCGCTTTGACCTGGTTTGCCTCCATTACCATCGCATCTTTTGGTATTGCGGTAATGACCACCGGTTCGGCCGCCGGGGCAGGCGTTTTCACCTTCGGCTCAACCACTTCGGCCTGGTGCAGCGGGAGCTTCAGCTCCAGCGGCTCTACCGTCTTCACGGGGGCCGGAGCAATTGCGACAGGGGCCGGTGCAGGCGTGGCGGCTGGCGCTGCGGTCGGGGCCTGTTTTGGCCAGAGCAGCGGGGTGGCGATAGCCGCAATGATGACCGCGGCAACCGGCAGTAACCACAGGGGGGAGCGACGTTTTTTCTGCACGACCGCCGGGGCGGGCTCTGGCGGTGTGAGGTCCATACGCACCGGTTCAGGCGTATACAGTTCATCTTCGGTGATACGGACGGTAGCCGCAGGCGTGATTAGCGGCGCATCGGCCTGCTCAAAAGTCACCACCGGGGCCGGTTCTGGCTCCGGTTCAGGTTCGTTGATCACCACGGGTTCAGGATCAGGGATCAACGATTCGCGCAGGCAGTCCAGCACGTTATCACGCGCACTCTCGTTAAGATTGACGAAATCCCAGAAGCAGATCACCGGTTTGCCATCGACCAGATAGACAAAGTTTTCCCCGGGAAACTGGAAGGATTTCGAGAGCAGAGAGCCAAACAGTTGCTGCGCCGTTTTCGGTGACTGAAGGCATTTCTTACTCAGCGACTCCACGCTGGCGAGCGTGTTTTCCAGATAGCGCAGGGCGCGAAAACGGTCATCTTCATCCGCTGCCTTCCAGCTGGAGACGGTTCCCTCAACCGGGGAGTACCAGTCAACGCGATCGCCGCCGTCGTTAACCTGAGGTATAGCCAGGCAATCGACGATAGCCTGCTGTTTGCGCAACCGAAGCGCTTCGCGGATTTGCAGCGCTGATTCAAAAACGGCTTGTCCGCCGCCGCCAACGGCCTGAAAATCATCCAGATTACCGCTGCGTAAGAGTGTTTTTGCCACGATTTGGTCCTGTAGACTTCTTCACGCCATTACTTTAGCGAAACCGGTAAGCAAGCAAACGGCTGAGGAGACGGCAAAAGGGACGATTTCTTGCGGCATTGATCGTGACGGTTGTGCTTGACGAATAATGGACCTTAAGGCAAATCGGCTTATGCGGGCTGATGCTAAAACCAGCGAAATGTACGTCTTTAGAATAACCTGATAGTGATTCGTTATTTGTCAGGTCAAAACGTCTGTGCTGTTATTACTGTTCACTATAATAAAACCGAAAGGGTAATAACCATGTCTACAGGGAAAACCGTGCTCGCCCTCGCGCTGAGCGCGCTGCTACCGGCAAGCGCCGCATGGGCGGCAAACAATGACACCATTATCTACTGCTCCGAGGCGTCGCCGGAGTCGTTTAACCCGCAGATCGCCAGCTCTGGACCCTCGTTTGTCGCCAGCTCGCAAACGCTGTATAACCGTCTGATTAACTTCGACCCGGTAAAAAACACGCCGGTTCCTTCTCTGGCGGAGTCATGGACCATTTCGCCTGACGGCAAAACGTATACGTTTACCCTGCGAAAAGGGGTGAAATTTAACAGCAATAAATACTTTAAACCTACCCGCGATTTTAACGCTGATGACGTTATTTTCTCCGTTATGCGTCAGAAAGACCCTAAACATCCGTATCACAATGTTTCCCAGGGCAATTACGAATACTTTAATGACGTGGGCCTCGACAAGCTGATTCAGGATGTGAAAAAGATCGACGATTACCACGTCCAGTTCACCCTGAGCGAACCCAACGCGGCGTTCCTGGCCGACTGGGGAATGGACTTCGCCTCGATCCTCTCTGCCGAGTACGCGGACGCCATGCTGAAAAAAGGCACACCTGAAAATGTGGACACCTGGCCAATCGGCACCGGGCCGTATGCGCTTCAGCAGTACAAGGTGGACTCGCTGATCCGCTACGTCGCCAATCCGAATTACTGGGACGGTGAGGTGCCAACCAAACACCTGATCTTCTCCATCACGCCAAACGTTGAGACGCGACTGGCGAAGCTGCAAACGAACGAGTGCCAGATCATTCCTGCGCCGTCGCCGGTGCAGTTCGACGCGATCAAGAAAAACAAAGACCTGACGCTCCACTCGGTGGAGGCGCTGAACGTGGGGTATCTGGCGTTCAACACGGAGAAAAAACCGTTTGATAACGTGCTGGTGCGCCAGGCGCTGAACTATGCGACGGACAAAAAGGCCATTGTGAACGCGGTCTTTATGGGGTCTGGTACGGTCGCTAAATCGCCGATCCCGCCGAATATGCTCGGCTTTAATAAAGACCTGAAGGATTACGGCTACGATCCGGAAAAAGCGAAAGCGCTGCTGAAGCAGGCGGGTCTGGAGAAGGGCGCGGAAGTGACCCTCTGGTCAATGCCGGTGCAGCGTCCGTACAACCCGAACTCCCGACGCATTGCGGAGATGATCCAGGCTGACTGGGCGAAAGTGGGCGTGAAGGCGAAAATTGTCTCCTACGAGTGGGGGGAATACCTGTCCGGCATGCGTAAAGGCGAGCATGACTCCGCACTGTTCGGCTGGATGTCTGACAACGGCGATCCGGACAATTTCGCCGACGTGCTGCTGGGATGTAATAGCATCAAAACCGGATCCAACGCCGCGCGCTGGTGTGATAAGGGGTATGATGAACGGGTGCAACAGGCCAAACTGACCAGCAACCCGGAAGAACGTGCGAAGCTGTATGGCCAGGCACAGGAGATTTTCTACCAGCAGGCGCCATGGATTGCGTTAGCTAACGGTAAAACGTTCTACGCGACACGCAGCAACGTGACCGGGTACAGCGTAAGCCTGATGGGCAGCGATTTCTCGAAAGCGAAGCTGAACTGATCGTATTATTGCCGGGTGGCGGCTACGCCTTACCCGGCTAACATTTGCCACCGGGCACGTGAAAAGGAGTGACAATGTCACATTTAAACGATGTTATCGTTCGCGTCGACGCCGCCATCGAAGAGAGCGTCATTACCCACATGAACGAACTGCTGATCGCATTAAGCGATGATGCAGAACTCAGCCGTGAAGATCGCTATACCCAGCAGCAGCGCCTGCGTACTGCGATTGCGCATCATGGTAAGCAGCATAAAGAAGAGGCGGAGGCGCGCCATGCTCACCTCACGCAGGGCGGTACCATCCTCTAAGGGTTAAAACTGGCGCCGTGCCACCAGCCAGGCGCCTACCACCAGCATCACTGCGCCGCAGACCGGCCCAACCAGCGCGCGCAGGGGCACACCGTTGCTTTTGAGGATGTCCATCACCATGCCGCCAATCAGCTGGCTTGCCACCAGTACGGCAATAGTCGTGGCCGCTCCCACGTTCTGATACCCGCTAATACTGGCAAAGACAAAAAATGACCCCAGCAGGCCGGGGATCAACGTCCACCAGCGCACCGTTGACGCCAGTTCGCTAAATCCCGCCAGGCCATTTTTCACCAGCAGAATGCTGACAAAAAGCACAATCCCCACCAGCGAGTTCAGCAGCATGGCGATAAGAATGGTGGAGGAGGATTGCGTAATGCGCACCATAAGGGTGTTTTGCACCACCAGGCCAATCCCGGCAGCCACCAGAAACGCTAACGTCAATGACTGATTCATGACAGAGCATCCGGTTCGCTGCGCTCATCGAGCTGGAGCTGCATAAAGGTTAAATCCAGCCAGCGACCGAATTTGGTTCCCACCTGCGGCATCTTTCCGGTGGTTTTAAAGCCCAGGGTTTCATGCAGATGAATTGACGCCTGGTTCTGCGCCTCGATGCCAGCCACCATCACATGTTTACCGATCTGGCGGGCTTCCTTGATCAATTCCGTCATCAGCAGTCGGCCAATGCCTTTGCCCTGGTGATCGGGATGAACGTAAACCGAGTGTTCCACCGTATGGCGAAAACCGTCGAACGCTCGCCAGTCGCCAAATGAGGCGTATCCCGTTACCACACCCTCTTGTTCACTGACCAGCACCGGGTAACCCAATAGCGTACGCGCCTCAAACCATGCAATACGGTTATCGGTGTCGACAGTGGTATCGTTCCAGATGGCGGCGGTGTGCAGCACCGCATGGTTATAAATTTCACCGATAGCGGCACAATCTTCTTTGCAGGCATGACGAACAATCATGATTAACCCTCTGGCTGTGATGTTTACTATAGTAGTACGGTTTTCTCACAATATTACACAGTTCTTGTCGTGCATCGCTACGCAAAATCCTGTTTTATTGTCATTAAATTGCCCCGAGTCACCATCCATACACTATAGTATTACGTCATGAATACGATGACAGACAATATGAATCAACGGATTAGCGTCCGTATACGCCTTGAACGCGAGTCGCGGGGCTGGTCTTTAAGCGAACTCGCCGAACGGGCAGGCATCTCGCGCGGCATGATCCACAAGATTGAACGGGGTGACAGTAGCCCGACGGCGACCCTGCTTGCCCGTTTATCCGGTGCCTTTGGTATCAGCATGTCTACGCTCATTGCGCGCGCGGAAATGCAGGAGGGTAAACTTTTACGTCTGGCGAACCAGCCCGTCTGGCGCGATCCGCAAACCCACTATTTGCGTCGCCATGTGTCGCCGCGCACCGATATGCCTATCGATCTCGTCCAGGTGGAACTGCCCGCACGCAGCGATGTGCCTATGCCTGCATCCTCTTATGCGCTGGCGCGACAGCTGATTTGGTTGCAGGCAGGTGAACTGGTCTTTCTGGAAGGGGAGACCCGCCATGAAATGAAGGCCGGAGATTGCCTGGAACTTGGGCCGCCGAACGACTGCCGGTTTATCAACGAAACGGATGAGCCGTGCCTTTATCTGGTCGTGCGGCTTAATCAGTCCGGCTCATAATGCGAAGGCGATCCGCAGGATAACGTGCCAGACTTTAATGACATTTTCAGCAGTAAGGAGCGATGAATGAGTCAATCAACTACGCAAAACCGACGCTGGGTACTGGCTTCCCGTCCACATGGCGCGCCGGTCGCCGATAATTTCCGTTTAGAAGAACAGCCGATCCCCACGCCATCAGAGGGGCAGGTATTGTTACGCACCGTATGGCTCTCGCTTGATCCGTACATGCGGGGCCGTATGAGCGATGCGCCATCCTATTCACCTCCGGTCGAGATTGGCGCGGTGATGGTGGGCGGTACGGTTAGCCGCGTCGAGACCTCGCGTCATCCGGATTATAAAGAGGGTGAGTGGGTTCTGGGCTACAGTGGCTGGCAGGAGTATGAACTGTCAGACGGGAAAGGGCTGGTGAAGCTGGGTGAAAACCCGTCGCACCCTTCATGGGCGCTCGGCGTACTGGGGATGCCGGGCTTCACCGCGTATATGGGCCTGCTTGATATCGGCCAGCCGCAGGCGGGGGAGACCCTTGTTGTGGCGGCAGCCACGGGGCCGGTTGGCGCAACGGTGGGGCAGATCGGTAAAATCAAAGGATGCCGGGTCATTGGTGTGGCTGGCGGGGAAGAGAAATGCCGTTATGCGGTTGACGTGCTCGGTTTCGACGCCTGTCTGGATCACCACGCGGATGATTTTGCCGACCAACTGGCGAAAGCCTGCCCGCAGGGCATTGATGTTTATTATGAAAACGTTGGCGGTAAAGTCTTTGACGCCGTGCTGCCGCTCCTGAATACCTCCGCGCGCGTGCCGGTTTGCGGACTGGTGAGCGGCTACAATGCGACCAACCTGCCGGAGGGTCCGGATCGGTTGCCGCTGTTGATGGGAACCATCCTGAAAAAACGCATCCGCATGCAGGGCTTTATCATCGCTCAGGACTATGGTCATCGTATCGACGAGTTCCAGCAGGAAATGGGCCGCTGGGTGCAGGAAGGCAAAATTCACTATCGCGAGCAGGTCATTGAAGGACTGGACGCGGCGCCGGACGCGCTGATTGGGCTGCTTGAAGGGAAAAACTTCGGCAAAGTCGTGATCCGCGTGGCGGCAGACTAATCAGACCATCGGTTATGGCGGGCGATGTCCGCCATAATTATTTGTGAAGATACGATATATTGTCTTTAATTAATCCATAAGCTTTGCGCGCCCTCGGCCAGCTGAGCCAGAATTGAAAAATGCAATATTATTTGAACGAATGTAATTTTACGCGCGCCCCTCATACCAGGCATGACGATACAGGATATATCTGACCGGCGACGTTTTTTTAAACAGTCGCTGAAAATGGCATTTTGTTTGGCTACGGGAATTAAACATGTTTGATTTGGAACATTTGGAAAAAGCACAAAGAATCAGTCTGACTTTGCAAGTTGAGAACAGTTTAAAGGGAGCGTTAATTACGGGCTCATTAAAACCTGGGGCTCGACTCGTCACGAAAGAGATTGCGGATAAATTAGGCACCAGTATCACACCGGTGCGCGAAGCCCTGCTGCGCCTGGTGTCTGCGGGTGCCTTACAGGCCACGCCAGCGCAGGCATTTCTGGTGCCAGAAGTCACGCTGGAGCGCTATAACGAAATTAACGCCATCAGAAAGCAGCTTGAACCGATGGCCGTTGCGGCGGCGTGCCAGAATATGACCGAGACCAGGCTGGATGCGTTACGCGCGCTGTCCGATAACTTCAGCACCGCCATGCATCAGGGCGACGTGCAGAAAGCGATCTATGCCAACCGCGTGTTCCGCTTTACGCTCTATCAGTATGCCGAGATGCCGACCCTGAACTCGCTGATTGAGCAGCTCTGGGTACGAATTGGCCCGTGTATCAACTACCTGCACGAAGAGCTGAAAGACATCCCCGCCACGACCTATCATTATGCCGATCTGCTTTCTGCGCTGGAGCAACGGGATGTGACGGCGAGTCGGGAGGCGATCGACCGGGCTATTGATGAAGCCAATATCCTCCTGCAACGGCAATACTACAGTTAAGGATCCCTCTGACGCCCTTATTTAAATATTCGTATTACCCCTCCCGGATTATATTCCCGGCGCATCAGGCTACCGGGAATGACGTTATTTCGCTTAATTTTTACCGGCAACGTACGCTGCCGGAGAATGTTTTACTCAAAGCGATAAGAGACCGACAGACCGACGCCATAGTTACGGCCAGGAGCAGGTTCGTAATAGCGATTGTAGCCAGCGTTAACAATCTCTGAACCGGCATACTCTTTATCGAACAGGTTATCGACGCGACCAAAGAGGTCCATTCCCCATTTACCGTAATTGAGTTTATAGCCGGTATTCAGGCCAACCACGGTATAGGAGGGCGCTTTGGCGGTATTGGTGTCGTTTGCCATCACGTCGCTCATGTAGCGCGCATCTGCACCCGCGTACCAGCCTTCTTCAGGCTCCCAGCCAAACGACGCATACCCCATGTTACGGGCAATGCCCGGCATCCGGTTGCCGCTACAGTCTGTATTGTTACAGACGTTGGTACGGTAGGTCGCATCGAGATAGGTCCACGCCATCTTCAGCTTCCAGTTCTCGGCAAACTGCTGGTCGAGCGCAATTTCCACACCCTGACGGCGCGTTTTCCCGGCATTTTTATAGGTGGTGCGACCCTCTTTGTTTTCGTCGACCACGATCTCGTTGTCGGTATCCGTGCGGAACAGCGCCGCCGTCAGGATGCCATTGCCGATGCGGGTTTTACTGCCAATCTCATAGGTGTTGTTGGTTGACGGTTGCAGGTTGATATTGAGGCCGCCTTTGCCATCAGAACGGTAGGAGAGTTCGTTAATGGTCGGAGTCTCAAATCCCCGTCCCGCCGCGGCATACAGGTTCCATGCGTCGGTCACGGCGTATTTTACCGCACCTGCCGGGAGCCATTTATGGTAGCTGGCGTCACCGCTGTCATCGCCGTTTTTCGGGGTAATGTAATGATCGTTGGAGTCAAACCAGACGGAGCTGTAACGCACACCCGCCTCAACGGACAGCTTTTGCGTTAGCTGCCACTGGGTTTGCAGGTAGGGATCAAGGTTCCACATCAGGTTACGTTCGTCACGGCGTTTGTCACCCTTCACGCCATAATCCGTCACGCCGTTGTTCATCACGAAGTTTTCATACCCGCGGCGATTTTCACTCATATTTTCGTAGTTCAGGCCGGTGGTAAACGTTACCGGCACCAGCAGCTCGCCGCGGTGGGTCCAGCGGGTATCAATACCCTGATAGTGGCGCTGCATATCAATTACGCCACCCGAATGCGCAGGATTGTCACGCTGAGTGGACGCCGGAATGGACTGATACTGGGTCATTTCACGCTCACCGGCGTACATCATCACGCTGAGGTCATCCTGTTCGCTCAGCTGGCGGTCGTAGCGGATCCCGGCCTGGGTCTGCTTAATGGTTTTACGCGTGTTGTACTGATCGCCGCGAGGTGACTGGCGCGGGTTATTCTGCCATTCCTGATAGCTCAGTCCGCCCGGATCGTTGGCTTTCATGTCCACGCTGTTAAAAATCAGCGTCAGCTTGCTGACATCGTCAATGCGCACACCTAGTTTCGCGTTGGCGAGGTTTTTCCGTGCGCCGCTGTGATCGCGATAGCCATGGGTGGTGAAACGGGTGGTGGAGACGGCGTAATCCACATCTCCCGCCTGAGTCCCGTCGCCCACCGCACCGGTGGCCTTCATGCCGTAACGCCAGGTGCCGTAGCTGCCGTAATAGCTGCTGGCTTCAATTGTGGCTGGCTGTTGTCCGGTCTGGGTGTTGATGTTGATCACGCCGCCGGAGGCATTGCCGTACAGGGCGGAGAAGGGGCCGCGCAGCACGTCGACGCTCTCGATGCTGTTGAGGTCAATGTTTGACGTCTGCCCCTGGCCGTCGGGCATGGTTGCCGGAATGCCATCCACGTACATGCGGATCCCGCGTACGCCGAAGGTTGAGCGCGCGCCGAATCCGCGGACAGAAAGTTGCAGATCCTGGGCATAGTTCTGGCGGTTCTGGATTTGCAGGCCAGGTACGCTTCCCAGAGATTCAGAAAGGTTGATGCGCGGTGTGGCATGTCGCATATCGTCGCCACTCACCACGCTGACTGCGGCTGGGGTGTCCAGTTCGGAGACGGTTTGCGGCGTGGCGCTGACGATCAGGGTCTGTTCATCTGCGGCCATCGCGCTCAGCGGGCCAAAAACGACGGGAACGAACAGCAGGGGTAGCGATACCCTACGGGCAGTAATAATTTTCATGAAGTAAACCGATTAAGAAAAAATTCGAACCAAATCAACTGGAACCTGTGTATATATGTTAAATCCTTTGTAAATGTTATGAAAACTATAACCGCACATTTCGTGAATGTAAGGGTTTGAAGGAAAGAAATACTCCACATTCAACCCATTAATGATTACTATTCTCATTAAAATAACGGCAAAGCGATGACTTTGCCCACCGGAAGTGATGTCAGCGGTAAATCTCCTCATTTAAAAAGGAATTGTTATGTCTTTACGTCATCTGTGCTCGCCGCGCCTGCGTGGGTCTCTGCTGCTGGGTTCTTTATTGTTTGCCGGTACGTTCCAGGTTCATGCTGCTGAAGAGATGCTGCGCAAGGCGGTAGGCAAGGGCGCGTATGAAATGGCCGTCAGCCAGCAGGAAAACGCGCTGTGGGTTGCGACGACTCAAAGCCGCAAAACCGATAAGGGCGGCGTGGTTTATCGTCTGGATCCGGTCACGCTTGAAGTGACGCAGGCGATTCATAACGATCTCAAGCCGTTTGGCGCCACGATCGATAAAGCCACCCAGACGCTGTGGTTCGGAAACACCGTCAACAGCGCCGTGACGGCGATTGACGCCAAAACGGGCGAGGTGAAAGGGCGCCTGGTGCTGGACGATCGCAAGCGTAGCGACACGGTGAAACCGCTTCAGCCGCGCCAGCTGGTGGCCGATGACACAACGAATACGGTGTACATTACCGGCATTGGTAAGGAGAGCGTGATCTGGGTTGTTGATGGCGCAACGCTGAAGCTGAAGGACACCATCGCGAACACCGGCACGTTCAGTACCGGGCTGGCGCTGGATGCACAGGCAAAACGTCTGTACACCACTAATGCGGACGGCGAGCTGGTCACCATTGATACGGCAACCAACAAAATCCTCAGCCGTAAAAAGGTGCAGGACGACGGAAAAGAACACTTCTACCTGAACCTGAGCCTGGACACTGCCGGTCAGCGCGCGTTCCTGACGGATTCTAAACAGCCAGAAGTGCTGGTGGTGAGCCTGAAAGATGGCAGCGTGATGCAGAAAATCGCCGCGCCAGAATCGCTGGCCGTACTGTTCAACCCCGCGCGTAACGAAGCCTATGTGACGCACCGCGAGGCGGGCAAGGTGAGCGTGATTGACGCCAAAACCTACAAAGTGACCAAAACCTACGATACTCCGGTCTACCCGAACAGCCTGGCGCTGTCTGCGGACGGTAAGACGCTGTACGTGACGGTGAAACAGAAATCCACCCGTCAGCAGGAAGCGACCCAGCCTGACGATGTGATTCGTATCGAGTTGTAAGGTGTGAATTGCCCGGTGGCGCTGCGCTTACCGGGCCAGAAAAACCATGAAATGCAGGCCGGGTAAGGCGAAGCCGCCACCCGGCTTTTTTATTAACGCGAGGTCTCTTCCACCAGGGGACCATCCTGTTTGTTATCATCAGGATGAACCGGTGCAGTGCTGTGAATTTCGTTCACGCGTTTACGCACGCCAAACCAGCCAGCAATCAGCAACACCGCCAGCAGCGGGATCGTGGCGATGGTGTAAGTTCCGTTCGGGTAGTCGAAGGCCATCAGCACCAGCACGCTCAGCAGGAACAGCAGGGTAAGCCAGGAGGTCACCGGTGCGCCCGGCAGCTTGAAGCTAACGTCAGCCGCTTTCCCTTCTTTGATCGCTTTGCGCAGACGCATCTGACACACCACGATAAAGGCCCAGGAGGCGATGATGCCCAGTGCGGCGACGTTCAGCACAATCTCAAACACCTGAGATGGCACCAGATAGTTCAGGAACACGCCAAAGATGTACACCACCAGCGTCGCCAGGATACCCGCGTAAGGCACCTGCTGCTTGCTCATCTTCGACATAAACTTCGGCGCAGAGCCGCCCATCGACATGGAGCGCAGGATACGACCTGTTGAATAGAGCCCGGAGTTCAGGCTGGAGAGCGCGGCGGTCAGGACCACGATATTCATGATGCTGCCCACGTACGGCACGCCCAGCTTGGAGAAGAAGGTCACAAACGGGCTTTGACCCGCCTGGTATGCGTTCCACGGCAGCAGCAGCACCAGCAATACCACGGAGCCTACATAGAACAGGCCGATACGCCAGATCACGCTGTTGATGGCTTTTGGCACCATCGTCTGCGGATCTTTACATTCACCGGCCGCCGTCCCCACCAGTTCGATGGAGGCAAAGGCGAACACCACACCCTGCACCAGAACCAGCGCTGGCAGCAGACCGTGCGGGAAGAAACCGCCGTTATCGGTAATCAGGTGGAAGCCGGTCGCGTTGCCGTCCAGGGGCTTACCGGTGCCGAGGAACACGGTACCGACCACCAGGAAGATCACAATGGCCAGCACCTTCACCAGCGCGAACCAGAACTCCATCTCGGCGAACCATTTCACGCCGATCATGTTCATGGTCCCGACGATCGCCAGTGCCCCAAGGGCGAACACCCACTGGGGCACATCGCCAAACGCGCCCCAGTAGTGTATGTACAGCGCAACGGCGGTGATATCGACGATACCGGTCATCGCCCAGTTAACGAAGTACATCCAGCCCGCGACATAGGCCGCTTTTTCACCGAGAAATTCACGGGCGTAAGAGACAAAGCTGCCGCTGGAAGGGCGGTGGAGCACCAGTTCGCCAAGGGCGCGAAGGATGAAGAAAGAGAAGATCCCGCACACCAGATAGACCAGGGCGAGAGCAGGGCCAGCCATTTGCAGACGTGCGCCTGCACCTAAAAACAGACCTGTACCGATAGCGCCGCCGATGGCGATCATCTGCACCTGACGGTTGCCCATCGCCTTGTGATAGCCCTCTTCATGAGAGTTCAACCAGCGACGTTTCGCAGCATGATGATCGGCTGCGCTTTTATTGCTTGTTTTCATTGAGTTACCTGTTTGCCTGTCTGAACCATTAACGTGATAGTCCTGCCTGGCGGAAGCCAAAACAAACGATTGCTTCTGCACAGACACATGCTGCCTTTCCAGTCATTCTGTGTATGGATAAGGCAAAACATGGCGAGGCATCCTACCCGCAATTGATAAGCGACGCAAAATATAACCGTGTCGAAAGTGATGCACGTCGAAGGAAATCGTGTGGTCAGAGCAGACGGGGATCACAACGCGCTGAATCGTGGCGTTTTTTTAGTCAAAAAGGCCAGTAAATGCGGATTTAATCATCAGGTTTACTTAATAATTACTGACAGGTAGGGCATCAGGAATCCCGCAGGGCTGCGATGAGTAAAGCAAACGCCGTCGTGTGCTGGCGGCGGCTCGGATAATACAGATGGTAGCCTGTAAAAGCCGGACACCAGGCTTCAAGAACACGCACTAACCGGCCTTCCGCAAGAGCGTCGAGAACCGAATCTTCTGGAACGTAGGCCAGCCCCAGACCGTTTTCGGCGGCATCGATGCGTTGCGGCAGGCTGTTGAGGATCAGCTGGCCGTCAACCCGCCCTCGCTTCCAGATTGCGCATCGCGTTGCTGAGCGCCGACTGAGATACCCCAAGCTGCGCTCCCGGGCGACGACCATAAAGGAAAGCAGATCGTTGACCCATATCGCCATTGCAGAAGCGGTTAACGGCAGTGCGGTGGAGTGGCTGGAGAAGGTCGCCGACGAGCAGTATCCGAACGAGTAGTCTGGCGTTTCGTAAACCAATTAATAACGTTATGATTCGATCCGTTTTCTTCAGCATGTGCAGGCGGAACGGTGAAAATCAATATCATTGGCACCAGCGGAAGTGGGAAAAGCACGTTTGGCAGGCGAATCGCGGAGGCGCTGGCTATCCCTTACATTGAGATGGACAGGCTCTACTGGCGAGCGAACTGGCAGGGAACCCCTGATGAGGAGTTTCTCGCAGCGCTGGAACAAACGCTCGCCGCATCGCCTGACTGGGTACTGGACGGGAATTACAACCGTACACGCGACGTAAAGTGGCGCGACGTTGATATGGTGGTGTGGATAGATCATGGGTTTATCCGCACGCTCTGGCAGGCGGTGACGCGAGCCTTCAAACGTGCATGGCACAAACAGGAGCTTTGGCCCGGTACGGGGAACCGCGAAAGCTTTCGTCAATCGTTCTTTAGCAAGGACTCCATCATCATCTGGACGATCAAGACCTGGCGCAGCAACCGCAAACGCTATGAAGCGGATATGCACAACCCGCAGTACGCACACATTCGCTTTCTCCGCATTACCCGACGGCATGAAGTGGAAACACTCATTACATCGCTCCAGTCACGCCGTTGACAGATCCTCTATTGCCGTTTTCCGGCAATCCAAATGTAAATAAATTGTTTCTCAGAGGTGAAATCCGCCTTTAATAATGACGCCATGTTAAGTCAAACGAGAACGCAACATGTCATGGCGAATCAGCATTCTGGATAAAAGCCCCGTCGCAGAACACGAAACAGCCGCCGATGCGCTGGCGCGAACCTTAACACTGGCGCAGCAGGCGGAAACGCTGGGTTATCACCGCTTCTGGATTGCCGAACACCACAATACCCCGCAGCTTGCCAGCCCCTCGCCGGAACTGCTGATTGCCTGGATCCTCGGGCAAACAAAGCGTATTCGCGTGGGTTCCGGCGGCGTCATGCTGCAACATTACAGCCCCTATAAAGTCGCCGAAAATTTTAACGTACTGGCTGCCCTGGCGCCGGGCCGGGTTGATCTGGGCGTTGGTAAAGCGCCCGGCGGTCTGCCGCTCTCAACCCGCGCGTTGCAGCACGGCCTGGATCCGCAGAAAAAAGGCAGCTTTGCTGAACAACTGACGCAGCTCGATCGCTGGATCCGCCCTGAAAATCAGTCAGCGGAGGAGGACGTTCGCGCCACGCCGCTGCCGCCGGTGCCTGCCCGGGGTTTTCTGCTGGGCGCCAGCACCGAAAGCGCGCTGCTGGCGGCCTCCCTCGACTGGCATTTTGTCTTTGCCGCCCACCTGAACGGTGATCCTGAACTGCTGCGCGAGGTCGTTACAGCCTGGCGTCAACACAGCGTCCGGGAGGTGATTGTCGCCGTGCAGGCGATCGTTGCGCCCACGCAGGCCGAGGCCGACGCGCTGGCGCAGAAGGTTGAAGTGTGGGGCGTGGAACTGGCAAACGGGCAGCGCGTCACCGTGGCCAGCGAAGAACAGGCCTACGCCTTTGCGCGGCAGGCGGGGAGTGAACCGGTGCGCATCGCGCGTCGGGCACAGTCTCTGCTGGCCGGAACGGCGGCGTCGGTGCTTGAACAGCTCAACGCGCTGCATCAGCAGTGGGGGATTGACGAATTTATCATCGACACGCCGGTGGCGGATGGCGCAACGCGCGTGCAGTCCCTGCGTCTGCTGGCCGAGGCGCGTCTTAACAGGGAGGTGACCGTATGAGCTTTAGCGAACAACTGATTGCCTGGCGTCGTGAGCTGCACCAGAACCCTGAACTCTCCGGTCAGGAGGTCGAAACAACGGCTCGCCTGCGCGAGTGGCTGACGGCGGCCGGGATTGCCCCGCTGGATTACGATCTCAAGACCGGGCTGGTTGCGGAGATCGGCACGGGTAACGCACTGGTTGCGCTGCGCGCCGATATCGACGCGTTACCCATCGACGAGCGCAGCGGGGTGCCGTTTAGCTCCCGGCGTGCGGGGGTGATGCATGCCTGCGGACACGACATTCACACCAGCGTGATCCTCGGCGCAGCGTTAAAGCTGAAAGAGCGGGAAGCCTCGCTTAACGGCCGCGTGCGGATCCTGTTCCAGCCTGCGGAAGAGAATTTCGGCGGTGCAAAAAGCATGGTGCGGGCCGGGGCATTACGCGACGTACGCGCGATTTTCGGCATGCATAACGAGCCTTCACTGCCAGTCGGCGAGTTTGCCACGCGCGGCGGCCCGTTCTATGCCAACGTCGATCGCTTCGTTATTCACGTTACCGGCAAAGGCGCACATGCCGCACGTCCGCATGAAGGCAACGACGCCATTGTGCTGGCAAGCCAGCTGGTGACGGCGCTGCAAAGCGTTGCCAGCCGTAACGTCAACACGCTGGATTCGGTTGTTCTGAGCGTGACGCGCATCGCCGGGGGAAATACCTGGAACGTACTGCCGGAAAGCGTTGAGCTGGAGGGTACGCTGCGTACGCACCGCACGGAAGTGCAGCAGAACGTGAAAGCGCGCGTCGGTGAAATCGCCGCCGGATTTGCCAGCGCCTTTAGCGCGCAGATCAACATCACCTGGTACGCCGGACCCACCGCGCTGGTGAACGATGAGCACTGGGCCGGGTTTGCCACCTCGGTCGCGCGCGAAGCGGGTTATGAAACCCGGCATGCGGAACTGCACATGGGCGGGGAGGATTTCGCGGTCTATCTGCAAAACATTCCCGGCGCGTTTGTCAGCATTGGCAGCAACAGTTCGTATGGGTTACATCACCCGGCATTTAACCCGGACGAAGCACTCATCGAACCCGCTGCCCGCTATTTTGCTCAGCTCGCGGAACAAGCCCTGCGACACGTTTAATTAATTTGAGGTGAATATGTCTGCATATCGACAATTGCGGCTGGGGACCATTTTGCATGGTGCATCAGGAAATATGTCTGCCTGGCGCCATCCGGCGGCGGTCGCAGATGCCAGCATTAATTTTGATTTCGTTAAAGAAACGGCTTTAAAGGCGGAAGCGGGCAAGCTCGACTTTATATTTGTCGCCGACGGTCTTTATATTAACGAGAAATCCATTCCCCATTTTTTAAACCGCTTTGAGCCACTGACGGTGCTGTCCGCGCTGGCGAGTATTACCTCGCACCTGGGGCTGGTCGGCACGTTATCCACCTCCTACAGCGAGCCTTTCACCGTTGCGCGCCAGTTTGCCAGCCTCGATCACCTGAGCAACGGACGGGCGGGCTGGAACGTGGTGACGTCGCCGCTGGAAGGATCGGCGAAGAACTTCTCCCGCGAAAAACACCCGGAGCATGCGCTGCGCTACCGCATTGCGGATGAGTATCTCGACGTGGTGAAAGGGCTGTGGGATTCCTGGGAAGAGGATGCTTTTATCCGCAATAAAGAGAGTGGACAATTCTTTGATGCGTCGAAACTGCATACCCTTGATCACCACGGTGATTTCTTCCAGGTTTCCGGCCCGCTGAATATTGGCCGCACGCCGCAAGGGCGTCCGATTGTCTTTCAGGCTGGCGCGTCAGACGACGGTAAAAAGCTGGCGGCAAAACACGCTGACGCCATCTTTACCCACCATGACACGCGGGAAGACGCCCAGGCCTTTTACCGCGATGTTAAACAGCAGCTGGAAAGTCACGGTCGTCGCGCAGGGGATTTACATATATTCCAGGGTGTCAGCGTCATTGTCGGAAACGATGCCGATGACGTCGAAAAGCAGTATCAAACCACGGCGGCACTGGTCTCCATTGCTGATGCGCTGAATTACCTCGGACGTTATTTCGAGCATCACGACTTTAGCCAGTATCCCCTCGACGCGCCGTTCCCGGATATTGGCGATTTGGGCAAAAACAGCTTCCGCAGCACCACCGATGAAATCAAGCGTAACGCCCGTGAGCGCAACTTAACTTTGCGTCAGGTCGCGCTGGAAGCCGCATCGCCGCGCCCGCGTTTTTCCGGCACACCGGAGCAGGTGGCCGATGGTTTACAGGCCTGGTTCGAAGAGATGGCGGCGGATGGCTTCATCATTCAGGGCGGCACGCCGGACACCTTCCCGCGCTTTGTCGACCAGGTGGTGCCCGTTTTACAGGCGCGCGGCCTGTTCCGCACCGACTATCCCGGCACCACGCTGCGCGAAAGTCTGGGCTTAGACCAGCCCAAAAACCAGTTCACACAACAATAAAAGAGAACAACGCTATGCAGAAATCATCGCTTATTCTGGCGCTTGCGCTGGCCTTTACCCCTGCCGTCTGGGCAGAGAACGTCAATATTAACGGCACCGGCGTGAGCATTGAGGCCAATAAAACGCCGATCAATACCGCCAAAAACAGCGATGCGATCGCGCAACTGCCGAAAGACTATCACTTTGCCGTGCCGGGGAAATTTACCGTGGCGGTAGCGGGCCTGAATCAACCGCCGCTGACGGTCTTTTCTGACGACAACAAAACCCTGCTGGGAAGTGAGGTCGACATTGCGCGTCTGGTGGCGGACAGCCTCGGGCTGGAGCTGAACGTGGTTCCCACCTCCTGGGAAGACTGGCCGCTGGGGGTGGCCTCCGGGAAATACGACGCGGCTATCAGCAACATCACCGTCACCAAAGCGCGCAAAGAGAAGTTCGACTTCGCGACCTATCGCAAGGATTCTCTTGGCTTCTACGTGAAATCCACCAGCCCGATCGCTTCGCTCCAGAAGGCGGAGGATATCGCCGGGCTGCGCATCATCGTCGGCTCCGGCACTAATCAGGAAGCCATTCTGCTGGCATGGAACGAAGAGAACATCAAAAAAGGGCTTAAACCCTTTACGCCGATCTACACCAAAGACGATGCGGCGCAAACCCTCGCGATTCAGTCCGGACGTGCGGATGCTTACTTCGGCCCGAACGTGATCGGCGCCTGGAAAGCGGCGCTCAACGGGAAAACCAAACTGGTCGGTAGCGTCGACGGCGGCTGGCCGAAGGCGGCGCATATCGCGGTGACGCTGAAAAAAGGCAGCGGGCTGGTCGAACCGGTTCAGACCGCGCTGAACGGCGTGATCAAGAACGGCGATTACGACAAGGTGCTGAACCGCTGGGGGGAAGGCGTGGAGCGTATCCCCCGTTCCGACGTTAATCCGGCCGGTCTGGGCGATTAAGGAGGCGCTATGCGTGAAAAATTTCGTGACGTTTCCCCGGAAGATGCCGATCTTCAGCCTGTTATCGAGGGGCTGTTCGGTGAATACGCCGCGCGTTACGGTGACTGCTTTTCAAAGGATGCGGAAGTCGAGCTGACAGAGTGGTACCTGGCGCCGCAGGGGCTGTTTATCGTCCTGGAGCGCGATGGCGAAATCATCGCCACCGGTGCGTACAAGCCTTTCGACGAACATACCGCAGAGATCAAACGCATCTGGACGGATAAAACGCTGCGCCAGCAGGGACTCGCCGCGCGCGTGGTGCAGGAGCTGGAGCGCCGGGCGGTGCTGGCGGGCTACAGCCACATCTACCTGACAACGGGGTTTCGTCAGCCGGAGGCGGTGCGGCTCTATCTCAGCCAGGGGTATCAGCCGCAGTTCGATCTCAACCGCGATCCGGAAGAGTACAGCCAGCCGCCGTTCGATGGTCGGCTACGTTTCACCAAAACGCTGATCCGCGAAGCGCTCAGCAAAACCGCATAAGGAGCGACGATGAGCAACGTTGAAACCATAAAAGTGGTCCCGGCACGTTATCCGCTGCGCGCTGCTGGCGCCGTGGTGGCGCTGTTTGTGCTGGCGGTCGTGATCCAGTCCGTGGCCTTTAATCCGCGCTGGGAGTGGGCGGTTTTTGCCCGCTGGTTCTTCGACCCGGTGATCCTCGAAGGCGTCGGTCAGACGCTGCTGCTGACGTTGATAGCTACCGTGCTGAGCGTGGTGACGGGCGGCATGCTGGCGCTGGCGCGGCTCTCCTCATCATGGCTGTTGAGCAGCCTGGCCTGGGGTTACATCTGGCTGTTCCGCTCGCTGCCGCTGATCGTGGTGCTGATCATCCTCTATAACTTCTCCTATCTGTACGACACGCTCTCTCTCGGCGTGCCTTTTACCGGCATTACCTGGGGCAGCTTTGACACCATCAACGTGCTCGGGCAGTTTTCTACCGCCATCGTGGGGCTGACGCTGGTGCAGAGCGCCTATACCGCGGAGATCATTCGCGGGGGCTTCCTTGGGGTCGATCACGGTCAGTATGAGGCGGCCGCTGCGCTGGGGCTGCTGGCGTGGCGTCGCACCGTGCGTATTATTCTCCCGCAGGCGCTGCGCACCATCCTGCCGTCCGGGTTTAACGAAATCATCAGCCTCGCCAAAGGGACGGCAATGGTTTACGTGCTGGCGATGCCGGAACTGTTCTACACGATACAGATGATCTACAACCGCACGCAGGAGGTGATCCCGCTGTTGATGGTCGGCGCCGTCTGGTATCTGGTGATCACCACCGTTCTCTCTGCCATCCAGCATATTGTTGAGCGAGCGCTCGCCCGCAGCGAGCGCCGATCCGCCGTAAGCCAGAGCCGGGCAGCCCGTCGCGCACGTTCCATTACCTCTTCGCCAGCACAGGAGCCTGTTCATGCCAGCCTCTCCTGAAGGACACATTTCCATTACCGGCGTCAGTAAGTTTTTTGGCCGACATAAAGCGCTCGATAACGTCACGCTTGAGATCCCGCCGGGCTCCGTGACGGTGATCCTCGGTCCTTCCGGCTCGGGGAAATCGACGCTGCTGCGCACCATTAACCATCTGGAGCGCGTAGACGAAGGCTTTATTCAGATAGACGGGGATTACATCGGCTATCGCCGTCAGGGTGACAAACTCTACGAGCTAAAAGAGAAAGAGATCCTCAAACAGCGCGTCAACGTTGGGTACGTGTTTCAGAACTTCAATCTCTTTCCGCACCTCACGGTGCTGGAAAATCTGATTGAAGCGCCCGTCGCGCATAAAAAATTCACTAAAAAAGAGGCTGTTGAGAACGCCTACAGCCTGCTGGATGTGGTAGGGCTGCGCGATAAAGCCGATGCCTGGTCTCGTCACCTCTCCGGCGGCCAGCAGCAGCGCATCGCCATTGCCCGCGCGCTGGCGCTGCGCCCGCGCGTGATGCTGTTTGACGAGCCAACCTCGGCGCTGGATCCGGAACTGGTGGGCGAAGTGCTGGACGTGATTAAAAAGCTGGCCCGTTCCGGCACCACGCTGGTGGTGGTCACCCATGAGATCGGCTTTGCCCGGGAAGTGGCGGACCAGGTGGTGTTTATGGTCGACGGAAAAATTGTGGAGCAGGGCAGCAGCGACGAGGTGTTAAACCGTCCGTCGCACCCGCGAACGCGCCAGTTTTTGTCAAAAGTATTGTAGTTTTCCCGCCTGGGATAACCCGCTCATGGTGCTCTACACTTAGGGTTTTATCCCCGAGGGGGCAACATGATTAAACTCTATGGCGTACCCGGCTGGGGCTCGGCAATCAGTGAGGTGATGCTGACCCTGGCAGATATCCCGTATCAATTTGTCAACGTGGACGGGTTTGACCAGCCCGGCCCGCAGCGTGAGCTGCTGCTAAAACGCAATCCGCTGTGCCAGGTCCCCACGCTCGAACTGGAAAACGGAACAATAATGACGGAAACCGCGGCCATCGCCCTGATGGTGCTCGACCGATGTCCCGATCTCGCGCCGCCCGTCGGGCAGGCCGAGCGCCAACAGTTTCAGCGTTTGCTCGTCTGGTTTGTGGCAAACGTCTATCCCACGTTTACGTATGCAGATTATCCGGAACGCTGGGCGCCGGATGCGCCGGAACAGCTCAGGAAAAACTGTATTGAGTACCGTAAATCTCTTTATCTGTGGTTTGACAGCCAGCTCAGTGCCTCGCCTTTCGCTTTTGGCCAACAGCTAACGCTGCTTGACGTCTATATCGCCGTCGCGCGGACCTGGGGGCCACGTCATGAGTGGTTTGCCGCCAACACGCCTGGTATCACCGCCATCGCGGATGCCGTCTGTGCGCTGCCGGAACTGCACAAGGTGCTAAAAGCTAACGACATAATCTGATAACGTGGAATGCTCACTTATCAAAGGAGCCCTGCTCATGCCACACGTTGATATTAAATGTTTTCCCCGCGACCTGACTGAAGAACAAAAAACGGCCCTGGCGGCGGATATCGCGAACGCGATCGTGCGTCATCTGAACAGCAAAGATCGCTCAATCTCCGTGGCGCTTCACGAAGTTCAGGAAGCAGACTGGAAGGCGCAGGTCTGGGATACCGAGATCGGCCCGAAACTGGATGAACTGATTAAGAAACCCGGCTATTCGATGTAATTCACAAGCCGGGTGGGGCAATTTCACCCGGCAAACCTCACGTTGATTCCGTTTCGCAAAAATCGATAATAAAAACCATAACGATTCCGCTACAATTCATCCCTCCGAACAATATCCGTTAAATCAGCAGGTAAGCACTGCAACTGCACTACATTAAGTACAAATAGTAAAAGGATAATTTTTTCATGACAAAATTACCTCAGTTTTCACTCGCCTTTATTCATCCCCGTTACTGGCTCAGTTGGGCTGGCATTGCCGCGCTCTGGTGTACGGTTCAGCTTCCCTATCCGCTTCTGTTAAAAACAGGGCACGGGCTTGGGCGCCTGGCCATGCGTCTGCTTCCACGCCGCGTGGACATTGCCAGACGTAACCTTGAACTTTGTTTTCCGGAGATGAAAGAGGATGAGCGCGAGCGTCTGCTTGAGCGTAATTTTGAATCGGTCGGGATGGGCGTCATCGAAACGGGGATTGCGTGGTTCTGGCCCGACTGGCGCGTGCGCAAACACTTCAGCGTGACGGGCTATGAACATATGGAACAGGCGCGGACGCAGGGAATGGGCGTGGTGCTGATTGGCATGCATTTTCTGACGCTGGAGCTGGGCGCGCGCATCTTCGGCATGCTTAACGCGGGAATTGGTGTGTATCGTCCCAACAATAATGCGTTGCTTGACTGGCTACAGACGCGTGGTCGTCTGCGTTCCAATAAAACCATGCTTGACCGCTATGACCTGAAGGGCATGATCCGCGCGCTGAAGCAAAATGAGATCCTGTGGTATGCCCCGGATCATGACTATGGCAAAACGAATAGCGTGTTTGTGCCGTTTTTTGCCGTCCCGGATGCTGCGACAACCGCCGGGAGCTACATGCTGGTGAAAAGTGCCAGACCGGCCGTGATCCCGTTTGTACCGCGCAGAAAAGAAGACGGTACAGGGTATGAGCTGATTATTCTCGAAGATATCAGCGAGACCTTGCAGGGGGGCGATAAAGTGTCGGTAGCCACGCAGATGAACCGGGCGATTGAGCGCGCCGTGATGATGGCGCCCGAGCAATATATGTGGCTGCATCGCCGGTTCAAAACCCGCCCTGAAGGCCAGCCGGACCGGTATAAACGCAAAAAACAGATCGCCTCATCCGCAAGAACCTTATCTGCCAGCGATATTTCGGACCGGTCGAGTATTCAGCAGTAGCCCGGCAGGGCGGATGCGGGTGCGCTCCGCCCTTTATAAAACCCGCCGCGCTGGATAGAATTAGCGCATCCACATTGACGGGATGCCACACATGACCGGAAGAGTCGATTATCATCTTGAAAAATACCACCTCACCGAAGCCGCCGAGCCGGAACGCCTGACGCGGCAGTGGGCGGAAGTGATACGTGAGTGTCATGACCAGAAATCCGGGGCCGAAGAGCGTCTGCGTCTCGCGCTGCTGAATGTGGATTATGTGACCAGCTTTGAGCTTCCCTTCCGGTTACTTCTTACCCGCGCACCGCAGCTGATTGATGGCATCAGAAATGAGTTTCAGCTTAGTCAAAAAAATGTCCTGTTCAACGGCAAGCGGTTTGGCTGCGTCTACAGCCTTAAACAGGATTTGAACGGCATTCCCGATGAGTTTACCTACCACCTGAAGACCCGTATTCAGCGAATCGACGCGTTCGGCGGCTCGGAAGTGCCTTACCGACAAATTGCCCAGCAGGTGAAAGCCCCCCGCGAGCGCCTCCAGATGGCGCTCGAACAAGGGCTTGCGGTCACCGCGCTTGACGGGCTTTTCTGGTTTGGTATCCAGCGCATAGCCGCCGACGTGCAGCGGTTAAGGAAGACCGGGATGAGAATAGCGACGTCCGATACGGAGGTGTTCGACACCCTTACCGGAACAACACGGCGCGTTCCGGTTTATCGTCTTGAGGACGCTGCCGCTACTTAGCCTGGAGCAAGATCGCCATCAGCCCTGGAAAACGGGCGTCCAGATCCTCTCTTCTCAGTGAAATCATATTCTCGCGCCCCTGCGGGCGCTGCCAGATCACGCCGCTGTCGCGCAGGACGCGCCAGTGGTGGGTCATGGTAGATTTCACTACCTCTTCCGGGCGCAGCGCGTTACAGCTCAGTTCGCTGCCGTCGGCCAGCCTGCGGATAATCGCCAGTCGCAGCGGATTGCCGAGGGCGAAGAGCACATTTTCCAACACTATTTGTTCAGGTTCCGGGTGGTTTGGGATCATCGTTTTCCTGCGTCTCACGTCAGATTGAGCTATATCAACAATAGGTCAACCGTTAAAAAATAGTTCGATAATACTCGTACAATGGGACTATTATAACAAACGAACGAATACGCGACCATCCCGGTCGTCACATACCCGTCATAACGACGTAAGGAAATATCATGCCCCGACCCATTCCACTCGAACGTTATCGCAACATCGGTATCTCCGCGCATATCGATGCCGGTAAAACCACCACCACTGAGCGCATTCTGTTTTACACCGGGATGAGCCACAAGCTGGGTGAAGTACACGATGGCGCGGCAACCACCGACTGGATGGCGCAGGAGCAGGAGCGCGGGATCACCATTACGTCGGCGGCGGTGAGCTGTTTCTGGCCCGGTATGGACAGAGGCTTTGAACCGCACCGCATCAATATTATCGACACCCCCGGGCACGTAGATTTCACCATTGAGGTGGAACGTTCCATGCGTGTGCTCGACGGCGCGGTAATGGTCTATGACTCCGTTGGTGGCGTGCAGCCGCAGTCGGAAACCGTCTGGCGTCAGGCGAATAAATATCACGTCCCGCGGCTGGCCTTCGTCAACAAAATGGACCGCCCGGGTGCGGATTTCTTCCGCGTGGTACAGATGATGCAGGAGCGCCTGAAAGCTAATCCGGTCCCGATTGTGATCCCGGTGGGGGCAGAAGAACACTTCACCGGCGTGGTAGATCTCATCAAGATGCGCACCATTCTGTGGGACGATGCAACGCAGGGTATGGCGTTTAGCTACGCGCCGGTGCCCGACGATCTGCTGAGCACCGCCCAGGCGTGGCGAGAAAAAATGGTTTCGGCGGCGGCAGAAGCCAGCGAGGAACTTATGGATAAGTACCTTGAGACGGGCGAACTGGATGAAGCGGAAATCATCAAAGGGCTGCGGATCCGGACTATCTCCGGTGAAATACAGCCCATGCTGTGCGGCAGCGCCTTTAAGAACAAAGGGGTGCAGCGCATGCTCGACGCGGTGATTGAGCTGATGCCGTCTCCGCTGGACGTGCCCGCCATTGACGGTGTTGATGAAGACGGACAGCACGCCGAGCGCCACCCAAGCGATGATGAGCCGTTCTCGGCGCTGGCCTTCAAACTGATGAGCGATCCGTACGTCGGCCAGCTGACCTTTATCCGCGTCTATTCCGGCATACTGCGCAAAGGCGACGCGGTGTACAACCCGGTGAAGGGCAAGAAAGAGCGTATCGGACGCATCGTGCTGATGCATGCCAACGATCGCCATGAGGTGGACGAGCTGCGCGCAGGGGATATCGCAGCCTGTGTCGGGCTGAAAGACGTCACCACCGGTGACACGCTGACCGACCCGAATGCGGTGATCACCCTTGAACGGATGGAGTTTCCGGACCCGGTTATTTCGCTGGCGATTGAGCCGAAAACCAAGGCCGATCAGGAGAAAATGGGGATCGCCCTACAGCGTCTGGCGGCGGAAGATCCGTCGTTCCGCCTGCACACGGACGAAGAGTCCGGCCAGACGATTATCTCCGGGATGGGCGAGCTGCATCTGGAAATCATCGTTGACCGCATGAAGCGTGAGTTTGGCGTAGAGGCGAACATTGGTCGTCCGCAGGTCACCTACCGCGAAACCCTGCGTAAAGCGGTGAAGGATATTGAAGGTAAATTTGTCCGACAGTCCGGCGGGAAAGGGCAGTATGGTCATGTTGTCCTGAGCCTGGAGCCGCTGGAGCCTGGAAGTGGCTTTAAATTTGAAGATGCCACCAAGGGCGGCGTGGTGCCGCGCGAGTATATTCCGTCCGTTGAAAAAGGGCTGCGTGAGGCCATGAACAGCGGCGTGCTGGCGGGCTATCCGGTTGTGGATGTGAAAGCGACGCTGACGTTTGGCTCGTACCACGACGTCGACTCCTCGGAGATGGCCTTCCGCATGGCGGCGATCCTCGGCTTTAAAGAGGGCGCACGGCGGGCGGATCCGGTTATTCTCGAGCCGGTCATGCACGTTGAGGTGGAAACGCCGGAAGAGTACGCCGGAAACATTATGGGCGATCTCTCCTCCCGTCGCGGCATGGTGCAGGGGATGGCAGAGCAGTACGGCAGCCAGATTATTCGCGCTGACGTCCCGCTGGCTGAGATGTTTGGCTATGCCACCACGCTGCGATCGATGTCCCAGGGACGCGCGACGTATACGATGGAGTTCCATCATTTCGCGGAAGCGCCGCGGAATGTGGCGGATGAGATTATTGCGAAGCGTGTGAAGTAGTGAATTAATTGCACATGGTGGTCATTTGGCTACCATGTGCTTTTAGTATTACGACAGGGGGTTTAAGCCTGTTATTTAATTAGCGTTGCCGATTGCACTTTCCATTTTCCTTGCTCTTCAATGAGGCAATCTTCAACAACATGATCTTGCTTCTTACCAAACGCGATATAGACGTTTGTGCAAACGACGTCAAAATCTGAATGTAAGACGGTTATCTGATTCCAGTCATTATTCCAGTCCTGCGCTTTGATAAACATATCCGCGTCGGGCATATCTTTTTCGTTACTGTCGCCTGAATACAATTCTTTTATGGCTGCAATTGTCCCAGAGGCAACGTAAACATTCATCATGTCTGGATTGAGTATGGGCGGTTTGTTCTGTTCTAACTGTGCGATATATCATTGATTGAATTTAAGCGCCGCCTGACCCGGTGCATAAATGTTTTCTGCGACCGCGAGCGGATACAGGGCGAAAAGTAAAAAAAAGAGTAGCTTCATTAATCATGACCTGTGTTATCTGCAATGAGCTTGATGGTATACCAGACGGGAGAAATATGGCACTGTGGAGTTAGACAGTGCCAAACGTTTATGCTGTAACTCTGTGGTTCCAGCTATCTTTGTAAACGATATTACCATCACAGTGCTTCCAGGTAATATTTTCATAACGTAGAAGGATTGTTTCCAGGTGAGTGCCAGAACCTGCGCCAGGATATAAATCAGGTGTTATGGATGTGATTTTAACATTGTCCAGGAATATGTTAAAGTATTCGCTTTCAATTCCAGCTTCGTTAATTATGTACATTTTTATCATAGCTGATTTGAGTGTGGCTCCAGTCGTTAAAGCTTTGTATAAAAGGGGGGTAACGCGATCGAATTCTTTCTGAAACATAATCGGTGCGTGAATTCGTGTGCCCGTCAGGCGACCTGTATTGCTATCGGCTGGGATATTGACATTATGAGTCAGTGATTTCAACTCAATGGCACCGATACGCCCGGAGACCAAAGATGAGCCAATCATCGGTGAACCATTTTCATCCGTTAACCACATATAAGCTGGATTAGACATAGTAAATCCTTTTATTTCAGTTTTGTTAAGCGTGAGGTGAGTCGAGGAAACAACCAAACCAGAATAATGATTGTGAACAATGTTAATGACAGACAGTACTCAGGGAATAGGTGAAGCCATAACAAACCAAAACCTATGACGAGTACAGGAAAGACTACGCTTTGACTTTGTTGAATAAATCGAACTTTTGCTGAGTTGAAGGATCAGATCACGCATCTTC